>JAUHXR010000311.1 GCA_030426845.1 Polyangia bacterium | reverse complement strand
GGGGGAGCCGGGCCTCCAAGGCCCTGGCGGGCGCGGACGATAGACGTTCAGGGGGTCAAGTCAAGTCGCCCGCGAGCCCCGAAACATCGGCGGTTCCGGGCTATTCCCGGCCAATTCGAGGTTTGTTTGCGTAGGTAACTTGAGCACCTCTACCTACATGCGCTCCAATGCTTCGGGTGAGGTCTCGAGGGCTCATCCCGATCGCCGCGCTGCTCGCGTTCGCCTCCTCCGCGTCCGCGGACGAGCCGCCCGAGCTGGGCGACGGACCGGATCCGGACTGCATGGCCGAGGTGCACCTCGCGCTCGCGGGCGTCACGACCGCCTCGGTCTCGACCACCCCCACCTCCGAGCCGTCCGAGCCCGCAGCCGTGGCCCCGACGCGCCCGGCCCCGGCGACCGCTCCGGCTCCGGCAGCGGCCCCGGCCCCGGCCCCTCCCCCGGCCCCGGCTCCGGTCCCGGCCCCGGCCCCCGAAACGGCTCCGGCCGCGGAGGCGGCTCCGGCTCCCCATCCGGCCCCCGAGCTCCCTCGCGGTCGCGCCATCGCCGCCCTGAGCCCCGCCCGCTGCTTCGCGATCCTCGAGTCGGCCGGCGTCGAGGTGAGCCGTGTCCCTGCAGGTGACGCGGCCGGGGTCCGCATGCCCGTGCGGCTGCGCTCGCCGATCGGCGGGGTCGCCATCGCGAGCCGCGGCGGCGAGCCGGTGCACGAGATCATGGACTGCCGCCTCGCGGTGGCGCTCCTCGCCTGGGCCCCGGCCCTCCGGCGCGCGGGCGTTCGGCGCGCGATCCACTACAGCACCTACCGCCCCGGCGCGCGCGTCCGCGGTACCGGGCGGGTGAGCGGCCACGCTCATGGCCTCGCGATCGATCTCGCGGAGGTCGAGCTCGACGGCGCGAGCGTCGACGTGCTGGACGGCTGGACGGCGCGCGCCCGCGGCGTCGCGCCCTGCCACGGCACCTTCGACGAGCCCGCGGGCTCGGCGACCCTGCGTCAGCTGGTCTGCCACGCGGTCGAGCGCGACCTGTTCCAGGTCGTCCTCACCCCGCACTTCGACGCCGCCCACGCCAACCACGTCCACCTCGAGCTCGTCCCGGACGTCACCTGGTCATACGTTCATTGAGCCGCCCGTCGGCCGACGCGGCGGCGACCGCGCAACGCTCCTGGCCTCGCGCCCCACTGCCCCTCGGGCCGTGTTGCGGCCCGCCGCCGCTCGACGCGGGGGCCGATCCTCGAGCAAATGATCGAACGGATCGGGGGGCCCCCGGCCACTCAGCATCGACCGCTCCGTCCCGCGCCCTGGGGGAACCGTGACCCGCTCTTCGCTTCTCGCTCGCCTCGCTCCGCTCCTCGTCGCCCCGCTGCTCGGGCTGCCGCTCGCGCTCCCTGGCTGCGGCCGCACCCCGCTCGACGCGTTCGAGGACGCCGGCGGCCCGCGCGACGGCGGCGTGGACGGCGGCGAGGTCCGCGTCTGCACGACCGACGCGGAGTGCGACGACGGCGTGTTCTGCAACGGCCAGGAGATCTGCGGCGGCGCGCGCGTCTGCGTGAGCGGCTCGCCGCCGAGCTGCGACGACGGGATCGCCTGCACCGACGACTCCTGCTCCGAGGCCGCGCGCGGCTGCGTGAACCTCCCCGTCCCCGAGCGGTGCGGCCCGGACGGGATGTGCATCCCCGGCGTCGGCTGCGGCGACCGGCCGTGCACGGAGGACGCGGAGTGCGATGACGGCTTCGTCTGCAACGGCGTCGAGCGGTGCGTCTCGAACCTCTGCGCGCCCGGCCCCGCCCCCGACTGCGACGACGGCGTCGTCTGCACGCTCGACCTCTGCGACGAGGGCGCCGGCGGCTGCGCACACCGCGCCGAGGATCTGCTCTGCGACGACGGCGTCTTCTGCAACGGCGTCGAGCGGTGCGCCCCGCCGATCGGCTGCGTGCCCGCGATGGCTCCGCGCTGCGACGACGGGATCGCCTGCACGATCGATCGGTGCGACGAGGGGGCGCGCGCGTGCGGCTCCCGCCCGGTGGACGGCGACGGCGACGGCGAGCTCGCGCCCGCGTGCGGCGGCGGGGACTGCGACGACGCCGACCCGCTCGTGCGGACCGGCGCGGTCGAGCGCTGCGACGACGGGCGCGACAACGACTGTGACGGTCTCGTCGACTGCGCCGATCGCGACTGCGTGCTCTCCCCGTCCTGCGGTGTGTGCGTTCCGTCCCCCGAGCGCTGCGCCGATCGGGTCGACAACGACTGCGACGGGCTCGTGGACTGCGCCGACCCCGCGTGCGCGGCCGACCCGGTCTGCGTCGGGTGCGCGCCCCGCGAGGACTGCCGCTCCCCCGAGGACGACGACTGCGACGGCGTCGTGAACTGCTTCGACCCGGACTGCGCGCTCGACCCGGTGTGCATGGGCCCGTGCGACCCGTTCGAGACGCGCTGCGACGACCGGGTCGACGACGACTGCGACGGCCTCGTCGACTGCGGCGACCCGGACTGCGCGATCGACCCGCGCTGCGGCGTGTGCCAGCCCCGCGAGACGCGCTGCAACGACCGGGTCGACGACGACTGCGACGGGCTGATCGACTGCCGCGACCCCGAGTGCGCCGGCGACCCGCTCTGCGTCGGGCCGTGCCTGCCGTTCGAGGCGTTCTGCGACGACGGGCGCGACGACGACTGCGACGGGCGCGTCGACTGCTTCGACCCCGAGTGCTTCATGGACCCGGTGTGCGTCGGGCCGTGCCTGCCGTTCGAGGCGTCCTGCACGAACGGGCTCGACGACGACTGCGACGGCCAGGTCGACTGCCGCGACGCGGAGTGCTTCGGCGACCCGGCCTGCGGCGCGTGCCTGCCCCTCGAGCTCGACTGCGAAGACGGCCGCGATGACGACTGCGACGGCCTGATCGACTGCCTCGACCCCGAGTGCTTTGGCCACCCCGCCTGCCCGATGTGCGCGCCCCGAGAGCTCGTCTGCGGCGACCTGATCGACGACGACTGCGACGGCCTCATCGACTGCGCCGACCCCGACTGTGGCGCCGACCCGACCTGCTGCGTGCCCTCGCCCGAGGTGTGCCGCGACGGGGTCGACAACGACTGCGACCGCCGCGTCGACTGCCTCGACCCCGACTGCTCGGCGTCGCCGCTCTGCTGCATCCCGGCCCCGGAGATCTGCAGCAACGGCGCGGACGACGACTGCGACGGCCTCATCGACTGCTCCGACGCGGCCGACTGCGCCGCCGATCCGCTCTGCGTGATGTGCTTCCCCGAGGTCTGCGACAACGGGCGCGACGACGACTGCGACGGCACGATCGACTGCGCGGACCGCGACTGCTTCGCGGACCCGGCCTGCCCGGTCTGCGTGCCCTCGCCCGAGGTCTGCGTCGGCGGCTCCGACGAGGACTGCGACGGGCTCGTCGACTGCGCGGACCCGGACTGCGCGGCCGACCCGCGCTGCGTCATGTGCGTCCCGAGCCCCGAGGTCTGCGACGACCTGATCGACAACGACTGCGATCGCCGCCGCGACTGCCTCGACCCCGACTGCGCGCTCGACCCGGCGTGCCGCGTCTGCACGCCGGAGGTCTGCGACGACGGGCTCGACAACGACTGTGACGGACGCGCGGACTGCAGCGACGTCGACTGCGCGATGGATCCGGCCTGCCTCGGGTGTCGGCCCGAGCTGTGCCGCAACGCGGCCGACGACGACTGCGACGGCCTCGCGGACTGCGCCGACCCCGACTGCGCGCTCGACCCGACCTGCGGGATGTGCGTGCCGAGCGAGGTGGCGTGCCGGGATGGACGCGACGACGACTGCGACGGCGACATCGACTGCGACGACAGCGAGTGCGCGGGCCGGCCGGAGTGCGCGGTCTGCCTCCCGCTCGAGGTGAGCTGCAACAACGGCATCGACGAGGACTGCAACGGCCTCGCGGACTGCGCCGACCCGGTCTGCGCCTTCCGGCCGATCTGCCTCACGGGCTGCGCGCCGAGCGAGAGCGGTCCCGACTGCCGCAACGGCCGCGACGACGACTGCGACGGGGCCCTCGACTGCATGGACAGCGACTGCGCAGGCACGCCGCTCTGCGGGCTCTGCTTGCCCTTCGAGCTCTGCGCGACCGGGCTCGACGAGGACTGCGACACCCTCGTCGACTGCGACGACCCGGACTGCGCGGGCACGCCCTCGTGCCCCACGTGCCGCCCGAGCGAGGTGGGCCTCTGCGGCAACCTCGCGGACGACGACTGCGACGGCCGGCCGGACTGCGCGGACAGCGACTGCGTGGGCGACCCCGCGTGCTGCGTGCCCTCGCCGGAGACCTGCTTCGACCGGCGCGACAACGACTGCGACGGCCAGGTGGACTGCGCCGACCGCGACTGCGCGTTCGACCCGGCGTGCTGCGTGCCGAGCCCCGAGGTCTGCGTCGACGGCCTCGACAACGATTGCGACGGCGCGCCGGACTGCGCCGACCCCGACTGCAGCGGAGACCCGGTGTGCTGCGTTCCGTCGCCCGAGGTCTGCTTCGACGGAGTCGACAACGACTGCGACGGCCGGGCGGACTGCGGCGACTCGGACTGCCTCGGCAGCCCGTCTTGCGGCGGCCTCGACGCGGGCGCTCCGCCCGACGCGGGCCCGTTCTGCGTCCCGACCGCCCCGGCCGAGGGCCGCGTCGCGCTCTGCACCGACGGGGTCGACAACGACTGCGACTTCGCAACCGACTGCGCCGACTCGGACTGCACCCCCTTCGCGGCGGTCGGCGAGTGCTGCGACGGCGCGGACGACAACGGAAACGGGATCGTCGACGAGTTCAGCTGCGCCTGCACGACCGACGCCGAGTGCGCGGGCGGCGGGATCCCTCAGGTCTGCTGGACCCTCAGCGTGGGCCTCTGCGCCCCGCGCTGCGATCTGCTCGGGGGAGACGGCTTCTGCGCGATGCTGTCCCCGGCCCTCCGCTGCGACCCTTCCGGCCAGTGCGTGCCCTAGTAGGAGCTTGATTCACCACCGTCGCGGGCGCCTCCCGGGCGGCAAGCGTCCGCCTCGCCGCCGGCCGCTCCTCGACGATGCCCGAGCATCGCCTCATCACGTCCGACGCCGATCCGAACGCATGGCGCTCCGGGATCCGCATCGCGCCGGTAGCGAATCAAGCTCCTAGAGATCGCAACACAACGTGCCTGTGCCCGTGCCCGCGTCCGCAGATCCAACGCGCCCACCCAGCCCAGCCCGATCCAAGCTCGCAGAGCCAAGAGCCCCGAGCCCCCCCTCAGGGGACCCAGTCGCGCCCCGTCTCGCAGTCCACGTGCCGCAGCGAGAGCCTCCCGTTCGCGATCGTGATCACCCCGAACACGATCGGGAGCTGGAACCGCCGCGGCCCGATCGAGCCCGCGTTGAGCACCGTCAGCCCGCGGTCGCGCCCGACGAAGGGCACGTGCGAGTGGCCGCAGACGATCAGCGACGCGCCCATGCGCTGCGCCCGTCGCGCCGCGTCGGCGCGCACCCGTGGCCCGGCGACCGCGATGTGTGTGAGCAGCAACGTGATCGCGGTCGCGCCGCCCTGCGTCAGCGCGATCGCCACGTCGTCCGGCAGGTGCGGCGCGCGTTCGTCGATGTTGCCCCTCACCGCGATCAGCGGGGCGAGCGCGGCGAAGGGATCGAGCACCGAGAGCTCGCCGATGTCCCCCGCGTGCAGGATCGCGTCGGGGGAGAGGGCGGCCACGAGCTCGAGCGCGCGCGGGTGAGGCCGGCTGTGGGTGTCGCTGATCACCGCGATCGTCATCGATCCGTCGGGGCGGAGCGCGAGCGACTCGCGCGCCTCGCGGCGCGGAGGACCCGTTCGAGGCTTGGCGGCTCGCGGCACGCCGAGGGGATAGCAGATCAGCGGCGCCGGGCGGATCGCCGAGGCTTCTTCGCTGGGGCTGGCGTCTCCTCTTCGGCCTCGGCCTCGGCGTCGGGCGGCACCTCGCTCACCCGCGTCCGCACCGGGGCGCCCGGCTTGTCCGACGCGCCGACCAGCCCGCGGAACGGCTCGCCCTCCTCGCGCGCGCTCAGGAACTGCTCGACCAGCCACTCGAGGTAGTAGGCGCGATCGTCGCCCACCCGACCGACGAGGAGATCGTAGACGCGCTTTCCGGGATCGATGCGCCAGCGCGTTCGTCCGCGCTTCACCTCGGTGGCGGGGCGCCGCAGGTCGGCGACCGCGATCTCGCGACGCCATCGGCGGAGCCAGGTGCTCTCGATGAGGAGGCGATCTCCGACCACCCTCACGCGCGTCGCGGTGCGCCAGCGCCGGAGCTTCGCCACCGCCGACGAGAGCGCGCCCCCGAGGAGGATGATCAGCGGCGCCAGCATCGCGGCGATCCAGCAGGCGAGCTCCGCGACGCCGAAGGGATGGAGCGCCGCGAACCAGCTGGCCACGGCGAAGGGGACGGCAAACACGAGGAGCGCGAAGCTCTTGGCCGCCGCCATCTGACTCGGTTCGTCCTCCACGGCGCGCACCTCGAGCTCGCCGTCGCCGGCGCGCTCGCGGTAGCCCGACGCCGCGCCGGTGTCCGCGACGACCACCTCCACCCCGGACGGCGCGTACATCGGCCGGCGTCGTCGCCGGAGCCGCGGCTCGGTGTTCTTGCCGAAGATCGTCTCGCACGCCCGGCACCGCGCCGCCTGCTGCCGCGGGTTCACCTCGGGCGCGCAGAGGAACGAGCGGCAGTTGGGGCAGCGCAGGCGCATCGCGAGGCGTCAGGGTAGCGCCGACGACCACGAACGGGCGCGCGCGAGGGTTGCGTCCGATCGGTCGGGGTCGTCAGCGAGCACGGCGTCGCGGCCGCGCCGGGGCGCGGGCCTCCTCCTCGTGGGTCTCCTCCTCGTGGGTCTCCTCCTCGTGGGTCTCCTCCTCGTGGGTCTCTTCCTTGTGGGTCTCTGCCCCGCGCGCCTCCGACTCATTCGCCGCGGGGGTGGGCTCCACCCGCGCCGCGATCGGCGGCGGCGGCTCGCCCGTGGCCGGATCGACGAACGACTCCCCGCGCTCCCGCGCGCCGAGGAACTGCGCGACGAGCCAGTCGAGGTACCGCGCGCGCGCGGGGCCGATCCGGTCGACGAGCAGGTCGTGCACGCGATCGCCCGGCTCGATCGCCCAGCGCGCCTGGTCGTCCTCCTCCGCGACGACGAGGCGCTCGAGCTCGGCGAGCGCGAGCTCTCGCCGGTCGTCGGGCTGTCGCTCGCTCTCGATCACCAGGCGATCGGCGAACACGTGCACGCGCGTCGGGTTCCGCGCCCGCCGCCGACGGACGGCCGCCTCCGCGAGCGTCGCCACCAGCATCCCGAGGCAGATGGCCAAGACCAGGCCCCCGCCCAGTGCGAGCACCGAGAGGAACCCGCTCGTCGGCACCTCGATCGCGACGACGAGGACGACCGGCAGGGCGAACAGGACGCTGAGGAAGCCGATGAGCTGCCCCAGCTCCTTGTCGTCCATCGAGTCCCGATACTCCGCCCGCACCTCCAACGCGCCGTGACGCGCCTGCGCGCGGTAGCCCGCGGTCGACGTGGCGTCTGCGCCGACCACCTCGACGCCCGAGGGCGCCCGCACGCGGTGGCCCCGCCGCCTCCGCCGCGGCTCGACCCCCGCGCCGAACACGAGGCCGCAGCCGCCGCAGAGCGCGGCCTGCTGCTGCAGGTTCGCGTTCATGGGGCTGAGGAACGAGCGGCACGTGGGGCAGCGCAAGCGCACGTGCACAGGATAGACGAGCGGTGGCGGGGGGCTATGCCTGGATCTCGGGTGGGGGTGGGTCGGTCGTCCCCCGTCGTCAGTTCCCGCAGCCGATGCGCTCGTCGTCGAGCGCGACCTCGTCGAGGTAGACGGTGAACGGCGTGTCGATGGACTGGTAGATCGTCCAGCCGAGGTTCACGCCGTCGAAGACCGGCAGATCCGCGGTGCGGCCGTCGCCCGAGCCGCCGACCGCGGTGCGCTCGAAGCGGACGCGCTCGACGCCGTCGTACCACATGAGCACGGTGTCGCTCGGGGTGTCGTAGAAGGTCTCGACGCAGTGCCAGTCGCCCCACGCGAGGTTGGGCGAGTCGACCTGCTCCTGGGTGAACTCGTCGAAGCCGGCCGGGCGCGGGTTCATCTCGAAGTTGAAGAAGAACCGGTTGAAGATGAAGTCCGTGTTCATGTCGTTGCGCAGCGACACCCCGCCGATGCGCATCCGCTTGAGCGGCTCGCCCGGCGCGTCGCGGCCGATCGCCTCGACCAGGTCCCAGTGCACGAACGCCTGCGGTCCCGGCGCGACCACGCGGAAGAGCACGCGGGCGTAGAACTGCTCGCGCGGGAAGATGCTCTCCTGCCGGGCCCAGCCGCGGCTGAAGTCGTTGTCCGTCCGGATCCGCAGCGCGCGCGAGCCGCGGCCCGCGTCCTCGTCCGTGACCTGCACCTCGCCGCCGCCGATCGCCTCGATCACCCAGCCCGGCGCGTCGGGCGCGCCGCCCACCGGGTCGTCCTCGAAGTCGTCGCAGAACAGCGCGTCGAGCGAGCCGCAGCGCGGCGGGCCGAAGAAGTCCGCCGGGTCGGTGGAGAACACGCGGTCGCCCGGGCCCGCGTCGGCCTCGCCCGCGTCGATCGGGGCCGGGCCCGCGTCCTGGCCGGTCGGGTCGCCCGCGTCGCCGGTCGCCTCCCCCGCGTCGCGTCGCGGGCCGGCGTCGCGCTCGGGCCCTGCGTCGCCGCCGCCGTCGTCGTCGCAGCCCCCGAGGGCCAGGAGCGTGAACACGAGGAGGGCGGACTCGAGCCGAGGGCGTCGCATGCCCGTTTGTACCGCGGCGGCTCGATTTCGGGTCGCCCCTGCGCGGAGCGGCCACACGAGGCTGAGGGGACGGCCCGAGCTCTTCGAAGCTCTGGCGCCCGAGCAAGCGCGAAGAGCTCGGACCGTCCCCTACTGGACGCGGTGGAACACCAGCGTCGTCGTCTCGGCGTGGCCCTCCGCGTCCTCGTAGGTCTCGACGTGCTCGTGGGTCGCGCCGTCGGCCGCGAGCCTGAGCGTGAGCACGGTGAGCACCGACTGCTCCGGCGTCGCGTTCGTCACCTCGAACCGTTCGAAGCGCACCGCGTCGCCGGTCGCCTCGACCGCGGCGAGCCGCGCCTGGTTGCCCTGGCCGCAGTAGTGCGTGAGGAGGATCGCGTCGCCGTCCGGGTGGAGCACGGTCAGCGTCTCGCCGCCGGTTCCGGGCGCCCACGCCTGGGCCAGCGCGGAGCCTCGCGACAGTGCCCGGTAGCGCACCGTCAGGGGTCGGCCGCTCGGGGTGGTGGTGGTCCATTCCCCGGTGAGCCCTTCGCGGAGCCGAGGCCACCACCCGTCGGCGACCGACGCGCGCGCGACGAGCTCTGCGGGCCGTGAGGCTCCGCAGCCGATCACGAGCAGTCCGAGCACACCGACGAGGGCGAGACGAGGGGACGCCATGCGCCTGGCATAGCGCTTCGGCGCCTTCCCCGCTCGACGTCCGCGGCGCCGCGATCGTTGCGTCGCGCGCGCTGGCGGGGCGACGCCCTCTGAGTCGAGAAGGCTCGAAGGGCTCGGAGCGTCCCCTACTGCTCGCGCGGCGGGGGCTCGTGGCCGAAGAGGGTCTCGAGGGGGTCGCGGCTCACGCGGTTGCTGCCGTCGAGGCTGTTGGCGTCGGTCTGGCTCAGCTCGACGCGGGGGGCGAACGCGGCGGCTAGGAAGGCGCGGGCGCGGTCCGCGGCGTAGTCGTCCTCGTCGAGGGTGCCGTCGCCCTCGTGGGCGGTGGAGACGCAGGCGAGCTCGGCGCCGCCTGGGTCGAGCAAGCAGTATTGCGAGCCTACGGTGGCGACGCGGAGGCCCCAGCCCTCGTCGTCGAAGCGGCCGCTGTCGTCGATGAGGTCGCCGACGTCCTCCGCGGTGGCGTCGCCGCTCAGCCCGTAGGTCACCGGGACGCTCAGGCCCATGCGGCGGAAGACGCCGGGGTCCGCCTGGAACGCCTGGCCGTAGGCCTCGGACGCGGCGCTGCGGTCGCCCTCGTCGCGCGCGGCCTGCGCCAGGATCGCGAGGACGCGCGCCCGGAGCATCGCCTCGGCCGGGTTGAGCGCGGCCTGGGCCCGGTCGGCCAGCTCGCGCGCGCGCTCGGAGTCGCCGGAAGCCAGCGCGGCCTCGGCCTCGAAGGCGTCGTAGTAGGCGACCGCGTCCTCGCGCACGTCGTCCTCGCGCGCGCGCCGGATCGCCTCGCGCATCACCCCCGCGCCGAGCACCTCGGTCAGCTCGCCGATGAGCCACGGCGGCATCACCGCGCTCCGGTGCGTGCCGATCAAGAACGTCCCGACGAGGCGCTCCTCGTCCGCGAGGTTGCGCGCGGCGACGCGGCCCGAGAGCCAGCCGCGGTAGCGATCGACGGTGGACTCGCCCCAGCCCCAGAGCCGCTGGTACCAGGGCGCGCCGACGTTCTCCTCGCTGCGACGCTCGGCCCGCAGGCGGAGGCCCGCGCGGTGGAGGAGCGCGGCGATCGCGCGGTCCTGCTGGGGGTCGCGGCTGTTGTGCGCGCGCCGGTCGGGCGCGTTGAGCGCCTTCTCGCTGTGCATCAGCGCGTCGTCGGGCCGGCCGATCA
>JAUHXR010000310.1 GCA_030426845.1 Polyangia bacterium | reverse complement strand
GAGCGTGGCCGCGACGGTCTCGGCGTCGCCGTGCTGGAGCCTACGCACGTGCACGCTGAGTTGCTCGCCGTCGGGGCGATCGAGGGTGCGCAGGAGCCCCATGATCCGCGCATAGGTAGGCTGGGTCGTGAGCAGGATCAGCGCGTTGGTGCGCGGGTCCGAGAGGATGCGCAGCGGCGCCCCGGGCGCCTCCGCGGCGGCGGGCGCGTCGGGCCGACCCGGGGCCGCGGCGGCCGTACGTGCCGCCCGCGGCGCGGGGCTCGATGCAGGCGCGCCCTCGGCCTCGCCGCCCTCGAAGATCTGCTCGAGGAGCCCGCGCAGCTCCTCGGCGTCCGCGTAGTGGATCGGCTCGACCCAGATCTGGGCGGTGCGGTTGGGCACGTCGACCTCGCGCAGGATCCGACGCAGCCGGCGGATGCTCGCGCCCGTGTCGATCACGATGAGCGTCTGGGTCGCGTCGTAGGTGACGACCACCGCCTCGGGCGAGCGGAGCGGCTCGAGGAGCTGGGCGGCCTCGCTCGCGGTGACGTGCCGCACCCGGTGGATCCACGTCACGAAGCGCTCGTCGGGACCCGGGGGGCGCGCGTCGTCGTAGACCGGCAGGACCTGCCGCTCGACGTTGTCGCTCTCGACGATCAGGTGGTAGCGGCCACGCTGGACCACCGTCAGGCCGTTCGCGTGGAGCACGGTGAGGAACGCCTGGTAGGCCTCCCCCGCGGTCACCGGCTGGGTGCTCGCGATCGTCGCGCGCACCTGACGCTGAACCCCGCTGATGAGGAACCGGCGGCCGGTGACGCTCGTCATCATCCTCACGAGATCCATCAGGTCGCCGTCCTCGAGGTTGAACTCGACGCGCTCACCGCGGCGCGCGGCCGTGGGGGATCGGGTGAGGCCGGTCCGAAACCGGCCGGGCGCGCCCCCGGGCGCCTCGTCGCCCGCACCGTCGCCCGCACCGTCGTCGCCCGAGCCGTCGGCGGCCGGGTCCTCGGGCGGCGTGTCCGCGGGAGAGGTCTGGGTCTGGGCCGCGGCCGCGCCGCTCCAGAGCAGCGAGGCGAGGGAGAGGAGCCAGGCGAAGCGACGCATGCGGCCGTAGACCGCAACCCGCGTGCCGTCCGTCAACCCGCACGAACGCGCCGTCGACGGCCGATTGGGCGCGACAAGCTGGCGAGCGCCCCCGGCGCAGGGTGACGAAACGGCGACGCGCGGGTCGGCTCACGGGCGCGCCCTGGCGTACCCTTCGGTTCGTGCCGACCCTCGCCGACGTCCGCAACTTCGCCCGCTACCACCTCGTGCGCCGCGTGGTCGATCACCCGGCGCGGGAGACCGAGCTGGGGGTCGAGCCGCTCGGCTACGACCCGGACGCCTACGACGCCGCGCTCGCCCGGCCCCGCGATGGATGGCGGAGCGACGTGGTCGCCGAGCCGACGTACCAGGGCCGCGCCTACCCGATCCGGCGGCTCCGCTCCGGGGCGTCCACGCGGAGCCTCCTCGTCCTCGGCGGGGTCCATGGCAACGAGCAAGCCGGCTTGCTCGCCATCCCGGCGATCCTCGACGCCTATGACGCGAAGCGCGACGCGCTCGGGCCGGTGGAGCTCTGCGTCCTGACCCCGGTGAACCCGGTCGGGGCCGCGCACCTCTCGCGCTACAACGCGGACGGCTTCGACATCAACCGCGACTTCGTGCGCTTCGAGACGGAGGAGGCGCGCGCGGTGCGGCGGGTGTTCGACGAGGTCGCCCCCGATCTGATGATCTCGCTCCACGAGGGGCCGCAGGACGCGACGTTCATGTTCACCAACCGCCGGGTCGACGAGGCCCTCGCGCGCCGGCTTCTGACCGCGATGGAGCGCGGCGGCACCGCGCTCGCGACCCATGACTACTTCGGCCGCGCGCTCTCCCCCCCGGGCTACGCGCCGATGGGCCCGAGCGCGTGGCGGCTCAGCCAGCTCTGGGCGCGCACGCTGCAGATGAAGGCCACCGGGGTGTGGGCCGACGAGCGCGGCGTGCCCGAGATCACCCTCGAGAGCGGGTGGCGCTCGACCGACCGAGACGCCCGGGTCCGCGGCCACGTCGACCTGGTGGTGGCCGCGCTCGAGCGGCTGGCCGAGGGGCCGCTCTGAGGCGCGCGCCCGCGCGGTCCGCGATCGCCCTCGCCGCCGTCGCGCTGCTCGGGTGTGGGCCCGCGCCCGAGGTCGACGCGGGCGTCACCGGGCCGCGGTGCGTCGACGACCGGACGATCGAGCGGTGCGGCGACGGCGGCTGCGCGACGACCCTCTGCCGCGGGGACGCCCTCTGCGTCGACGCGGACTGCGTCCCGTGGACCGAGGCGGCGCTGTCGGTCGGCTTCGAGCTCACGCGCCTCGACACCGCGCCGCGGCGGGTCGCGGTCCGCGTCCTCCCCGGCGGCTTCCCGCGCGCGCAGGCCGAGTCGATCCGCTTCACCTTCGGCGACGGCGCGGCCGGCCACGGCGAGCGCCTCACCCACGACTACGACGCGCCCGGCCGCTACCGCGTCGACCTCGAGGTGCGGCTGACCGGCCTCCGCGTCCTGCGCGCGAGCCGCGTCATCGATCTCGACGCGCCGCCGGACGCGCCGAGCTTCGTGCTCACCGTCGACGAGATCGAGCCCACGATGAACGGGAGCGACCCCATCCCGCTCGCGGGCGGCGGCGAGGTCACCGCGCGTCTCCACGTCCCGCCGCGGGGCTTCACGATCGACGTGACCTGGCTGACCGACGCGCCGGGGACGCTGTCGCTCACCACCGAGCCCGACCTCGGCGGCGAGCTCGCCGAGCGCCTGCGCGTCGAGGGCGGCCGCGGCCAGTGGGTGGTCGACGAGGAGACGCCGCTCGGCCCGCTCACGATCCGCGCGAGCGACGGCGTGACCGAGGCCTCTCTCACCGTCGAGGTGGTGGACCTGCCGCCCGCGCGCGACCCGTTCGACCGACCGATGGTGTGGCTCTTCCGCGACGGGACGGACCTCTTCACGAGCGCGCGCAGCGAGCCCGGGCCGGTCTTCACCCTCGACGTGGCCGACGCGCCCGACGGCACGCCCGACCTGATCGAGGAGCTCGCGCTGCTCGGCGCTCAGGGCGACGACCCCGCGCTCAACGCGCGCTACCTCGGCTGGATCGAGGAGGCGATCCGCCGCGAGGTCTACCGCTTCTACGGGATCACCCCCGACGGCGCGCCGCAGGGCGGCATCCCGTTCACGATCCTCTGGGAGGGCGAGCCGGGCGCGCCGGACCCGGCCGACTTCGACCCGGACGGCGAGTTCTCCATGATCCGCTTCGGCGGGCACCTCGACGGCTTCCTCGGCTTCTCCGAGGTCTCGCCCTACAACGAGGCGCGGGTCGATGACACGACGCGCGGGCGCGGGGTCGCGACCGCGACGCTCCTCGGGATCCTGACGTCCACCCCGATCGCGACGGACGCGCTCGCGCCGATCAAGGTCGGCGTCGGCCAGCCGCTCGGCGCGCACCCGGCGGACGCGGAGGTGCTCGACCCGGCCTTCGATCCCTACGCCGCGCACCCGGGCGACGTGCAGGCGCGCTACGAGGCGCTCTCGCAGATCGCGCGCTGGCTCGCGCTCGCGATCGCGACCGTCACCGCGCACGAGATGGGCCACGCGATGGGCCTCATGCCCAACGGCCTGCCGCCCGCGGGCTTCTTCGGGGACGCGACCGACGTCACCTTCGTGGGCCCGCGGACCAACCGCTTCCACGCCGACCTGCCGGGCCTCAACCTGATGCAGGCCGGCGGCAGCTACCTCGACGTGATCGACGAGGTGCTCACCACGGTCGAGCTGCCGCGCGGCGAGGACGTGATCGCGCTGGCCGAGATCCTCGCGCTCGAGACGCGCCTGTCGCCGCTCGCGCGGGCGTACCTGCGCGGGCGGCTCACCTACGAGGACGCGAGCACGATGGGCGGCGGGCTCGCCGCCGGCTGCGGCGAGGTCAGGGCGCCTCGATCAGCGCGTCGACGTCGAACACCCCGCCGCCGATGAGCCGCGCCTCGGGCCCGCGCGCGTGCAGGTCGAAGCCCATCTGGCCGGCCGCGCGGTAGTGCCCGTAGTCCTGGGAGAAGCCGTCGGTGAGGTCGAGGTCCAGGTTCATCCGGACGTCGGACGCGCTCGCGCGCTGCATGGCGAGCAGGCCGTAGCCGAGCGCGAGCTCCGGGCGCACGTGGTTGAGGCCGCCGCTCTCTGCGAGCAGCGCGTCGAAGAGATCGCGGACCGCCTGCGAGCGGGCCCGCACCACGCTGCGCGCCTCGGCCGCGTCGTAGTCGATCCCCGCGGCGCCGAGGGGCGCCTCCACGACGACCGCGTTGCCGCCGATCTCGCCCACGCCCTCGATCCGCGAGCGCTCGAGCGCGAGCAGCCGCTCGTAGCGATCGGCACCGGCCGCGAAGGTCGCCTCGAGCTCCGCGAGCACCGCCGCGTTGCGCTCGCGGACCGCCTGGCGGTCCTGGGCGATCTCCGCCTCGGTCGGCTCGCGATCCACCCCGACCGCCTCGAGGACGTCGAGGACCGCGGCGCGAAAGTCGGCCGCCCGCCGGTCGACGAGCATCCGCTCGAGCGACCCGTCGTCGAGCCGGTAGTCGAGCACGACGCTCGTCGCCGGGCCGACCAGCGAGGCCGAGGGCTCCACCGTCGCCTGCGAGGCGAGGCGCAGGTCGCCGGCCGCGAGCACGAGCGCGCGCTGCTCGGCGCCGAGCTCGGCCGTCGCCTCCTCGAGGGCAGCGCGGCCCGCCGCGCGCAGATCCCGCACCTCGTCGGTCGCGAGCACGTCCTCGCGGCACGGATCGAACGCGGGGCTCGGGTCGCAGGTCGCCTCGACGTGGCGCTGCAGCGCGTTGCCGTGGACCTCGATCGCGTGGAGCGCGTCCGGGCCCGCGACCGCGACGAGGAGCGCGTCGAGCTGGTCGAGCAGCGTGTCGCGGTCCATGAACTCGTCGCCGCGGAGCACCTCGACGAAGAGGTTGGCCTCGCTCGTGACCGCGCCGTCCGCGTCGACCCGCAGCCCGGCGAGGGCCACGCGGCCGTGGCCGTGCGACTGGAAGAACCAGCCGCCCTCGCGGTGGAGGGTGTCGAACATCAGCTCCTGCGCGCCACCGGGGGTCGCGACGCGGACCTCGCCCTCGGCGGAGAAGGTGGTCGAGAAGAAGCGCATGCCGAACAGGTCGAGCCGCGCGTGGGATACGGTGCTGAGGCCGCTCCGGAGCAGGTCGTACTCCACGCGGACCCCGTCGGCGCCGCGGGCGGAGAGGGCCTGCGCGAGGCGGACGTCGCCGCGGAGCGCCTGGCTGAGCGCCTCGTCGAGCTCCGCCGTCGGCGAGTCCAGGCGGAAGCGGAGGCGCACCACGCTGATGCGGCTGCGCTGGCTCGTCCGCTCGAGCTCGCCCTCGATGACCTGGAGGCGGCGCTCGAGCTGGCGGCGCAGCGCGCGATCGACGAGCCGGCCGAGGTCGACCTCCTGCCCGCCGAGGTCGACCTGGCTCTCGATCAGGCCGGTCACGCCCCAGGCGTCCCGCACCGCGAGGCGCGCCGAGCGGAGCTGCCCGCGCTCGGTGCCGACGTCGACCACGACCTCGTCCCCGTCGAGGCGCACGAGCTGCACGTCCATCCGGCCCTCGATCTGCGCGCGGAGCGCGGCCGAGACGACGAGGCTGTAGGTCACCGCGCCGGGGGTGGCCACGACCACCGGGACGCCGGCGCCGGCGTTGAGGCCGAGCGAGCCCTCGGCGCTGAGCGCCACCAGCTCGCCCGGGCGCATCGCGCGGACCTCGTCGACGTCGCGCGGCACCACGAAGCCGCGCGCGCTGCGGATCCCCTCGAGCACCGCCTCCGGGCTGGCGAGCGGCTCGCGGGTGGTGGCGTGGATGACCCGCCCCTCGAGCGCGGCCGAGCCGAGCCCGAGCCGCGCGGTCGCGCCCTCGAGCACGCCGTCCGCGTCGATCGCGAAGCCGTGCTCCAGCCCGCCCTCGATCGTGAAGCCCGACTCGATGAAGACGTCGTCGTCGCTCTCGCGGAGGTGGCGCTGGCGCGTGACGCTCACCGCCGCGCTCAGCTCGCCCTCGCCGAGGCGCGCGAGCAGGCCCGTGGTCAGCGCGTCGAGGTCCTC
This sequence comes from Polyangia bacterium, assembly GCA_030426845.1. GTDB lineage: Bacteria > Myxococcota_A > Polyangia > Polyangiales > Sandaracinaceae > JAUHXR01. The sequence goes on along the minus strand of JAUHXR010000310.1, from coordinate 4,485 downwards.
GACCTGGTCCTCCTCGGCCGCGAGGGCCGCGTCCCCGAACATCACCGGCGAGGCGAGCGACACGCCGCCGAAGCGGGTCGTCAGCGCGTCGTTGAGCTGCTCGGTCGCGAGGCCGGTGCCGCGGCCCGACAGATCGGTCAGGTCGAGCTCGCGCGCGTCGCGGACGATCGCGCGGATCGAGCCGAACCCGTCGCACTTGCCCGCGCAGCTCACCCCGAGCTCGGTCGGCTCGCTCACCGGCGCGGCGCACCCCACGGCCAGCGCGCACGAGACCAGCGCGCACGAGACCAGCGCGCACGAGACCAGCGCGGCCCGCGCCGCGGCTCCCCACATCCCACAGTGCATCCGGCCACCCTACCCCGCGGCGCGCGCGCGGGCGAGCCGGCGCCCTACGGCTCCTCCATCGCCTCGAGCGCCTCCCGAGCGAGCACCTCGTCCTGCGCCTCCGCGAGGATCTGCGCCTCGAGGGTGAACGGCCGCGCGAGCAGGCCCGCGAGCAGACCCGCGAGACCGGCCACGAACCAGTCGAGCGGGGTACGGGCCGCGAGCATGCCCCCGACCCCGCCGAGGGCCGCGAGCGCCTGCCCGTAGGTCGCGATCCCGTGCTCGCTCATCACGAAGCGGAGCGCCGCCCCGAGGTCCCCGAGGGTCGCCGCCGCGAAGCCCACCACCCCCGCGAGGGCGAGCCACGGCCGGTCCACGACCTTTCCGGTCCGCATCCCGAGGCCGACCGCCGCGCCGAGGAACGAGGCGAGGCCGGCGTCGACCAGCCACGGGAGCTGCCCCCCGGCGCGGCCGTAGAGCTGCTCCCAGAGGGCGACGGTGATCACCGCGCTCGCGAGGCAGCCGGCGACGCCCACGAGGGGCCGCTGCAGCGCGCGACGCGCGTCCCAGAGGCGGGCGATCGCGGCCTGGACCTCGGGCTCGTCGGGCGCCGGCAGCTCGACCGGGTGCGCGTCGGTCATCCGCCCGGATCTGGCAGGGAGAGGTGCGCCGCGCAACGCGACGCAGCGATGAGCGAACGAAGCCATTGCCCTACCCGCAGCCCGCGCACGCACCCGCATGCCGCGCACCCGCACCCGCACCCGCACCCGCACCCGCACCCGCGCGCCGCACTCCGCACCTGCATTCCGCGCACGCACCCGCACCCGCATTCCGCACCTGGCATCCACACCGCCACACGCGCCGGAGTCGCCCTGCCGACCCCGGCGCGTGCCCAACGCCTCAGTACCGCGTCAGCCGACTTCCCACGCGCTGCACCTTGTCGAGCAGGTCCGCGGTCGGGCCGTCCAGCTCGTCGATGAGCCCTTCCGCTGCGGCGAGCCGGAGCGCGACCGCCGTCTCGCGGGCCGAGCCGAGGGCGATCCGGTAGTGACTGACCCGCCGCCGCCCGGAGACCCCGGAGCCCTCGGACAGATTTAGCGCGATCGACTTGGACGCCTTGCGTAGCTGCCGAGCCAGATCCGGGTCGCCGAGCGCGATCTGCCGAACGTAGGGCCGAAGTCGTCGAACCAGCTCCACCGCGTCGTCGATGATCAAGAGCATGAGAACCTCCAACGAGTCGCTGAGGGGCACCCCGTGTGCCCGCTCTCGCGCCCCCCGCCGTCCGCGCCGTGCCGAGTCAAGGGCTGGCGCAGCCAGTCGCGCAGCGACGCGAGCGCAGCGAGCGCCCTTTACTCGGCGCGGCGCGGACGGCACCGTGGGCAGCCCGCGAGCACGCGCTCACACCGCCCAACCGACACCCTCGACCCGCACCCCGACCCGCACCCGCACCCACATCCGCACCCCGCCGGGTGCGCGAGCGGACGCGGAGGCGCGAGCGGACGCGGAGGCGCGAGCGGACGCGGGTGCGCTCGCGGACGCGGGTGCGCTCGCGGACGCGGGTGCGCTCGCGGACGCGGAGGCGCGGCATCCGCGCGCCGCGCGGCTTTCAGCCGATCCCGAGCCGCTCCAGCAGCCCGATCGGCTCCGACAACGCCCACACCTCGTCGGTCAGCCCCGCGCGGTCGCCCGGGCGCCGGCCCCAGAGCGCGGCCGCCGGCCTCACCCCGGCGCGGCGCGACGCCTCGAGGTCCGCGGTCGTGTCGCCGAGGTAGACCGCGTCCTGTGGCGCGACGCCGAGCGCCTCGAGGGCCATCGCGATCCCGAGCGGCTCGGGCTTGGCCTTGGGCACGTCGTCCTCGACCACCACCGCGCCGTGCTCGCCGAGGTCGACCATCGCCCGCGTCACCTCGAAGCACGCGCGGCTCTTGCCCGTGACGATCCCCGTGAGGAGGCCCGCGGCGCGGACCCCCGCCAGCAGCTCGCGCACCCCCTCGAACGGGTCGCGCGGGTGCAGCGCCTCGGCGCGAGCCGCGTAGACCTCGGCCATCCGCGCGTGGATGCGGCCGCCGACGTCCTCGCCGTACCAGTCGACGAGGAAGAGGCGCTCCGACGTGGGGCCGCGGCGCAAGAAGTCTTCCCAGCTCGGCATCTCGCCGAGGACCTCCTCGAACGCGCGGGAGTAGGCCTCGCCGTAGAGCCGGCGCGTGTCGACGAGCGTCCCGTCGAGGTCGAAGAGGACCGCGCGCATCAGCCCTCCTGGGCGAGGCGCTGGAGCTTGGCGAGGATCAGATCGAGCGCGACCTTGTTGCGGCCGCCCTCGGGGATGATCAGGTCCGCGTAGGCCTTGGACGGCTCGACGAACTGGAGGTGCATCGGCCGGACGGTCGCGTAGTACTGGTCGCGGATCGAGTTGAAGTCGCGGCCGCGCGACTCGAGGTCGCGCCGGATCCGGCGGAACACCCGGATGTCCGCCGGCGTGTCGACGAAGAGCTTGAGGTCGAGCTGCGCGCGGAGCGGCTCCTCGACGAACACGAGGATGCCCTCGACGATGATCAGCGGCCGCGGCGAGATCCGCGTGGTCTCGTCCTTGCGCCGGTGCTTGGTGAAGTCGTACCCCGGGACGTCGACGGACTCACCGCGCCTGAGCGCCTCGAGGTGCTCGACGAGGAGCGAGGTCTCGAGCGACTCCGGGTGGTCGAAGTTGAGCTGGCTCCGCTCCTCGTACGAGAGGTCGCCGCGGTCGTAGTAGTAGTTGTCGTGCTGGAGCACGACCACGTCCTCGGGGGGGAGCGACTCCACGATCCGGGCCGAGATCGTGGTCTTGCCCGATCCGGTGCCCCCCGCGACTCCGACGACGTAGGTCACGGGGGGGTGATAGCAGGGAATGCGGTGAATTTGACCCCAATCTCTGGACCGGCTACCGGAACGACTTGATCCGGCTCGTCTGTTCACGGGCACGGGTGTCCAGGATCGTACGGGGAACCGCATGAGCACCGACCAGCACGAGCCCGAGGGCGAGCCGGAGAACGACGACACGCTCTTCGACGAGGGTCCGCCGGCCGCGATGATCGACGAGCGCGACGGGGCCGAGGACAGCCTCGATGGCGACGCGACGATCCAGGACGAGGTCCCGGCCGGAACGCCGCCGAAGCCGATGTGGAAGAAGGCGCTCAGCGTCGGGCTCAAGATCGGGGTCTCGGCCCTCGGCCTCTACTGGGTCTACGGCACCGCCCTCGGGCGCGACGGCCTCGACGAGCTCACCGAGCGCCTCGACAACATCGCCTGGGGCTGGTTCGCGCTCGCCGCGCTGATGCAGCTCACCGCGATCGGCTTCGCGATCGTCCGCTGGCGCCTGCTCCTCGGCGGCCAGGGCATCCGCGCGCGCTGGAGCTTCCTCGCCCCGAGCTTCATGATCGGCCGCTTCTGGGGCGCGTTTACGCCCGGCGGTCTCGGGCTCGACGGCTGGCGGCTCTACGACGTGGCGACCCAGACCGGCAAGCACGCGCGCGCGGTCACCATCACGGTGGTCGAGAAGATCCTCGGCCAGCTCGCCTTCGGCCTGGTGGTCATGGGCGGGAGCGTCTGGGGCTTCGAGATGATGGGCGTCGAGGGCGTCCTCCTCGTCAACGGCTTCTTCGTCGTGCTCGTGACCGCGGGACTGACGTTCATCGCGAAGCCGACGCTGTTCACGCCCCTCTTCAAGCTCCTCCCGCAGCAGATCCGGCCGCGCCTCCAGACGATGCTCGACGCAGTGAGCGCCTACCACGGCAAGCTCAAGCTGCTGAGCGTCGCGGTCCTCTGCGGCGTGGCGGTGCACGCGTTCAACAACCTCATCTACGTCTCGGCCGCCCAGGCGATGCAGCTCGAGCTGTCGCCGTTCGTGATCTTCTTCGCGAGCTCGATCGTGATCATGAGCACGATCGTCCCCCTCTCGCTCAACGGCATCGGCCTCCGCGAGGCGACCGCGGCCGGCGTGCTCGGCGCGTTCGGGATCGCCGCGCCGGTGGCCGCCGCGACCTACACCCTCGGCTGGATCGCCGAGATGTGCGTGTCCGCCATCGGCGTCCCGTTCTTCCTCCTGCGACGCCAGGGCTACGACGCGCAGCTCGTGGTCGAGGACTCCGAGCGCGAGGACAAGATCTACGCCGACCTCCCGGACGT
>JAUHXR010000309.1 GCA_030426845.1 Polyangia bacterium | reverse complement strand
ACCGCCGAGGCGCTCGGCATCAGCCGGCGCAACCTCATCCGAAAGGTCCAGGGCTACGGCCTCGAGGACGCGGGGCGTCGCGGCTCCTGAGCGATGCCCGGCCTGGTCCTGATCGCCGAGGGCGACCCCTTCAACCTCCGGCTCCTCGAGGAGCTCTGCGAGGAGGCCGGCTTCGAGCTGATGACCGCGGGCGACGGCGACGCGGCGCTCAACGCGATCGCCCGGCACCGGCCGGCGCTGATCCTCCTCGACGCGACGCTCGAGACGGCCGACGGCGCGGACGTCCTCGAGGTGCTCCAGTCGGAGCCGGCGCTGCAGCAGATCCCCGTCCTGCTCTGCACCGCGGCCGACGACGAGGAGGCGCGGCGGCGCGGGCTGGAGCTCGGCGCGACCGACTTCGTGACCCGGCCCTACAAGGTGTTCGAGGTCGAGCGGCGCATCCGCAACCTGCTCCGACTCGCGGCGGCCGAGCGCGAGGCCCAGAGCGTGCGCGACTCGGTGGCGCCGCGCGCGAGCGGCGAAGTGGATCTGCTGACCCACGTCGGCTCGGAGTCGCAGCTCCGCATCACGGTGGAGTACGAGGCGACGCGGGCGGTGCGCTACAAGCACCCGCTGAGCTGCCTCGTCTTGCGGATCGCGAACCTCAACGCGATCCTCGCAGCGGGCGGCGAGGCCGCGGGCCAGGGCCTCCTCGTCCAGCTCGCGGCGAGCCTGCGCGGCGCGATCCGGAGCATCGACCACCTCTTCCGCTCGGACCGCGACGAGTTCGCGCTCGTGCTGCCGCAGACCACGCTCGCCGACGCGCAGGTCGTCGTGGGCCGGCTCCGCGCCGCGCACGCGGATCGCTCGCTCTTCGGGCCCGCGCTCGAGCCGACGCCCGAGCCGCACCTCGGCGGCGCCCAGATCGGCGGCAAGGTCGTGGACGGCGAGGCGCTCTTCCGCGCAGCCCGCGCGTCCCTCGCCCCCCTGCGCTGACGCGACCGCGCGGCGCGGCGCCCAGCGGCGCTCGGGTCGCAGCGCTCAGGTCGCAGCGCTCGGGTCGCAGCGCTCAGGGGCAGCGCTCGGGTCGCAGCGCTCGGGTCGCAGCGCTCGGGTCGCAGCGCTCGGGTCGCAGCGCTCAGGGGCAGGTGTAGCCCCAGCTCTCCAGGAGCGGCCGGACCTCGCTGATCGACGGATGGTCGGGCACGAGCCGACAGAACCGCTGGTAGTCGCGCACCGCGGCCGGCCGATCGCCCGCGTCGGCGTAGCAGTCGCCGCGGCGCCGCAGCGCGATGGCCGAGGAGCCGGCGCGGATCGCCTCATCGAGGATCCGCACGCACTCGAGCGGGCGACCCGCGCGCTGCTCGGCGCGGGCGCGCGTCAGGGGGCTCGCGGTCGACGGAGGCGGGTCCGGGTCCGGCGGGTTGGTCCTCGCGCCGCCGCCGAAGCCCGGGAGGTGGGGCGCGTCGGCGCTCGATCCCCCGGGGTCGTCCTCCGCGGGCTCCTCCTCCGTCGGCGCGCGCCGCGTCGTCCGCCGCGTCCGCCGGCGGCTCGACTCGGGCGCCACGGCCTCCTCCGGGGTGTCGTCCCCCTCGGCGCCGTCGGCGGGCGGCGCGACCGGCTCCCCGTCGTTCGGCGGCTCGATCCCGGCGGGCGGATCGACGCCGCGCGACACACCGCCGCCGCCCGCCTCGGCGCGCACGGGGGTGGGAGGCTGCGCGTCGACCGCGGGCTCGTGCGCCGCGACCACGGCGTCGTCCGCGTCGGACTCGAGCGCGCGCAACGCGAAGATCACGAGGGCCGCGCTCGCCGCCCCCGCGCACAGAGCGCCGAGGACGAGCAGCGCGCGAGACACGCCCGGAGCGCGCGGCGGCGGTGGAGCCAGCGACGCGCCGGGGAGCGAGGCGCCCGACCGAGAGGCGCCGGGCGGCAGGCCCCCTCCGGGGAGCGACGACCTCGGCAGCGCACCGGCCGCGGACGCGCCCGCTGCGCGGAGCTCGGGCGCGTCGATCGGGGCCGCCGGCGGCGTGCTCGGCATGGCGGCGGTCGCCGCCACCGATCGCGGGCCCGAGGGCAGCGCCGCGTCGGGCATCCCCATCGGGGTCTCACGGGTCGAGGCGATCGGTCGCCCCACCGGCGGATCGGGATCCTCGGGCGAGCTCGTGGTCGGGATCGGCCGCGGCGCCGGCGGCACGGGGGCGCCCGGGACCGCCCCCATCTGGCGGGTGCCCGTCGCGGGGCCAGGGTCGTCCGCGAGGCCGCTGAACGTGCCGATCGCGAGCTTGCCCGCCACCGGGTCCGGGCTCGACGGCGGCGGCGCGCTCGCGCCGACCCGCATCCCGCCCATCGCGCGCGTGGCCACACCGCGGCGCTGCTGGCTGCGCACCGCGCTCACGCCGCCGATCGCGTCGATGTAGGCCTCGGCGAGCGCCATCGCGGTGTCGAAGCGCGCGTCGCGGGTCCGGCTCATCGCGCGCATCACGACCGCCTCGACCGCCTGCGGCACGTCGGGGCGCGCGCTCGAGAGCGGTACGACCTTGCCGTTGAGGATCGCGATGATGAGGTCGGTCGGCGTCCCCGCGAGGAATGGAGGCTTGCCCGCGAGGGCCTCGTAGAGGATCACGCCGAGCGCGTAGACGTCGACCCGCGGATCGACGTCGGGCTCGGCGCCGAGCTGCTCGGGGCTCATGTAGCGCGGCGTCCCGAGGACCTCGCCGGTCTGGGTGAGCTTCTGCTCGGCGTAGACCTTCGAGATGCCGAAGTCGAGGAGCTTGACCTGGATCCCGTGAGACGTAGGACAGAGAAACAGGTTGTCGGGCTTGAGGTCGCGGTGGACGATCCCGCGCGCGTGCGCCGCGTGGAGGCCGGCGCAGGTGCCGGCCACGATCGGGGCGAGCTCGGCCGGCTCGAGCGGTCCCCGGCGCATCCGCTCGCCGAGCGTCTCACCCTCGAGGAGCTCCATGACGAGGAAGACCGTCCCGTCCTCGAGCTCGCCGTAGGTCTCGACGTCGACGATCGCGGGGTTGTTCAGCTCGCTCAGGAGCTGCCCCTCGCGCTTGGTGCGCTCCACCGCCTCCGGGTTGGTCGCGACCTCGGGGTGGAGGACCTTCACCGCGACGACCCGGTCCCGCGCGAGGTCGTCAGCGCGGAAGACCTCGGCCATGCCGCCCTCGCCGAGCTTCGCCACCACCCGGTAGCGGCCGGCGATCACCTCGCCGATCGCGACCGCGCTGACCGACCGGCGCGCCGCGCGCCTCATCGCCGGCGTCCCGCGGTCGGCGATGCCGAGTTCCCCGGGCGGATCATCAGGTCGAATAGTACTGAATGCCGACCTTCGCGACCCACACCAGAATCGAGAGCAGGCTCAGCCCGATCGCGATCTTCTCGGCGTGGAGGCGGTCGAGCGTGTCGACCACGGGCAGCCGCCGGACCATCCCGTAGAGCGCGAGCGGCACCATGAGGGCGGTGCAGAGGAAGAGCAGGATCCCGAACGGGTTGGCGCCGAACGCCCCGAAGAGGTCGAGCCGGATCATGTGGGCGAACGAGGTCGTCAGCCCGCAGCCGGGGCACGGGTAGCCGGTGTAGACGAGGAAGCCGCAGGGCGGCAGGCCAAGCTGCGTGTGGGTGCCGTGGCCCGCGGACGACGGGGTGAGCGTGGCGGCCGTGATCAGCACCGCGAGGGGCCCGCTGAACAGCACCAGCCAGGTGACGAACGAGGTCCAGTCGCCCTGACCGACGAGATCGTCGCCGAAGACCGGCCCGCGACCCCGGCGGGGAGTTGGGAGCACCTGGGCCGCGTCGTCCATCGAGGGAACTCAAACGCACCGGCCCTGCGCCGTCAAGCAGCCGCCGCGCCTGGGCCCGTGCTATCGACCCTCCATGCGCGCGTTGACCCTCGCCGCCGCCGGCACACGCGGCGCCCTCCGGGTGGCCCCCGCCCTGCCCCGCGCCCTGCTGGGCCCGGCCCCGGTCAACGACCGCGGCGAGGTGCTCGATCCGAGCCTGCACGCGGTCCTCACGTTCATGCGGCGCACCGGTCGCGGCGCGCTGGACCACCTGGGCGCCGCCGCCGCTCGCGCCGAGTACGAGCGCCTCGGCCGCCTCCTCGACCTGCCCGACGTCCCCCTCCCGTCGGTGCGCGACATCTCGCTCGACGGCCCCGCGGGCCCGATCCCGGCGCGGATCTACCGTCCGCGGAGCGGCCTCCTCCCCGCGCTGGTCTACTTCCACGGCGGGGGCTTCGTGATCGGGAGCCTCGAGACCCATGATCGCCTCTGCCGCTTCTTCGCGCGGGCCGCCGACGTGGCCGTCGTCGCGGTGGACTACCGGCTCGCGCCCGAGCACCCGTTCCCCGCCGCCCCCGAGGACGCGCGGGCCGCGTTCCTCGACGTGGTCGCGCGGGCCGAAGCGCTGGAGATCGACCCGCGGCGCGTCGCGGTGGGCGGCGACTCGGCCGGAGGCAACCTCTCGGCGGGGGTCTGCCAGGCGCTCGCCGCAGGCGAGCCGCGCCCCGCGTTTCAGCTCCTGATCTATCCGGGCGTCGACATGACGCGGTCCGCGGACTCCCACAAACACTTCGGCGAGGGCTTCCTGCTCGACGCCACGCTGATGGACTGGTTCCTCGCGAACTACCTCACCTCACCGGCCGACGAGCGCGACCCGCGGGCGTCGCCCCTCTGCACCGCCGATCTGCGCGACCTGCCGCCCGCCCTCGTCGTCGTAGCCGGCTTCGATCCGCTCCGCGACGAGGGCGAGGCCTACGCGCGCGCGCTCATGGAGGCCGGCGTGCCGACCACCCTGCGGAGCTACGGCAGCCTCGTCCACGGCTTCGCGACGATGGCCGGCGGGATCGTCGCCGCGCGCCGCGCGGTGGAGGACCTCGCGGCCGCGCTGCGCGAAGCCCTGCACGCCTGACCGCGAAGACGCTCAGAACGTCTGGCCGCAGCTGTCGCAGTCGTGGTGGCCGCCGCTCCGCCTCACGTGCGCGTTCCCGCAGAAGGGACACTCGGGCAGGGGAACGCGCAGGGCGTACTGGATGGCCACTCGTACCAGCAGCCCCACGACGATGACGATCAGCGCGACGACGCCTCGGGACATGCCGCTTCGTACGTGCGCGAGCCGCGCGAGCTACCTCGCGGCTCGGCGACCGCTCAGAGCATCTGGCCGCAGAGCATCTGGCCGCAGAACATCTGGCCGCAGAACACCTGGCCGCAGGCGGCCCAGTCCCACTGGCCGCCCGCCGACCGGACGTCGCGGCGAGACGACCGACCGACCGACCGCGATTCGAGGACAGATGATCGCGGAGATGCGGCGTCGCTGGGCGGCGCGACGCGGGGAGGACGCCGGCGATCTCTACCGCCGGTCCTCGGTGAGGCGCATCTCAGAAGAGCCTACGGCGGCCGAGCACGAGGACCCCCAGCAGGCCGAGCAGCGCGAGGCCACCCGGAGCCCCGGGGGTGCCGGGCGCGGCGCGGCACGCGCAGCCCGCGTCCATGACGTAGTCGTCGCCGGGGGGATCGGGCTGCTCGGGCTCGGGGCGCATCAGCGGGATGCAGCCGTCGACCGTGCAGGCCTCGCCCTCGGGGCAGGTCGCGTCCTCGTCGACGTTGCCGTCGCAGTCCTCATCGATGTTGTCGCAGGTCTCGCCCGCGGCCGCGTCGACCCCGCCCTCGCAGGCGCCCCACGCGCCGTCCACGCAGGTCTGGGTGCCGGGCATGCAGGCGCCGATGCCGCTGCCGCAGGCCTGGGTCGCGCCGGTCGTGCAGTCGCAGCCCGGGTCGATCGAGCCGTCGCAGTCGTTGTCGAGCCCGTCGCAGATCTCCATCGCGCCGGGGTTGATCGCGGCCTCGGTGTCGTCGCAGTCCGCGCGGGTCGGCGTGGGCCGGGTGCCCGGGTTGGCCGGGTCCGAGCCGCAAGTCGTGTAGCCATCGGCGTCGACGTCGTAGCCCTCGTCGACCATGCCGTCGCAGTCGTTGTCGAGGCCGTCGCACATCTCGGAGGTGACGGTGCGGGCGATGCCGTCGAGCGCGCTGCGCAGGTCCATGAGGTCGTTGGCCTGCAGGTAGCAGTGGTTGAGCGCCGACGGCTCGGCGAGCGTCGCGTCGCAGCCCGGCAGGTCGGTCCCCGCCGCGACCGCCGCGCGGTTGAGGGTGAGCGAGTCGACGGCCGCGCCGAAGCCGACGACGTGCACGGTCACCCCGAGGGTGCGGAGCTGGCTCACCGCCTCGACCGGATCGAAGCGCGTCGACGCGTCGTAGGGGTCACACCACTGCCAGCCGTCGGTGATGAGGATGAGGTGACTCTCACGGCCGGCGCTGACGCGCGTGGAGTAGTAGTCGCGGGCCGCGAGCAGCGTCTGGGCCATCGGGGTCCAGTTGCCGCCGGCCGGCGGGGGCGTGCCGAGGCCCGAGAGGATGTCGGCCGGGCGGTGCGTGCCGAAGTCCATCGTGACCTGACCGGGCGCGCACTGGCTCGGGTACGGGAAGACCTGGAGCCCGAAGTCGATCGACTCGGCGTAGGTCGTCGACAGCTCGCCGATCGCCATGCGGGCCGCGTCCCACTTCGTGCCCCCGCCGGGGAGCGCGCCGAGCATGCTGCTCGACTTGTCCACCGTGAGGAGGATCTGCGGGGCGTCGCAGCGCTGCGCGCGAGACAGGGTCGGGGTGACCCAGATCGAGGCACCGACGAGAACGGCGAGGAGTCGGAGGCGTCCAGACATGCCGGATCTCTACGCAACCCTCGGGCCAACCCGGATCGCCTCTGATGCCTGACTCTGTCAGGGACGGTTTTGGCCGGAGCGGCTAGATGAGAGGCCACTGGACGGGATCCGTGGCTACGTGGCTGGCCACGTGGTACCGTCGGCCGGGCAGACGATGGGCGGCTCACCCCTTCTCGGCTACAACACCAACGTCCGCCACGCCGGAAGGCTGTATCACATACAGACCGAGGACTCTGGCGCTACGCACGGGCACATCTTCACCCACCTGTTCGCCGACGGCGGACGGATCATCGCGTCGAAGAAGACGACCTACGCGCAGTACATCGGGACCACCCAGTACCCCGAGGCGGTGAAGCTCCTGATGCGCGAGTCGCACAAGGCGATGTTCATCGCGCTCCGCGACGGCCTGTTCGACGACGACGAGGTCGCCGGGGCCAAGGCGATGGCCGCGATGGTGATCACGCTGGACGGCTCGACGACGCCCGAGGCCAGCCCCGCGCCGCCACCGCCCGCCCCCACGCCGAGCGCCGAGGTGGACGTGGAGGCGCTCGAGCGCGCGGCCGAGGCGAAGCTCGCGAGCGCCACGCCGAGCCGCTACGCGTCGACGCGTCCGGCCGCCGTGACGCCGCCCCCCCGCGCCCCGTCCAAGCCCGCCCGCCGCCCCGACCCGGCCTCCGAGTCGATCTTCGGCGGCGACCTGCTGAGCGAGAAGAGCCTCGACGAGGTCATCCTCAGCTACCTCGCCGAGGACGTCGACGGCGACGGCTGAGCGTGCCGGCGGGCGGTCCCGCCTGATTTCTGCGGTCTCGTCCGGACGCACGCTCTACTCTGGACGGCGTGGCCGACCCGGATCTCCTGCGTCGCCTGCTGCGCGCCAAGGACCGGATGGACGCCAGCTCGGAGAGGGACTGGCCGGTCGCGCGGCTCGCACGCGTGAGCGGGGTCTCCGAGGCGCACTTCGCCCGCTCCTTCAAGGCGGCCTTCGGCCTGCCCCCGCACCGCTACCTGCTGAGCCGGCGGCTCGAGCGCGCCAAGGCGATGCTCCGCGAGACCGACCTGCCAATCACCGCGATCGCGTTCCAGACCGGGTGGAAGAGCCTGGGCACGTTCGGGCGCACCTTCCGCGACGTCACCGGCGAGTCGCCGTCCAGGCATCGCGAGCGCGAGCGTGATCGCGAGCGCGAGCTCGCGCGTGTCCCGGCCTGCATCGCGAAGGCCGCCGAGCGGCCGGACCTCACGATGGCAGTTTCGGAGAAGCGACGGCGGAGCGCCCCGCCTATCCCACCCGCCAAGGAGGGCTCATGAAACAGTTTGTCGGGGTCGTCGGCATCTATGTGCGGGACCAGGACGAGGCGCTCGCGTTCTACGTCGAGAAGCTCGGCTTCCGCGTACACACCGACGTGCAGGGCGGACCGCTGCGGTGGCTGACGGTGCAGCTGCCGGATCAGCCGTCGTTCCAGCTCGGGCTCTTCGCACCGGGCCCGCCGCTGCACGACGCGGCGACCGAGCAGACCTTGCGAGAGGTCGTCGCCAAAGGCGCGATGCCGGCGCTCATCCTCCACGTCGACGACTGCGAGGCCGTCTATCGGGAGCTGGTCGCCAAGGGCGTCGAGGGCACTCAGGAGCCCACCGCGCGGTTCGGGAGCGTGGACGCGGGCTTCCGCGACCCCTCCGGGAACGGGTGGAAGATCATCGAGCTCCGACCGGAGCCGAGCGCGTGAGCGCGGGGTCCAGGACGCGGCGTATCCATCGATGGGTGTCCGCGATCTTCACCCTGGCCGTGCTCGCGAACTTCGCGACCATGCCGCTCGAGAACGAGGCGCTCTCGATGTCGGTCGGCGCGCTGACGCTCGGGCCCTTGGCCGTCCTGATGGCGACCGGGGTGTACCTCTTCGTGCTGCCGTACCTGCGCCGCCGGGCGGGCTGACGAAGCCCGCGCCGGGAGGCAGCCCGCGCCGGGAGGCAGCCCGCATCGGGAGGCAGGGCGCGTAGGGAGGCAGGGCGCATAGGGAGGCAGGGCGCGTCCGGGGGGCAGGGCGGGAGCCGCATCGGCCCCGCGCCCCCCGGTCGCCACGCTACCCGAGGAGCTGCTGCAGCTTGGTCGCCTTCATCGCGTCGCCGCTGACCTTGAGCTTGCCCTGGAAGTAGAGCTGCATCGCGGACGACGGGTTGTCGCTGATGGTCTTCCAGTCTTCGCTCGTGAGCTCGAGCGTGCAGTCGGCCTCGCCCGCCTCGCCCTCGGAGACGCCGGGCGCGTCCTTGCAGTTGACCGTCCAGGTGCCGCCGTCGTCGCCGGAGATCTTGAAGAGGAACACCGCGTCGATGGACTTGGCGTTGTCGGGATCGGCGGAGATCTTCTCGGGAAGGTTCTTCTCGAAGTCGGTCTTGGCGTCGGGCATGCTCGGAGTCCCCTGACTGAAAGGGTGAAGGACTGAATCGCTATTCAGTCGGCAGCGGTCTAGCATAGAAGGTAGCGATGGACCTCAAGAAACTGATCACCCAGCAGGGCATGAAGCTCATCCAGGATCCGCGGGTCAGCCAGCGGGTCAGCCAGCTGATGCAGGACGAGCGCGTGACCAAGGCGATGATGCAGGCCTTCCAGGCGCGCTCGAAGGCCCAGGAGACGTTCGACGAGAAGGTCGAGCAGGTCGCCAAGCGCCTCGGGCTCGTGACCAAGAAGGACGTGCGCGAGCTGAAGCGCAACATGCGCAAGCTCGAGACGGAGCTCCGCAAGGCGAAGAAGGAGACGGAGAAGCTCCGGGCCGAGGCGGACGAGAGGGAGTAGCGGTGAATCGCTCGACCAGCGGCCGCGTCCCCAAGGCACGTATGGGTCGACACCAACACGCGCTCGCCGCCGTCGCGCTCGGCGCCGCGCTCCTCGCCACCGCCGCGGGTCCGGCGGCCGCTCAGCCGAACGCTCGAGGGAGCGCGCGGCCGACGCCGCAGCAGATCGAGCGGGCGCGGACCCTGTTCACCGAGGGCTCGGCCCACTACGAGGCGGGCCGGCTGCATGAGGCGCTGGAGGCGTTCCTGGGCTCGTGGCAGACGGTGCGCAACCCGCTCCTCGCCTACAACGTCGCGCGGACCTACGAGCGGCTCGGCGACGCGGACAACGGGATCCGTTTCTACGGCTACTACCTGCGCAACGGGCGCCCGACCGCCGAGGAGCGCGCGGAGACCGAGCGTCGCATCGCCGACCTCGAGCAGATGCGCCAGCGCCAGCGCGACCAGCTCCGGAGCCTGCCGCCTTCCTCGGATCAGCTCGCGGAGGAGGCGCGGACCTTCTTCAACCGCGGAGTCACGATGTACCGGCGCCGGCAGTACGAGGCCGCGCTGGCCGCGTTCACCGCGGCCTACAACTTCACCCGCCCGAACCCGCCGGCCGAGGTCCTCTACAACCTCGCGATGACCGCCGAGCAGGTCGGTCAGCTCCAGGACGCGATCGGCTACTACCGCGAGTACGCGCGCACCCTGCCGCGGGACGGCGCGGAGCGGCGGCAGATCAACGCGCACGTCGCGGAGCTGCGCGAGCGGCGCTGAGCTCCCCGCGGGTCGCCGCTCAGCGCTACACCACTCAGCGCTACGAGAGCAGGCTCTCGAACCAGGCGCCCGCGCCGACGAGCGCGCCGAGCCCGAGGCCGTAGACGATGACGATCGGCAGGACCACCGAGGCCACCGCGAGGGTCACGCCGAAGCCGACGATCAGGTAGTCGGCGATCGTGGCCTTGCGCTTCGGGTCGTCCTTGTACTTCTGGATGAGGTCGAGGTTGCGGCGGTTGCTCCGCCACACGACGTCGAACGCGTCCCCCACGAAGGGCAGGAGCCCGCCCGCGGTGTCGACCGCGATGTTCATGCACATCCGCAGGAGCACGATGGTGGGGACGCGCTCCTTGAGCGCGAGGAACAGGAGCGCCACCGAGCCGGTGCCC
>JAUHXR010000308.1 GCA_030426845.1 Polyangia bacterium | reverse complement strand
GGGCCGATCATCCAATCGCCACGCAACTTGCCACCCTCCCGAGCGACACGCGCGCGAGCCTCCACCGCCAACCACTTGAGGCATCGGCCGGGTCGAACACGCTCCGCCCGAGAGCCGACAACCGACCACCGAGCCGGCCGAACGAGCGCAGCCGGTCCCCGCGCTGTGCGACCCTGTCCTGGTTGTCTCCCCGCGCCAAGCGCTGGCTCAAGGTCGGCCTCCCCGCCGCCGTCACGGTCGCGGCCATCGCGCTGCTCGTGCGTGAGGTCGAGGTGCGGCCGCTCGTGGACGCGCTGCTCGACGCCCACCCCGGGTGGCTCACGCTGGGCTGCGCGATCGCGCTCCTCTTCAACACCGTCCAATCGGCCGAGGTGCTCAGGCACACCCTCGCCGGCTTCGGCGTCGACGTCTCGGCCCGCGGCGCGCTCCTCGCCACCGTCGGCAACCTCGCGATCCACGCCGCGCTCCCCGCCGGCACCGGAAACGTGGGACGGATCGCCTATCTCGCGCGGCACGAGGGGGCCGACCTCTCGCGGAGCACCCTCGCCGCGGCCGCGCTCCTCTGGATGAAGCTCGTGGCCCTGTTCGGCCTCGCCGCCGCCGGCTGGCTCGTGGCCGACCGGCCGCCGTGGTGGCACGCGCCCCTCGCGTTCGGGGGCTTCGCGGTGACGCTCGCCGTGGCCCTCGCCGCGCCTCGGCTCGCGCGCGCGGTCGGGGCCCGCCTCCCCGGCAAGCTCGCGCGGATCGCGGCCGCCCTCGAGGGCGGCTTCGGCGAGCTGCGGCCCGCGGCGCTCGCCCTCGGCGCGGTCCACGCGTTCGTGGCGGTCGCGATCGAGCTCGTGGTGTTCCAGATCCTCCTGCTGGCGGTCGGCGCGCCGCTCGCCCCGGCCGCGATCCTCGCGTGGTTCCCCCTGGTCGTCATCGGCGCGAAGGTCCCGCTGACCCTGATGGGCCTCGGGACCCGCGAGGCGATGGTGCTCGTCCTGCTCGCCCCGCTCGCGGCGGCTCCGGCCCTGCTCGCCGCCACCCTCCTCTACTCCTTCGCCGAGCACCTGCTGAGCGCGCTCGTCGGCACGCTGCTCACCTACCGGTTCGTACGGTCCATCGTCGACTGATAGTCTGGTCCGGTGAAGCTCGCGCTCATCTATCCGCCGTTCTTCGCCCACGTCTTCAACGAGAACCTGCCGACCGTCGACGACGAGTTCGGGCTGTTCCCCCACATCGGCTTCGGGTACGTGAAGCGCGGCGCGACCGCCGCGGGCTGGGAGACGCGGCTCTGGGACGCGCCCGCGACCAAGAAGTCGTTCGAGGAGATCCGCGACGAGGTGCTCGCGTGGAGCCCCGATCTCGTCGGCTTCTCGGCCCACGCCTGCCAGACGATCTGGGACATGCTCCCCTGGGCCAAGCGCTTCAAGGAGGAGACCGGCCTGCCCATGATCGTCGGCGGCTACGAGGCCAAGGCCTACCCGCACGAGCTCATGAGCCACGGGTGGTTCGACTACCTCGTCGCGGGAGAGGCGCACCTCGTCTTGCCCGAGCTGCTGCCGGCGCTCGAGCAGGGCGGCTCGCTCGACAAGGTCCCGGACCTCTTCTACCGCTCGAACGGGGAGCTCAAGCCGACCTTCCGCGGCCCGCGACCCGAGTTCTCCGAGTTCCCGACCCCCGACCGGACCGTCTTCGACAACTCCCTCTACTACTCGCACATCTCGCAGCGGAAGAGCTTCACGATCGGGATGAGCGAGGTCGGCTGCCCGTATCCCTGCACGTTCTGTTGCATGCGGCACAGCGGCTACCAGGCGCGCAGCGCCGAGCAGATCCTCGACGAGATGGAGGAGTGCATCGCGCTCGGCATCCACGAGATCGACTGGTTCGACCCGCTCATGCTCCACGACCGCGAGCGCGCCATCGACATCGCGCGCGAGGTGAAGCGGCGCGACCTCGACATCATCTGGAGCTGCCGCTCGCGCGTGGACTCGCTCCAGTTCCACCACAGCAAGAAGGAGCCCGACCACGAGCTGATCGAGGCGCTCGCCGAAGGCGGCTGCAGGCGGATCTACTTCGGCGTCGAGTCCGGCGACGAGGCGGTGCTCAAGACCATGAAGAAGGGCCAGACCACCCTCGGGCCGATGGCCAAGACCCTCGGCGCGGTGCAGGAGGCGGGGATCATGGGCCTCGGCTTCTTCATCGTCGGCGCCCCGGGCGATACGCCGGAGTCGGTCGAGCGCACGATCGAGCTGTCCACGAAGCTCCCTCTCTACTACGCGCAGTACCAGATCGCGATCATCAAGCCGCACTCGGAGCTCGAGCGGAAGCACCTCCTCGAGGAGGTCGGCATCGACTACTGGCGCGAGTACGTGCTCGGTCGGGTGGGCGATCACCTCCTGCCGACGCCGTGGACCGAGATGGAGCGGCCGGAGCTCGAGCGCCTCGCGCGGCTCGGCTACTTCCGCTTCTACGCGCGCCCCGACTACATCCTGCGGATGCTGCGCCGGATCGAGTCGCCCGAGGAGCTCGTGCGCTACCTGCGGGTCGGCCTCCAGCTCCTCCTGAGGCCGCTGCGTCCGTCCGACGAGCCCGCCCAGGCGAAGAAGCTGCTGCGCTCCGCGCTCACCTTCCTCGAGGCCGCGCTCACCGTGATGAACCCGGGCGCGCGCCACCTCGTGTTCAAGGAGGGCGGCGGGCTCCAGGGGGCGCTCGGCCTCGCAGCGCGCGAGCTGAGTGAGCAGACCCCGGAGCGTCGGGCGCACGACGTCGAGTCGCTCCGCAAAGTCCTGCTCGAGGAGCTCGACGGCGAGCCGACCCCGATCACGCGCGCGCCCGACCGCTACGAGCCCTGGTTCGACACGAAGGAGGCCAAGGCGCTCCTCTCGATCGGGAGAAGGACCGCGTGAAGCTCGGGCAGAAGGCGCGGGCCGCGGCCGGCTTCGCGCGCGCGCGCCTCACCGGCCGGCCCGTGCCGGTGGCGGTGCGCATCAACCTCAACAACCGCTGCCACAGCCGGTGCCAGTACTGCGCGTTCTGGAGCACGCCGACCGAGGAGATGCGGACCGACGAGGTGCTCACGATCGTGCGCGACCTGGCGCGGCTCGGGACGACCCGCATCTCCTACTCGGGCGGCGAGCCGATGCTCCGCAAGGACCTCGGCGCGATCATCCGCGGCACGGTCGCCGAGGGGATCGCGGTCGGCCTCAACAGCACCGGGTTCCTGTTCGACCGGCGGCCGGACGATCTGCGCGGGCTCGACCTGGTCAAGCTTTCGATCGACGGACCGCCGGACGTCCACGATCGGATCCGCGGGCGCAAGGGAAGCTTCGCGGAGGTCGAGACGGGCATCGAGGTGCTGCGCCAGCTGGGCATCCCCTACTCGTTCGCGATGACGGTGACCAAGGACAACCTCGAGGAGGTCCCCTTCGTGGTCGACTTCGCGCGCGAGCACGGGACGTTCGCGGCCATCCAGCCGGTGATGGCGATGACGCACGCGAGCGAGGGCGCCGCCGACCTCTACCCGAACCTCGGCCGCTTCCGGCTGATGATCGACGCGCTCATCGAGGTGAAGAAGCGCGAGCCGTCGGTGCTGCGCAACAGCCTCGGCGGGCTGCGCCACGTGCGGAGCTGGCCGCACATCCGCGGCCTCAAGTGCTACGCGGGCGAGGCGCTCGTGATGATCGAGCCCAACGGCAACGTCGTCCCGTGCGACCGGATCCCCTACGACGAGCCGATCCCCAACTGCCGTGAGCGCGGCGTCGCCTGGGCGCTCGCGCGGCTCCCCGCGGTGCGGTGCGAGGGCTGCGGGTTCTGCGGCTCGGTCGAGATCAACATGCTGATGAACGGGCGGCTCGACATCCTGCCCGCGGTCGCGCGCGTGATCGATCGCGGCCGGCGCGGCGGTGACCCCGATCGGCACGCGCCGCGGCGCCGGCACCTGCGGGTGGTCGGGGATCCGTAGCGGCTACGCGCCCGCGACCCGACGCTCCACCTCGACCTTGAGCGCGGCGGCCATCGCCTCGAAGCCCGCCTGCACCGACGCGCCGGTGAGCGCCATCGCGAAGCCGGCGAGCGGGCCCTCGATCACGTCCTCGGTCCGGTAGCGGCAACGGTCGCCGTCGAGCGCGGTCAGGGTCTGCACCCGCTCGGCCTCGATCGCGCCGCCGAGCATCGTCGCGCCCCAGACGAGGCGCGTGGGCGGCTCGATCGCGCGGAGCATCTCGTCTTGCGGGATCACGATCCCGCCGAGCTTCACCATCCGCACGCGCATCCGCACCGGAGCGCCGACCTCGAGGGACGAGCGCACCGACACGGTGAACGGGTTCCACGTTGGGTAGGACGGAAGGTCGACGAGCGTCGCCCACACCTCGGCGGGCGACGCGTCGATCTCCGCCTCGGCCACGTAGACCCGTCGCGCCATCGCGGCCGGAGTCTACCTCACAGCGTGAGCGGCCCGGGCTGGACGGGCTGGCGGTTGTTCGCGTAGTCGCCGAAGCGATCGCCCGTGATCCCGAAGGCGTTCATCATCGAGACCGCGAGGTTGTGGTTGCCCGGCTGGTTCTCGTCACCGTAGTTGCCCGCCGGGTTCGCCGCATAGTTCACGTGCCGGCCGAGGGTCGCGCCGCCGGCGTTGCCCGCGAAGACGACGGGGAGGTTGTCCGCCGAGTGGCCGCCTCCGTGGCCGAAGTCGCTGAGCCAGACGACCATCGTGTTGTCGAGCGCGGTCGAGCCGCCCTCGTCGATCTCGTCGAGGCGCGTGAGGAGCCGGGCGAAGAGCTGGCCGTGCCACGCGTTGATCGCCGTGAAGGCGCGGCGCGCGTAGTCGATGCGCATGTCGGACGCCCGGTGCCAGGCGCCGTGGTAGCCCTCGCCCGCGAACGTCTGGGCCAGATCCGGGTGCGAGATGTGGCCGAGCGCGCTCTCGGGCAGATCGAACGCGCGGAACGTGCCGACGTCGGCCCGGCCGCAGGCCATCGCGAGCGCCAGGGTGTCGACGAGGATCTCGGCGGCTCGCGCGTGGGTGCCGGGCGCGCCGAAGCTCGGGCGGTCACACATCGGGCCGGCCGGCACCTCCACGTCCTGGAGCGACTGCTCGATCGCCCGCAGGTGGTCGGCGTGGCGATCGAGCCGCGCTCGGTCGTCCGCCGACACGCGGCCGCGGAGCCGGCCGAACTGGGCGAGCGCGCCGTCGAGGACGCTGCGACGCCGCACGAGCCGGGGATCGACGGTGGGCTCGCCGGGCGCCGAGGAGCTCGCCGGGAAGGCGATGTCGAGCGCAGCGTGGGGGTGGATGATCGACGAGATCGCCTCGTCGTTGCCGCTCCAGAACATCCGGGGGAACTCGTTGGAGAGGCTCGACGCGCCGAGGTCGAGGCTCCGCTCCTCGATCGCGAGGTCGAAGCGGCGGGGGACGCCGCCGTCTTGCATGTGTCGCGCGATGACGTGCTCCACCGAGGCGGCGGTCCCGTGCGTGAAGTGCTGGCCCATGCCCACCGGCTGGCAGGTGAGGATCGAGGGCGCCCCGTCATGGCCGCTCAGGACCTTCGAGTTCACCCCGGTTACCACGAGCGACTTGCCCATGAGCCCGGCGTCGGCGACCGGCTGGAGGATGGGGCCCTGGGTGAAGCCCGCCCGCGGGACGAACTCCTCCATGATGAGCCCGTGCCCGTTGAAGAAGATCACGAGGCGTTGCGGCATCCCGGGCGCCGGCGCCCACGCCTTGGTGCGCGAGGGCCGGACGAGTGACTCGAGGAACGGCAGGGCGACGAGGCCGGCTGCGCCAGCGAGGAAGGTGCGGCGGCCGCGGCGCACCACGGTGTCATCGGGCTTGTGAGTCACTGCTGGATCTCCATGCGGTCGAGGAACATGGGCGAGGTGAGGGTGCGGAGGAGGATCTCGCGGATGCTGATGTCCGGCGTGGACGCGATCTCGAAGAGGGCGGCGCGCTGGGCGTCGTTCGGCGCGGCGCCGGTCAGCCACTCGGACCACTTGGACGCGTAGCAGAGCTGCGCGTCGTCGGTGCGCGCGAGGGACTGCATCAGCTCGGCCGCGTCGGCGTAGTCGATCGAGCGCGAGATGTAGGTGGCGGCGAGCGAGCCTCCCGGCGCGATCGGCACTCCGTCGGGGTACGCGACCCGGAAGCCTCCGATCGCGTCGAAGGTCTCGAACGCGACGCCCAGCGGATCGATGGTGTCGTGGCAGCCGGAGCACACCGCGTTGGCCGCGCGATCCTCGACCGCGGCCATCTTCCCCGAGGTCGCGCCCGGCGGGATCGCGGTCGCCTGCTCGGTGGCCCCGGGCGGCGGGGTCAGCCGGGTGCAGAGCACCTGCTCGAGGACTTGCACGCCGCGGTGAACGATCGACGACTCGCCGGGGCCCGCGGTCGACGCGAGCACCAGGGACCGCGTCAGCACGCCCGCGCGCTCCGGTCCGAGCTCGCGCCACTGCCAGTCGTCTTGCCCCGTCGAGACCGGGTCGAGGCCGTAGAGCCGCTCGAGCGGCTGGTTCACGTAGGCCTCCCGGCTCGCGAACAGGTCCGCGACCGGTCGATCCTCGAGGACCATCCGGTTCACGAACGCGTCGAGCTCGACGCCCACCGCGGCGCGCGTCGGGCCATCCAGCTCGGGGTAGAGCGCGGGGTCCTTGTCGAGGTCCTCTCCGGGGGTGACGTTGAGCCAGTCGCGGTGGAAGCGGGCGACGACACCGGCCGCGCGCGGGTCGTCGAGCATCTCGTCGGCGACGGCGCGGACCTGCTCCTCCGAGGTCAGCTCGCCGACCCGGGCGCGCAGCCACGGGTCGGGCATCGTCCCCCACAGCCCGTAGCTGAGCTGGCTCGCGATGGCGTCCGGGGTGAGGCGGGAGCCGTCGGCGACCGTGTCGGCCGAGAGGTACCAGAAGTCCGGCGAGACGAGGACGAGCTCCCAGAGCGCGCGGACCCCATGGGTCGGGGTGGTCTGCCCGGTCACCGTCACGTAGGCCGCCTCCATGCGGGCCAGCTCTTCGGGCTCTGGCGGGCGGCGGAACGCGAGGCCCGCGAGGCGGCTCGCGTAGTCGCTCACGCAGGCGTCCCACGCCGCGCCCGGAGTGCACCCCATCGCCCCGGGGAGGTCGGCGGTCGCGCGCTCGGAGATCGTCTCCGCCCAGGTCAGCATCCCCTGGACCTCGGCGAGGCTGAGCTGACCGGGTTCGAGCGGGTTCTGGAAGCCGTGCTGATGCTGCGGCTCGGGCAGCGGAGCGATCGGCACGTCCGAGCCGTCCGCGCCCAGCTCACCGAGGAGGTCGGCGACGGTCGCTTCGGCCTCCATCGGGCTTAGACGGCGCAGGCCTCCCGTGCCGGTCGGATCCCCGTAGTCCGCCCCGAGGTCGGGGATGCGGCCAGCCGGCCGGCCATTCTCCGTGCCCTCGACCCCGGGCTCGATGAGCACCCCCTGGCACGCGACCAGGGCGAGCGCCGAGCCGAGGACGACGAGACGCAGGCGCGTGAGCGGAGCGTGAGGCGACGGGCGATTCAGCATGGGGCCACCTCAGAGCAGGTTTCGTGCGCAGCCTCGGTCCGTCGCGATCAAGGCGTCGGAGAGCCCGAAACGGACGATCTGCGCTCCACCTCGGAGCCTGGATCGTCCTTCACGTCTGGAGTAGGCTGACGGCGATGCGCGAAGTGCCGGTTGCGACTGCGAGATGGGCGGGGTTCGCGCTCGTGCTCGCGCTCGTGAGCTGCAGCTTCAGCCCCCTCGACCTGCAGGGTCGGCCGTGCCCGTGCCTCGCCGGGTGGCGCTGCGCCGAGACCGACGCCGGCGAGCGCTGCGTCCCCGACGTCGACGCCGGGCCGCCCGATCGCGTCCCCGCGGTGTTCTTGCTCGGGGGCAGGGTCGGGCTCGTCTCGCTCGAGGGCGGCCTGCGCGACACCTGGTGCCCGCTGCCCGAGGAGTCGCGCTGCGCCGAGGCGGCGTGGGACGGGGAGCGCTTCGTGGCGGTCGACGGGCACCCGGGCTCCTCGCGGACATCGACCAACGGCTACACGTGGACCGACCCGCTCCCGGTGTTCGACCAGTGGACAGGGAGCATCGAGTTCGGCAACGGCGTCTTCCTCACCGGCGGAGGCTGCGGGGACCTCGCCGTATCGCGCGACGGGGCCGGTTGGACGGTGCTGCCGACGATCACCGGCCCCTGCGACGCCATCCGCTCGATCGCGTTCGGAGACGGACGCTTCGTCGCTGGCCTCGACTCAGGCGACTGGCGCTCCAGCGCGGGCGGGCAGACCTGGGCCGTCGAGGCGACCGGGATGAGCTCCGACGTCACCTTCGACGACGGCGTGTTCCGCGACTTCACGGGCGACAATCCGGAGCGCTTCCGTGGTCCCGGCGGGGTGTGCTTCTCGTCCCGCCCCGACGCGCTGATCCGCAGCGAGGAGCCGGACTGCAGCTTCCCCGTGGACGTGTTGCCCCTCGACGGCAACTGGCGAGTCAAGGTGTTTTTCGTGGACGTACTGGCCGCCGACTACGAGCCCAGCGCGCTGCCGCCAGATCTGGCGGCGTGCCTCGGGCGCTGAGCTCGATCCCGGCGCGCTACCACATCTCGAACGAGCGGGTGTCGCCGCCGCCCGTTCCGGCGGGCGCGCCCGTGGCGCTGGAAGGGGCCACACGCCGTCGCCGTCGCCGTCGCGCGGAGGGCGGCCCCGACGCCTCCTCGACCGCCTCGTCCGGCGCGGTCGCCTGCGGCTCGAGCCGCACGTCCACCTCCCGATCGCCCCGGATCACCACCAGCCGCTCGGTGGGCGCGTGGCCATCGAGCGAGTACCGGATCCGCACCGGCTCCGACGACTCCGGAAGGTCCAGGATCGCCGGGGTGGTGAGCACCTCGTCGAGGCCGGCGACGTCCACCGTCGCGCCCGGCGGATCGGATCGGAGGGTGAGCTGATGCAGCGCCGGCTCGGCCTCGACCGGCCCGGCCTCGACCGGCTCGGCCTCGACCGGCCCGGCCTCGACCGGCTCGGCCTCGACCGGCTCGGCCGACGTCCCGGGCGACCACGACGCGCCGAGGAACACATAGGCGCCGGCGGCCGCGGCCGCGGCGAGCGGGAGCAGGGAGAGCGCGATCCAGCCTCGGCGCCGTGACCGCGCCGGCGCGACCTCCTCCTCGGTCGCGAGCGCCACCGTCGCGGGCTCCACGTCCTCGTCCACCTCGGCGCGCGGCACGGTGGCCGCGGTGACGTCGCCCTCGCGAACCGCAGTGAGGAAGTGGTCTTTCTCGGCGAGGCGCTCCGGCAGCCGCTCGCGCATGAGGGCCGCGAGGGCGACGTCGCCGACCATCGCCGGTGCGATCGCGCGCTGGGCCGCGATCAGCGCGTCACGCATCTCGGCCGCGGTGGCGAACCGGTCCTCGCGGTCGCGGGCGAGCGCGCGGAGCACCACCGCGCTCAGCGCCCGCGGGTAGCCGTCGACGACCGAGCGCGGGTCCGGGACCTGAGCCTCGCTCACCGCCTTCATCGACAGGATCGGGTTGGCGCGGTGGAAGAGCCGCCGTCCGGTGCTCAGCTCGAAGAGCACCACCCCGAGGGAGAACACGTCGGCGCGCCGGTCGAGCGGCTCGCCGCGCGACTGCTCGGGCGCCATGTACGCGTAGCGCCCCTTGAGGAGCCCGGCCTCGGTCTTGGTGATGCGGTCGCGCGAGAGCGCGATCCCGAAGTCGAGGAGCTGGATCGAGCCGTTGAACCCGACGAGGAGGTTGGCCGGCGCGATGTCGCGGTGGACCAGCTCGGCTGGGCTGCCGTCGGGGCGGGTGAGCTCGTGGGCCGCGTGCAGGCCGGCCGCTGCCTCCGCGATGACGTAGGCGGCGAGCGCGGGCGGCATGACCGCGTCGTCACGGCTGAGCCGGCGGATCACGCTGCTCAGCGTCTCGCCGTGGATGTAGTCCATGACGAGGTAGAGCGAGCCGTCGTCCTCGCCGAGCTTGTGCACCGGCACGACGTTCGGGTGGCGGATGCGCGCCACGACGCGCGCCTCGTCGAGGAACATCTCGCGGAAGGCTCGCTCCGAGGCCAGGTGTGGCAGAATCCGCTTGATCACCACGAGCCGCTCGAAGCCCGCCGGGCCCGACGCGCGCGCCAGGAGGACCTCCGCCATCCCGCCCACGGCGAGCGAGCAGACGACGTCGTACTCACCGATCCGCGCTGCGCGGAGGGCCGGGGCGGGGCTCGCCATGCCGCCTCGAGTGTATGGCGCCGGGCGCGTCCTACAAAGCCTGCTGCTGCTCGCCCTCGCCGCCCTCGCGCCGGCGTCCGCGTGCGCGCAGGGCGACGTCGACCCGCCAGGCTGGGAGCTCTACGAGGAGGCGCGCGTGGCCTTCGCGGCCGGCGAATACCGGCGCGCGGCCGAGCTGCTCGAGCGCCTCTACGCGCTGGTGCCTCGGCCGGTGCTCCTCTACAACCGGGCCCGCGCGCTCGAGCGAGCGGGCGAGCCCTGCGAGGCGGCGCTGCTCTACCGGCGCTACCTCGAGGAGGAGCCAGAGCCGACCGATCCCCGCGCGATCGAGGCCCGCCTCGGTGAGCTGGACGCCGAGTGCGCGCCGCGGGCCGAGCCCTCGCCCGATCCCGCGCCGCCGTCCGGACCCGCCCCGAGCCGGGGCGAGGGAGACCTCATCGGCGGGGGCCTGCTCCTCGGCCTCGGGCTCGCCGCCCTGGCCGGCGCGAGCGTGGTCGCGGGCATCGCCTTCGAGCGCCGGCAGCTCGCGGAGCGACCGGAGACCGCGATGA
>JAUHXR010000010.1 GCA_030426845.1 Polyangia bacterium | reverse complement strand
CCACCGAGCGCCCTCCGCAGGCCGCGGCGCGCGCTCACTTCAGACCTCCTCGAGGGCGGTCTCGACCTCCTCGCGGAGCTCCTCCACCCCGTCGGCGTCGCCGGTGGCGCGGAGGAGCTTGCGCGCGGGGCCTCGCCGGCCGCGCCGGGCGTACACGAGAGCCCGCACCAGCTTCGCCGCGGCGTCGTCGGGCGCCTGCGCGATCGCCTCGTCCGCGAGTCGGCCCGCGTCGTCGAGCTCCTCGCCCTGCCGCGCGAGGGCGTGGGCGAGGTTGCGGGCCACGTGGGGCAGCGCCCCCGAGACCGCGAGCACCCGGCGGTAGTGGAGGATCGCCTCCCGGGCGTCGCCGATCGCGAAGCTCGCGTGGGCGAGGCCGAGCTCCACCGCCACCGGCGCCTCGCCCTCGGCGTACTGCGCGTGGGCGGTCCGGTACGCCTCGCGCGCGAGGCCCGGAGCGCCCGCGTTCGCCGCCACCAGGCCGCGCCGCTCCGCCACCAGGGCCGGCGGCGCGAACAGCCGCATGCCGATCGACGCGGTGTAGAGCGGGCCCAGCGCAGCCGGGCGCCCCGCCGCGAGGTGCTGGACCGCGACCCGATCGAAGCGCGCCATCGAGCGGCGCCCGATGCGCGGGGCGAGCAGGTAGAGCGCGACGATCGGCCCGCCGACGACCGCGACCCACCACGGCGGCGCCTCGAGCCCGTAGATGAGCCAGAAGCAGACCACGATGGACGCCGGGATCAGCGCGTGGCGCACGAGCGACGGCGCGGGCGGGGTCATCGGGCGGGGAGCGTACGAGGCGGCCGCGGCGGCGGCAACGAGCGTGGTATCCTGCACGCGTGATGGGACACCGGCGGGTCGCGCTCGTTCCGCTCCTCGGTCGGCTCGGCCCGCTCGCGGCCGGGCTGCTGGCGCTCGCGGGCCTCACGGGCTGCGACGGCGGCACCACCCTCGACGATGGCTTCGAGCTCTCGGGGCGCGTCGAGGAGCTGATCGGCCCCGACCAGGTCGGCGATCCGATCCCGGGCGCCCGGGTCACGTTTCAGTCGGACACGCTGATCGTGGCCGAGACGACCACCGACGACGGCGGCCGCTACCGGCTCCGCATCGAGACCGATCACCGGTTCGGGCAGGTGCGCGCCGAGGCGGGCGGCTTCGCGCCAGACGAGAGCACGGTGTTCTTCGATCAGCCTATCCGCCGGGTCGACCTCCAGCTGAGGGCGCTCCCGGCGATGATGGAGTAGCTCGGCGCTCAGCCTCGCCGTCGTCGCGCCGCGAAGCCCAGCGCGCAGAGCAGCCCGGCCATCGCCCACCCGAGGCTTCCACGACGCGAGTCGCCGACCCGACACCCGCAGCCGCCGCCGCCCGGCACCAGGTCCGAGGGGCCCGCGTCGTCCACCCCGCCGTCGGCCGGCGCGGCCGGACCAGCGTCGGGATCATCGCAGCGCGCGCCGCTCCCGTCTCGCTCGATCTCGGCCGCGATCTGGTAGAGCGCGGCCCCGACCGTCGCGAGATCGTCGGTCAGGACCGCGATCTGCAGCGTCTCGCAGCGCGGCAGGTCCGGGGCGCCGCCAGGCGACCAGACGATCCGGCCGTCGACGTCGGGGGTCAGCTCCTCGCCGCGCAGCGGCGGGCGCGCGGTGGCGCGGAAGCGGGGCGGCGCCTCCCCGGTCGTCGCGATGACGCGGAACGTCCCCCCCGCGCTGAGACGCGTGAGGCTCAGCCGCACCGACGTCGCGTCGGCCGGGACGTCGACCCGGTAGCGGACCGGCGCGATGCCCGCGCCAGCCGCGACCGTGATCTGCCCGGTGCCGGAGTAGCCGAGGCGGGGCTCGCCGTCGTCGAGGGGCACGACCCGCTCGCAGCCCGCGAGCCCGCGCGCGGCGAGCACCCCGGCGACCACGTCGAGATCGGCGGCCTCGAGCACGCCGGACGCCTCGAGGCTGGCCGCGCTCGCGGTCAGCACCTCGGCGAGCTCGGCGAGGCTCACCGTCTCGGGCACGGCCGAGATGGCCGAGAACACCAGCGCGTCGGCCTTCTCCACCCCGAGCGCCTCGCGCAGGTCCCAGCCCGCGCCGGCCCAGATGCGGCCGTCGAAGTGCCCCTCGCCGACGAGGTCGTTCGGGCAGACGAGGCTGTTGTCGAGGTTGCGCAGCGCGCTCTCGCCCGCCATCCCGGTGCCCTCGAAGTACTCGGCCATCCGCGGGTCGCCGCTGATGGTGGCCGCGAAGTAGTCCGCGACACCCTCGTTGACAGCGAGCGGGTCGTAGGCCGCGCCGAGACCGTCGACGAAGAAGAACCCGAGGTCCGAGACCTGGTCGACCACCGCGTGGCCGAACTCGTGGTAGATGACGTCGCTGTCGTAGGCGAAGTCCTGGGTCGCGCCCTGGCCGA
Organism: Polyangia bacterium; assembly: GCA_030426845.1. Taxonomy (GTDB): domain Bacteria; phylum Myxococcota_A; class Polyangia; order Polyangiales; family Sandaracinaceae; genus JAUHXR01. The sequence goes on along the minus strand of JAUHXR010000010.1, from coordinate 62,211 downwards.
AGAGCATGAAGCCGCACTCCGCGCCGGAGGACGGACTGTACGCTGCGTTGTCGTACGGGGTCCGGGGCGCCTCGGCGTAGTTCACGAAGACGCGCATCAGCGTCTCGGTCCCGCACGCCCAGGTGAAGCCGTGGACGTCGCGGAAGTGCTCGGCCGCGCGGTTGGCGTGGAAGTAGGTGTGGACCTCCGCGAAGGGGTCCTCGAAGGCCGGCTCCTCGGGGTCGTAGAGGAAGTCGCCGTTCACGTCGGCGACCGCGAGCTGGGCGGGCTCGCAGCCCCGCGCGCCGGGGTTGCAATTGAGGACGCGGAAGAACCGGCCGGTGATGCGGTCGCGGCTCGTCAGCGACGGCAGATCCACGTCGACGGTCGCGTTCATGTCGCTGCGCGGGTTCGTCATGTAGATGCGCCCGAGCGCGTCCGAAGCGAGGGGGCGCTCACCGAGCACCGCGCCGTCGCGCGCGTCCACGATCACGCGCCGCCGGCGCGCGCGCCGATCGCCCGCGAGATCGAGCCGGAGCACCGGGACCGCCTCGCCGTCGAGCGCGAGCCACGCGCGCTCGGCCGAGAGCAGCCGCTCCTCGGGCGCGGCGACGCGCGCGACCGCCGCCGAGGGCGCGAGGCGGTGCGAACCGACGAGGCGGACGTCGCCGCCGTCGGCGCCCACGTAGACCACCCTGTCCTCGCGCAGGCGGACCACGACGGTCGCGCCGACCAGCCGCGCGCCGCGCGTCCACGTCTCGTAGCGGACGGTGTCGAGCCCGTGGGCCGAGTGGACCCGCGCCTCGCGCAGCGACGCGCCCGGCGCGAGGGCGAGCGTGCCGCCGTGGCGGGCGAGGAAGTCGGCCGCGCGCGCGGAGGGGCCGGCCCCGTCCACCGCCACCTCGAGCGCCCACGCGCGGCGGATCCGTCCGTCGACCCCGCGCAGGACGCGCGCCCCCACCCCGAGCGACGGCTCCACGCGCGCCCCGGCGCCCGGTGTGAGCTGGGCGGCCGCGTCGGCGGGCGCGAGGAGCGCCGCGACGAGCGAGAGGCCGAGCGCGATCGGGCCGAGCGCGATCGGGCCGAGCCGCGAGAGCGCGCGTCGGGTCACTTCGTCCCCTTGTCCCAGCTCTCCTTGCCGGACGGCTGCCCGTAGCTCTGCTTCGACGGCTCCGCGTGCTTGGCCGGCTGGGCGTAGCTCTGCTTGGTCGGCTCCGCGTGCTTGACCGGCTCCGCGTGCTTGGCCGGCTGGGCGTAGCTCTGCTTGACCGGCTCCGCGTGCTTGGCCGGTTGGGCGTAGCTCTGCTTGACCGGCTCCGCGTGCTTGGCCGGCTGGGCGTAGCTCTGCTTGACCGGCTCCGCGTGCTTGGCCGGCTGACCGTAGGCCGCCTTGGTCACGCCCGAGCCGCCGCCCTGCATCACCTCGACCGCGATCGCCGCCGCCTGCCGCGCGACGTCCTCGGGCAGGCCGAGGCGCTGGACGAGCGCGAGCGCGACCGGATCGAGACCGCCGCCCTTCGCGGCCGGCGCCGGAGCGGCCGCGGCCACCGGCGCGCCCATCCCGTCGGGGAGCGCGACCCCTTGGATCTGCAGCTGGCCCTGCACCTGGAACTGCTGCGCGAGCTGCGGGCCGATCTGCTGCCAGACGTAGTGGCCCCACTCCGCGCCGCGCGCCGGCAGGTCGGTGAGCGCTCCGTCGTAGCTCATCGCCGAGCTCGCCAGGGCGTTCAGCACCCACTGGCGGATCGCGTCCTCCTCGTGGCCGTCGATCCCGGTCCCCACGAGGACGCCCCACACCTTCACCGGCACCGAGCGCCCGGTCTGTCGATCCACGAAGGGGACGTCGCCCCCGAACTGCAGCTGCTTGCTCATCTCGCCTCCCGCGGCGGGAGCATAGCGGACGAGACGTCAGATCCCGAGCCACTCCCGCGCCGAGAGCGGTCGCGTGCCGCGGCGGACCTGGAAGAACAGCGCCTGGGGTCCGACGACGCCGAGGACCGCCTCGCGCGGGACGGCGTCGCCGGTCTGCACCGTGACGCGGCCGAGGCCGCCGTAGACCGTGAAGTACTCACCGGGGTGCTCGAGGATCACGAGCCGCCCGTAGCCGGGGTGCGCGGCCGCGTAGGCGACACGACCGGGCGCCACCGCGCGCACCCGCGCGTCGAGCTCCGCGAGGACGTCGAGGCCGGCGCCCCCCTCGCGCTGGGCGTCGCGGAGCTGCACCGAGCCCGAGACCGGCAGCGGCAGCCGACCGCGCTCCGACGCGAGCCCGCCCGGGAGCGGCGCGCCGTCCGAGTAGCGGATGCCGAAGCCGCCGCCGCCCATCGCCGGCCCGCTCCACGCGGCGGGATCCTCGATCATGCCCGACAAGATCTCCATCTGATCGAGCTGCGCCTGCTCCTCGGCGCGCAGCTCCTCGGCGCGCGCGTCGAGCGCCTCGATGCGGCCGGCCACCTGGGCGACGCTGCCGCGCAGCTCACCGACCCGGCTGTCCATCCGGCGCAGGCCGTCCACGTCGCGCTGCACCATGCGCTCGAGCCGATCGACCCGGGCCTGGTGCGTGAGCAGCGCCTCGAAGCCGCCGGCGAGCGGCAGCGCGCCCGCGCGGCGCAGCCGGTAGAACGTGCGGACGTGGGAGCGCAGCCGCTGGCGCGCGCCGTTGCGCCGGCCGACCAGCGCCTCGAGCTCGCCCTCGAGCCGGCTCTGCTCGTTACGCGCCGACTCCGCGTCGTCGAGCGCCTGGGCGAGCGCCGATCCGCGCGCCTCGACCCCGAGCTGCGACTCGGCCTGGGCGCTGAGGCCGAGCAGGCCGACCGCGGCCAGGAGGCCCAGCGTGAGCGGGCGCCGGGCGCGCGCCGGCGTCTTCGTCAGGGCCCCCATCAGACGGCCATGTACCGGCGGAGCGAGAGCAGCGAGCCGGTCGCGCCGATGAGCGCGCCGCCGAACACCAGCGCGAGCGCGACGGTCGGCTGGAGGAAGACGGTGCGGACCCCCGCGAGGGACGCGAGGGTCGAGTCGACGTGGCCTCGAAGCGCGACGAAGGCGGCGAAGAGGAGCAGCAGCGCGAGGAGCGCCGAGACGAAGCCTTGGACCGCGCCCTCGACGAGGAAGGGCCCGCGGACGAAGCCGTCGGAGGCGCCACACAGCTTGAGCACCTCGATCTCGTCGCGGCGGCCCGCGATGGCGAGCCGGATGGTGTTGGCGACGACGAAGAGGACGCAGAGGAGCACCAGCCCGGCGAGCACCCCCGCGGCCACGCGGCCGGCGGTGAGGAGCGACTCCAGGCGGTCGAACCAGCCGCGGTAGGTCTCGATCTCGTCGACCGCGCTGAAGCGGCCGACCCGCTCGACGATCGCCTCGAGCCGCGCGTCCGCGACCCCGCGAGCCAGCGTGATCTCGAGCGACGCGGGGAAGGCGTCGGTCGGCAGATCCGAGAGGGACTCGCTGAGCGAGGCGTCCTCGAGGAAGCGGGCCCGCGCCTCCGCGCTCGTGAGGAGCTCGACGCGCGCGACCTCGGGCAGCCCCTCGAGGAGGAGGCGGAGCTGCTCGACCTGCTCCGCCTCGGCGCCCTCGGTGAGGTAGACGCTCATGCGCCCGCTGCGGCCCCAGGCGTCGGCGACGGTGCTCAGGTTCGCCATCGCCCAAAGCGCGGTGGCGAGGCAGAGGAACGCCACCGTGAGGCTCGAGACGCTCACGAGGTGGAGCTTCGCGTCCTCACGGATCGCGCGCGCGGCGCGGGTGATCGCCTTCTTCAGCATGCTGACCTCCTCCGCGTCACGCGGTCTGGCGCTCCGCCCACGCGCCTAGCCCCTTGCGCGCTTCGACCGCCCGCCCCTCGTCGATGTAGACGATGCGGTGGTTGCGCGCCTCGAGCAGCGAGTGGTCGTGGGTGGCGAAGAGGACCGTGGTGCCGGTCTCGTGGATCTCCTCGAACAGCGTGAGGATGTCGAGCGCGAGGGTCGGGTCGAGGTTGCCCGTCGGCTCGTCGGCGAGGATCAGCGCGGGCTCGCTCACGATCGCGCGGGCGACGGCCACGCGCTGCTGCTCGCCGCCCGAGAGCGACCCGGTGAGGTCCTTGCCGCGGCCGGCGAGGCCGACCCGCTCGAGGGCCTCGCTCACCCGCGAGCGCACGAGGCGCGGCGGCATGGAGAGGATCTCGAGGGCCACCGCGACGTTCTCGTAGACCGTCCAGTGCGGGATGATCTTGAAGTCCTGGAAGACGATGCCGAGGTTCCGGCGCAGGAACGGGATCGACTTCGGGGTCAGGCGCGCGATGTCGCGGCCGCAGAACAAGATGCGGCCCTCGTCGACCGTCTGGGCCCGGTAGATGAGCTGCAGGAGCGTGCTCTTGCCGGCGCCGCTCGGGCCGGTGATGAACACGAACTCGCCCCGCTCGACCGTCAGGTTCACCCCGCGGAGCGTCGGCACGTCCGGGCGGAAGTACTTGTAGACGTCCTCCAGGTGGAGGATCGGCTTGTTCGCCGGGTTCGCGTGGGCCGCGTTGCCCGCGCGGAAGAACGCGAAGGGTCGCACCACCTTGCCGTCTGACCTGCCCATGGAGACTCGGTACTCCGCGGCCCGAACGGGGGGCAAGAAAACGGCAGAGCCGGGCGCGGGCCGCGGCGCGGCGGGCTACGACGACTGGGGCACATGTCGGCCGGATGATCGCGACGGGGAGCGTCTTCGGGCGGTTCGCGACTGACGAGCAGGGGCTACTCGCCCCCGGGAGGAGGGGGCGGACCAGACGGAAGCGCTGAACGAGCGAGGGCCGTCGCAGACGTGACCCAGGAGTCCTACATCCGAGGCAGGACGGTCGAGGTGTAGAGGCGCTCGGTCTCCGCGAGGCGGCGCGCGAAGGGCACCGGCGGCGGGGCTGGCCGGTCGAGCCAGGACAAGGGATCGGGGTCGACACCCCACGGTTCGGCGAACACTCGCTCGAGCGTCCCTTCGGCGCGCTTGGCGTGCGGGCTGAAGCCCCAGATCGCCTCCTGGGACACGTCGTCGAGGTCGGCGTAGTAGCGCCAGACGAAGAAGCCGGTGAACCAGCGGCGCGGCAGGAACGCGCGGAGGCTCGCGAGGAGCGCTCGCGCCTGCTCGCGCTCGCTCACCACGACGCCGTCCATCCCGTCGGGCCAGAGCCACGGCTGGACGGCCGCGTTCTCACGCGTCGTGTAGCCGACCTCGACGAAGAGCACCGGCTTCTCGAGGACCTCGGCCAGCTCGCCCACCGCGGCGGCCGCCCGCTCCGCGCCGGCGACGTACTCGTCGAAGCTCGCGTCGTCGTGGTCGGCCAGCGGGTAGAACGCGTTGATCCCGATCAGATCGAGCTGATCCCAGAAGAGCACGTCCTCGGCCTCGTCCCAGTTGGCGCTGTACGTCAGCCACCCGTCGAAGGCCGCGCGCACGTCCGCGATGAGCGCCCGCCAGAAGGCCCCGAACCGTCCCGAGAAGCTCTTGCACTCGACGCCGATCGAGAAGCCGTCCACCCCAGCCGCCTGAGCGTCGCGGGCCCACGCGAGGACGAACTCCCGGTAGCTGCGCTGGTAGGCGCGCCAGCCCTCGGGGCTGCCGGGGTCGATCTCGCCGCGCCAGCCCTCGGTCTCGACCCAGAGGTGGGGGATGAGCAGGACCTGCATGCCGCGCGCGTGGGCCTGGGCGACGAAGTCGCGGATGCCCGCGCGGTTGTCCTCGTAGGGCGCCTCGAAGTCCATCTGGATGTGGGTGCTCGAGAGGCTCCAGATCCGCCCGAACGGGGTGATCGACACCCAGCGCACCCCGCGGCGCCAGAGGAAGTCGAGGAGCGCGGCGGTCGACGGCGTGCCGTAGCCGCGGCCCGGGAACAGCGAGCTCTCGATCGGTCCGATCGTGACGCCCCGGATCCCCTCTCGGCCGGCCTCGAACCAGGCCTCGTCTCCCCGCGGCAGCACACCCGCCGGCGGGGCCCCCGCGGGCCGGGCGTCCGCCGGCTGGGCCTCGGCGACCGAGACCAGCGCGCCGGACACCAGCGCGCCGGACACCAGCGCGCCGGACGCCAGCGCGACAGCCGCCGCCGCCGGGAGGAGGCTCGTCCGACGGAGGCGGGCCATCAGAAGCGCGTCAGGGCGCGAGGTAGCGGATGTCGAGGAAGTAGGTCCCCGCGGACGCCGCCCCGAAGCCGTCCACCACGAGGTAGTAGGTGCCGGGGTCGAGGGTGCGGTCGAGGAGGCTCGTCAGCGTCCCGACGTTGGCGTCGTCGTTGCACGCGATCTCGCCCGCGAGCGGGCAGGTCGAGTTGTGCAGGTGGAGCACCGTGTCGAAGAGCGAGCCCTCGAGCGAGGCGAGCACTCGCTGGCGCGAGGTGAGGGTGAGCTCGAAGACGACGTCGTTGGACGTCGCGCTGGCCCCGCAGGTCGCCATGTAGTCCGGCAGCTCGGTGACCGTGCTGCCGGTGAAGAGGCCGCCCGTCGCGGGGACGGGGTGCGCGGTCGTGCAGGAGTCGTTGCCGGTGACGTTGACCGGGACGGTAGGCGGCGTGGTGACGTCGACGCTGATCGTGTAGCCAGCGCTCATCGTCTGCTCGAGCACGAGGAAGTAGGTGCCGGCCGCGAGGTTGCGCACCCGGGTGATCGCCGGGTCCGCGCGCAGGCAGCGGATGTCGCCGGTGTCCATCGTGCAATTGCTGCGGAGCGAGACGGCGCCGACCGCGGCCGGGTCGTACTCGATCGACACGTCGGACGCGGCCGGGAGCGTGAACGTGTAGACGACGTCGTCGCCGCTCAGCCCGCAGGTCGGGGCGAGGTCGTCCTGGAAGCCCGCGAGCGAGCCGGTGACGACCGTGCCGTCGGTGGCGATCGGGATCGCGGTCGCGCAGACGTCACCGGCCGGCGGGGGCGCGGGCGGCAGGAACTGGATGTCGAGCGTGAAGTCCGCGTCGCGGAACGTCGGGCCCTCCACGATGATGAAGTACGTCCCGGCCGGCAGCTCATGGAGCGTCCCCGACGCCGGCGCGCCGGACTCGCAGCGCAGCTCGGTCGCGGCCGCGAAGCAGTCGCTCCGGACGCTGTAGGCCATCGCCGCGCCGCCGTCCTCGGTCACCGAGATCTGCACGTTCTGCGGGGCGGTCGTGGTGAACTGGTACATCAGGTCGGGCGCGCTCGCGACGCCGCAGGACGTCGTGATGTCGTTGCGGACCTCGACCGTGGTGTCGGTGAAGGTGCCGCCCGCGCTGACGTCGAGCGGGTTGAGGCAGCTCTCGTTGGCAGCCGGCGGGGTCGGCACGTCGAAGTCGATGCGGAGGCCGACCGGGGTCGCGCTGTTCGTCCCGACGATCACGAAGTAGGTGCCGGGGGCGAGCGAGCGGCGGCGGATCACCGCGGGGAAGCCGGAGTCGCAGCCCACCTCGAAGGAGCTGTCGGTGCACTCGTCGCACGCCGGCTCGTTCTCGGGCGGGTCGTTCTGATCGCAGGTCGTGTAGTTGGCGGCCGGGCCGCGCAGCGACAGGCCCGTGGTCGAGACCGAGCCGTCCGCCTCGATGCGCACGGAGCGCGCCTCGGTGAGCGTGAAGTGCGCGACCACGTCGTGGCGGAACGAGCCGCAGCTCAGCGTGTAGTCGGGGGCCGCGCCCATCGGGTTGATCTCGAAGTAGCCGCCGGCGCTCACGTCGAGCGTGTCCTCGCAGACGTCGTGGAACGGGCGGCCGCAGCCCTCGGGGTCGGCCGCATCGATGAAGCCGTCGCAGTCGTTGTCGGCGAAGTCGTCGCAGACCTCGTTGACGAGCGAGCTGGCGCGCGGGTCGGTGTCGTCGCAGTCCATCCCGCCCTCGCAGAACATGTCCGGGTCGCCGTCGTCGTCGAGGTCACGCGGGAAGCGGTCGCAGGACTTCGTCTCCTCGTTGCAGCGGTCGATGGTGCAGACGTCGTCGTCGTTGCAGGTCTCGCGCGGACCCGGCACGCAGCCGTCGCGCGGGCTGCACTGCTCGACGCCGTTGCAGAAGATGCCGTCGTCGCACATCGCGTTGTCGACGACGTTTCGGCAGGTGCCGGTGCCACCGCAGGAGTCGCGCGTGCAGTCGACCCCGTCGTCGCACTCCGCGTCGGTCTCGCAGAAGATCGTCCCGTCGGGGAAGGTGGCCGGCCCCGCGTCGCGGCGGCCGGCGTCCATGTCCTCGCCGGCGTCCGTGCCGGCGTCGGAGCCGGCGCCATCGTCACAGCCCGCGCCGAGCGCGAGCACCGGGAGCGCGAGGGCGAGGAGGGAGGCGAGGGCCTGACGGGAGGCGGGCGAGAAGATGGAACGAATAAGCGAGGTCATCCTGGTCCCCTGGTGACGCCAGCGGGGCTGACGGGCCGCGTCACGGCCTCCCCCCACTGTGACACGATGGCCTACTCCTTCGTAGGACCGGTGTCCAGGAGGCCTGCGCGCGTCGCGGGGCTCGCGTCCGAGGTTGACTGACGGGGCCGGGCTCGGTAGCCAGCGACGGTGAGCCTGCCGCTGCCGGTCGAGGAGCTCCCGGAGAAGATCCGCCGCTTCGGGGCGCCGGACGCGCCCGTCACCGCCAAGACGATGGCGGCGCGCGGGCTCGTCCCGGTCAAGGGCGACGACCTCGTCACGCTGCTCGTGCAGCTCTCGGCCGACGCGGACGACGGGGTGCGCGAGGCGGCCGGCAAGACGCTCCAGGGGCTCCCGGACGGCATGATCACCGCGGCCTGCGGCGCCGCGCTCCACCCGGCGATCCTCGGCGGGCTGGTCGGCTTCGTCCGCCGCCGGCGCCAGGCCCTCGAGGAGCTGGTCGCGAACCGGCACACCGCCGCCGAGACGGTGGCGCAGATCGCCTCCTGGGCCGACGAGACGACCTGCGAGCGGATCGCGACCGACCAGGTCCGGCTCCTCCAGCACCCGGAGATCATCGAGGCGCTCTACAAGAACGCCAACACCCGGATGAGCACGGTGGACCGGCTCGTGGAGCTCGCCGCGCGCAACGACGTGGAGCTCACCGGCGTCCACACCTTCAAGGCGCACGTCGAGGCGATCCGCGGCGAGCTGATCGTGGACGAGCCGCTCGAGGAGGCGCTCCCGACCGACACGGACTTCGCCCAGACGCTCGACGAGGACGACGACGGCGAGCCGATCGAGGCCGACCTCGTCGACGGCAGCGAGGAGGTGAAGGAGACCCACCAGAACCTCGCGTTCATGATCGGCAACCTGAGCATCCCCGGGAAGATCCGCCTCGCGCTCCTCGGCAACGCGGCGGCGCGCGCGATCCTCGTGCGGGACTCGAACAAGCTCGTCTCGATGGCCGCGATCTCGTCGCCGGCGATGAAGGACGGCGAGGCCGCGCGGGTCGCGGCGAGCAAGCAGGTCTCCGAGGACGTCATCCGCTACATCGGCAACCGCACCGACTGGCTCGGGAACTACGAGGTCAAGCGCAACCTGATGTTCAACCCGAAGACCCCGATGGGCGTCTCGATGAAGTTCCTGTCTCACCTCCGGTTCAACGACCTGCGCAACCTGACCCGGAGCCGCAACGTCCCGGCCGCCCTGCGCGCGGCCGCCAAGCAGCGCGTCAACAAGCGAGGCTGAAGCGTGTCCTTCTTCAAGAAGCTGTTCGGGGGCAAGTCGTTCGCCGATCACGTGGCCGAGGCCGACGACCTGTTCGAGGACGAGCGCTGGGCGGACGCGCGCCAGGCCTACGAGCGCGCGCTCGACGCGGGCGGCGACGCGAGCGAGGAGCAGCGCGAGCGGTGCGACGCCCGGATGCGCGCCTGCCTGGACGAGCTCGCCAAGGCGATGATCGAGGAGGCCGACCGGCTCCTCGACGCGGGCGACGTCGACCTCGCCGAGGCCGAGCTGAGGAACGCGATGGAGCTCGCCGACGACGCCGCCATCGCCAAGCAGGCGCGGCGGCGCCTCGAGACGCTCGAGAAGCAAGACGCGCTGCGCCAGGCCGAGGGCCCCGAGGAGCTGAGCGACGACGACCGCTGGGCCGTCCTCGCCGGCACCTGGGAGGACGCCCAGATCGACGAGTACGACGACTACGGCGACGCGTTCCGCGACGCGCTGCTCGCGCTCCACGATCAGGAGGTCGAGGCGGGCGAGGCGCTCGAGGCGATCCTCGAGGAGGCGGACGAGCCGGTCTACCTCTGGCTGGAGGTGAGCCGCGCCCGCGCCCTCGCGGAGGACTTCGAGGGCGCCGAGGAGGCGCTGCGGGCGTTCCTCGACGCGCTCGACGAGGACGAGGGCGGCCAGATGCGCCTCGGGGCCTACGTGACGCTCGCCGCGCTGCGCGAGCGGGCGGACGACGAGGAGGGCGCGCTCGCCGAGCTGGGCGAGGCGATGGAGCGCTACCCCGAGAACCCGGGCCCCTTCCTCGCGATGGGCCAGTACCTCCTCGGCAAGGGTCACGCGGGCGAGGCGGTGGAGGTGCTCGAGGCGGGCGCGGACCTGCTCGACCCGGACCGGCCCGACTGGCGCTTCCTCGAGGAGCTCGGCCTGGCCTACGTCGCGGCCGACGAGCCGGGCAAGGCGGGCGAGGTGCTCGATCAGGTGATCGCGTTCTTCGTCTCGCTGCGTCGCCCGGACCGCCCGCTGGACCTCCCGGTGCGCGCGGCCGTCGCGCGCGCCGAGCTGTTCGAGGCCGCGGGGCGGCTCGAGAAGGCCGCCGACCTCTACCGGACGCTCTCGGGCGGGAGCGACGTGGAGAGCCACCTCCACTACCACCGCGAGGCGGCGCGCCTGCTCCTCGAGCTCGAGCTCGACGACGAGGCCCGCCGGATGCTCACCCGCGCGCTCGCGCTGGCCGAAGGCGACGAGGAGGCGAGCGCGGCCATCGAGGCGCAGCTCGCCGAGCTGGAATAGGGGCAAGCCGCGCCGTGAAGAGCCTCGATCTGCGCCCTCTCGCGTGGGGCTTCGGGGGCGGCCTCGGGGTCACCTTCGCCATCGCGCTCGGCGCCTACGGCCTGAGCTGGGGGCCGACCCTCGCGTTCCCCGCGGTGGCGCTGCTGCTCTCGGCCGGCGCGTACCTCGAGCGCGACGGGCAGGGGATGGCGAACATCCTCCGCTTCGCCCTTGGCTTCACGCTCGGCTACCTGGCCTGCGCGATCCCGCTCACCTGGAACGGGCTCGCCGCATCGGTGGAGCGGCTCTCGCAGGAGGACCCGGCGGAGGCGGCGGCGCAGCTCGAGCTGGCCCGGCGTCAGCTCTTCGCCCGCTGGGCGGCCATCGCCCTCGCGGTCCCCGGCGCGATCGCCGCGCTCGCGCTCCGCCGCCGGCGCGACGGCGCGGGGTGAATGCGCGCCCCCTTGGGTGCGTGTTATAGGTGAGGCGTCCGACAGCGTGGACCGGGAATCGACCCGGCCGCGACTCGAAGGCACACCGACACGATGGCCCACGACTCGAAGGGGGAGAGCCCCCGGCGCGCGCGCTCGCGCGTGACGGTCCCCAAGCTCCGACGCATGAAGACGCGCGGCGAGCGCATCAGCATGCTCACCGCCTACGACGCGACCTTTGCGCGGATGTTCGACGAGGCGGACATCGACGTCCTGCTGGTCGGCGACTCGCTCGGCATGGTCGTGCAGGGCCAGGACTCGACGCTGCCCGTCACGGTCGACGAGGTCATCTACCACTGCCGCGCGGTCGCGCGCGGGTGTCATGGGCCGCTGATCGTCGGCGACATGCCCTTCATGAGCTACCAGATCAACGCCGAGGAGGCGCTCCGCAACGCGGGCCGCTTCCTCGCCGAGGGCGGGGCTCAGGCGGTCAAGCTCGAGGGTGGCGAGAGCGTCGCCCCGGTGATCGCCCGCATCGTCGCCGCAGGCATCCCGGTCATGGGCCACGTGGGGCTCACGCCGCAGAGCGTCCACGCGATGGGCGGCTTCCGCGTCCAGGGCAAGACCGAGGAGGCGGCCGAGCGCGTCCTCACCGACGCCCTCGCGGTCGAGGCGGCCGGCGCTTTCGCGGTCGTCCTCGAGGGCATCCCCGCGCCGCTCGCCGCGCGGGTGACCGAGGCCCTGTCGATCCCCACGATCGGCATCGGCGCCGGCGTCGACTGCGACGGTCAGGTGCTGGTCTGCTACGACCTCCTCGGGCTCACGCCGGACCTCCGGCCCAAGTTCGTGAAGCGCTACGCCGAGATGTTCGACGAGGGCGTGGCCGCGGCCCGGCGCTACGCGGCCGAGGTCCAGTCGGGCGCGTTCCCCGAGGCGATCCACTCGTTCGGGGTGCCGACCAGCGAGCCGGTCGAGGCGGCCGGCGGCGGCGCCAACGTGGTCCAGCTGCGCCCGGTCTACGGCCCCCAGGAATGAGCCTCACGCTGGTCCGCGAGGGCCGCGCGCTCCGGCAGGCGGCGGACGACGCCCGCGCCCGGGGCGCGCGGGTGGGCCTCGTGCCCACGATGGGCGCGCTGCACGCCGGGCACCTGAGCCTCGTCGAGGCGGCGCGCGCGGCGGGCGCGGACTGGGTCGCGGTCACGATCTTCGTCAACCCGCTCCAGTTCGGCGCGGGGGAGGATCTCGACCGCTACCCCCGGACCTTCGAGGCCGACCGCGCGGCGTGCGAAGCGGCGGGGGTCGACCTCGTCTTTCACCCCGATCCGGGCGCGATGTACCCGCCCGGCTTCCAGACCGAGGTCCAGGTCACCGGGGTGACCGGCCCGCTCGAGGGCGCGTTCCGGCCCGGGCACTTCGCGGGGGTCACCACCGTGGTCGCCAAGCTGCTCAACCTCACCGGCCCATCGGTCGCGGTGTTCGGGCGCAAGGACTACCAGCAGCTCGCGACGCTGCGCCGCATGGTCCGCGACCTCGACATGCCCATCGAGGTCGTGGGCGCGCCCATCGTGCGGGAGCCGGACGGCCTCGCCCTGAGCTCGCGCAACCGATACCTCGGCGTCGACGAGCGCGCGCGGGCCCTGGGGCTGGTCACCGGCCTGCGCGCGGCGTGGGACGCCTGGGCGGGAGGCGAGCGCGATCCGGCGCGCCTCCAGGCGGCCGCGAGCGCCCCGGTCGAGGCCGCGTTCGACCGGGTGGACTACGTCGCCCTCGCGGACCCGGACGGCCTCGACCCGCTCGAGCCCCCCCTCCCCTCCCGGGTCCTCGTCGCGGGGGCGGCCCACCTCGGCGGCACGCGGCTGATCGACAACGTGGTCCTGGGCGAGGATCCGCGGCCCTGACGGGCTTTCTGGTGTATGGTCCCGCGGCCGGACGACCCGAGGGGCCATGAAGATCCGCGGCATCACCAAGACCGACTTCGACTACATCGTCTCCGTCCTGGATCGATGGTGGGGTGGTCCCTCGTCCGAGCGCGCTCACCCGGTGTTCTTCTACGAGCTGGGCGAGCACGCGCTGATCGCGGAGGACGGCGGCGAGGTGGTGGGCTTCCTGCTGGGGTTCGTCGCGCCCCACACGCCGCCCGTCGCCTACGTGCACCTCGTCGGCATCCACCCGGACCACCGCCGCCGCGGGGTGGGCAAGCAGCTCTACGAGCGCTTCACGGAGCGCGCCGCCGGCGCGGGCGCGGAGCGGATGAAGGCGATCACGACCGTCGGCAACGACGGCTCGATCCGGTTCCACGAGGCCCTCGGCTTCACGGTCGAGGAGGCCTCGGACTACGCGGGCGCGGGGCGCTCGCGGGTGGTGTTTGAGAAACCGCTGGCCGAGGCGAAAGGCTAGCAGAGGGGATTGGGCCATGAGCTACTCGGGCGCGGCCAAGGCGAAGGAAGCACGCGAGAGCCTGGGCAAGGCGCTCGCCGCGCTCCAGGAGGACCCCAACATCCCGCCGGACGTCCTGGCGGTGGCGCAGAACATCGCGCAGGCGGTCGGCGCGCTCTTCGAGGCCGAGCGGGCCTCGTCCGAGCCGGACGGCAAGAGCTGCGTGAAGAACGCGCTCGGCTCGCTGAGCCAGACGCTCGCCCTGCTCCAGGACGTGCGCGAGTCGCACGCGGGGATCCACACCGCGACGCAGACCCTCGCCAGCGCGATGAGCCTGCTGTTCCCGCTGACGACCCGGCCTACGCGACACCCTCCGGCGCCGAGCGGCGCGGCCGCGGTCAGCGTGCCAGGGGCGGCCACGGTCCCGTCGGGCGAGCCGAGCTTCACCCAGCCCGGGGCCGAGCCCTCGCCCGCTCGCAACGCCCCCGCGCCGTCGCGCCCGAGGGGCAGCGAGGCGACCGTCGCGCGCGAGCACATCGAGGCGAACCTCGGCGCGACCACGGAGAGCAACTTCTACGTCGGCTTCTCCGGTGAGATCAGCCAAGGCGGCGTGTTCGTCTCCACCTACAACATCCTCCCGGTGGGGACCGCGGCGCGCCTCCTCGTGACGCTGCCGGGCAACCTCTCGACCGAGGTGAACGGCTCGGTGCGCTTCGTCCGCGATCCGATGGACATGACCTCCGACAGCGAGCCCGGCATGGGCGTGGCGTTCGAGGGGCTCTCCAAGGACTCGCGTGAGCTGATCCTGCGCTTCATCCGCAAGCGCCCGCCGATGTTCTACGACGAGTGAGCGCGGCGTCTCGAGAGCTCGTCCAGGGCGGCATCCGGGCGGCCCGCGAGGCGCGGCGCGAGCTCGCGCGGCTCGTGCACGAGCTCGACGACGATCCGACGCAGGTCGGGCACGCGGTCTCGCAGGTGGTCGGCACGCTGTTCAGCGCGGAGGTGGGCGGGCTCGACCGCGTCTCGTCGAGCCTCACCGTCGCCGAGACTCGGCTCCGCGAGGTCCTCGAAGGCCAGGCGGGTGGCGACGGCCCGGTGGCGGGGACGATCAGCCGCGCCCTCGCGCTGATCCACCCGGCCCGTGAGCGGCTCGCCGGCGCGCGGCGAGGCGGCGAACGGAGCGAAGGGCGTGGCGGCCGCGAGGACACCGCCCCGTTCGAGCTCAACTCAGCCCGGGTGAAGGGCGCGCCGCCGCCGGACACCGACGAGCGGCGCGACTCGGAGCGCGCGACCCTCGAGCTCGAGATCGGGCTGGAGGGCGACAATCGGTTTTACACCGGCAAGACGGGCGATCTCTCCAAGGGCGGTCTCTTCATCGCGACCGAGACCCCGCTCGCGGTCGACACGGAGCTGGTGCTCTCGTTCGTCCTGCCCGACGGCTACCGCGTCAGCGCCGAGGGCACGGTCGCGTGGGTCCGCGCCCCGCGCTACCGCCCGCACGAGCTGCCCGTGGGGATGGGCGTCCGCTTCGAGGCCCTCGGCGAGAAGGACCGCCGCGCGATCGAGCACTACCTCGAGCAGCGGCCGGCGTTCCGCTACGGCGACTGAGCACCGCTCGACGGATCCGTAGACCGTCCGCGCGCGTCGCGCGTCTGACCGCTCCGCGCGCCCGGACCCAAGGTCCGCCGGTGACCGAGGTCGTACGCCCCATGCCTCCGACGACCCGTCGCCGCGTCGGGCCGCGCGCCGCTGCGCTCGGCCTCGCGATCCTCACCGTCGCGCTCGTCAACGCCCCCGCGCCCCGCGCCGCGGCGAGCTGTTTCTGCATGATCCCGACGACCGAGGAGTCGAGCCTCGCGGACGATCTCAAGAACCCCGCGACCGCCGTGTTCCTGCTCCGCGACGGGAGCCGCACCGTCCTGACGGTGGAGCCGGCGTACGAGGGGCCACAGACCCGGCTCAGCATGATCGTCCCGCTCCCCTCGGCCATCGAGCGGAGCGACGTCCGCACGATCAGCGGCCACCACTTCCGGCGCCTCGACCGGCGGACCGCGCCGCGCCTCACCCACGCGTGGGAGGCCTGCGGCGCGCCGGGCCTTCGGCCGACCAGCCGAGCGCGCGGGCGCGGGGCAGGGATGCTGGCGGGGGCCCTCGGGGCGGGCGAGGACCTCGGCGTGGAGGTGGAGGAGACCTGGGACGTCGACGAGTACGACGTCGCGCTGCTGAGCGCCGAGGAGTCCTCCGGGCTCCTCACGTTCCTGAGGCGCCGCGGCCTGACCCTCCCCGACCGCGCCGGCCCGCTCCTGCGCTCCTACATCGAGACGGGCCATCGCTTCGCGCTCATCGAGGCCGACCCGGGCCGGGCCGAGGTGGTCGCGGGTCGGATGATGCTCTCGCCGCTCCAGCTCGCGTACGACTCGGAGGAGCTCCGGGTGCCGGTCCGGCTGGGCACCCTGAACAGCCCGGGAGAGCAAGAGCTGTTGCTCTATGTCCTGTCGCGCGAGGGCCGCTACGAGGTCGCCAACCGGGAGTCGCTCGTGATGGGGAGCGGCGCGGAGCTCGACGCGAGCTACGAAGGGGGCTTCGCGCCCCTGTACCGCGGGCTGGTCGACGAGCTGTTCCGGCAGCACCCCGGCGCGGCGGTCACCGAGTACGCAGCCACGCTCGCGAACCCGTGGTCAGGCGAGGCCGGCTTCCGCGACGTCTACTGGCTCGGGCTGGACCACCACATCGAGCGGACGGACGCCGGCACGCCGCGCTGGCGCGATCTGCGGCGCTGGACGCTGACCCGCATCCGCCACCGCTACGGCACCGAGCTCGACGACGATCTGGTGCTGCGGCCCGCGGCGGAGCCGCTCTCGAACCGGGAGCCCTGGCCGCGGGGCCAGAGCCGCTACGTGGTCGAGATGACCGTGCGCCACCCGGGCGAGCGCTGCCCGAGCTGGGCGCAGAGGCGGGCCGAGGCGCGCGACTGGGCGACCTCGCGCGAGCTGTGGGAGGGGAGCGACACCGTGTGGCCGGGCGCGGCCCTCGCCGCGACGTTCATGGGGATCGAGCCGGGCTCGTCCCCGCCCGCGCCGGCCCCACCTCCAGGCCCGCCCGAGGAGACCGCGCGCGTCGTCGAAGCGCCCGCCCCCGTCGGGAGCCCTCCGCCGCCGGTCGAGGCCACGCCGCGGCAGCAGGTCGCGTCGAGCTGCGGGATCCGACCCGCGTCCCAGGGACGCGGGCCGGCGTGGATCGCTGGTCTGCTCGCCGCGGGGCTCGCCTTCCTCGGACGCAGGCGCGCCAGCGGGTGACGTAGGAGGGAGCCCGCGGCGAACGCCCGCCCCGTCCGGCGGCCCGATCGTCCTCAGAGGCTCGAGGGGATCGCGCAGACGCTCGCCGAGCCGTGCTCGTAGGCCCCGATGTCCGGCTCGGCGGAGCCCGCCCCGTCTCCGTCGACGGGGCGCGGATTGCCGAGGATGTCACTCGGGGTGGTCGTGGCGGGATCGCCCGCGTCGATGGCGCGGCTGGTTGCGTCGATCCGGTGATCCCCCGCGGCGGCGTCCAGGAAGTGCGGGTCCGCGCAGAGGACGCCCGCGCCGCTGCACGGCCCGTCCGCGTTGGCCCAGAACAGGCTATGCGAGATCGTCTCCGGGCGAACGAAGCCGGGGCCGTTGAACGCGACGATGCTGTTGTCGAGCACCACCCCGAGCCCGCCCGGCCCGCCCTGGGCGAGGCGCAGTCCGGCCGCGTTGTTGGCGAAGGTCGCGTGCCGGATGACCAGGTCGGCCCGCGTCGTGCCGAACGTGCCGCGATCCAGGTTGAACCCCCGGCCGCCGCTGTCGTGCACCACGGCGTTGGTCAGGTGCAGATACCCGTCGCTCTCGATCGCGTCCCCCGCGGCGCCCGCGATGATCGCGTTGGTGATGGTCGCCGCCCCCTCGACGCGGCCGAGCGCGAAGATGCCGGCCTGGGCTCGGCGCACGACGACGTCGTTGAGGGTGCTCGGCCCGTAGACGTAGATCCCCGTCCCGAGCGGGTCGACGACCACCACGCGGTCGGCCCGCGCCCCCGAGAACACGCTGAGCGCATAGGTCGAGGTCGCCTCGCGCAGGACCAGGCCCTCGGCCCACGAGGCGGGGCTGTTCAGCGTGACCGCGGCGACCTTGGTGAACGTGACCTCACGCAGCTCGAGCGCCGGCGCGTCGATCGGTCGGGTCGCGTGAAAGAAGTGTGCGTGCTCCACCCTCGTGGGCGCCGCGCTCGTCACCCGGATGCCGTGCCAGCTCCGGGCCACGTTCTCGGTGAGCGACTGGAAGCGCACCGGCATCGACGGCGTGCCCAGGATCGACAGCGAACCGTTCACGGTGATCTCGACCAGGCTCGTGTTCAGGCCCGATCCCTCGGTGTCCCCGGTCGCGACGAGCACCACCGTCCCCGGCTCGACCGTCAGCGACGCCCCGACCGGGACCGTCAGATCGCCGCGCAGGATGTAGGGGCTCCCGGCCGCGTTCCAGGTCGTGGTTCGGAGGATGCCGGGAGGCACCTCGGTCCCCGCCGTCGACGCGCTCGGGACGCAGACGCCGCCGGCGCACGCCTCGCTCGCGCCGCAGGGGATCGGCGCCCCCCAGGAACCACAGCACAGCGACGATCGTTGACAGACCGAGACGCTGTTCCCGACGCACCGCGCCGCGCCGTCGGCGCACGGCTCTGCGCAACCGCCCGTGACGCACGCCCCGCCGGCGCAGACGCCCCCCGCGCCGCAGGCGGCGCCGTCGGCGAGCGGGGTCCACGCGCTGGAGCTGACCGCGGGATCGCAGACGCGGCAGGCGTCGGTCGGGTCGGCGTCCCCGCTTCGGAGCGGGACGCCGTCGATCGTGCAGTCCACCGCGCCCCCGCCGTCGGCGTCGATCGGCGCGCCCCCGTCGTCCAGGCCGGCGTCGTCGGTCGCCGGCCCTCCGTCCGGCGAGGTCGGGCCCGCGTCGGCCGTGGTCCCGGCGTCGCCCGGGCTCGCGCCCGCGTCGGCGCGATCGCCGAGGTCCACGCGCCGCTCGCACCCCGCGCTCGCGGCCACGCCCACGAGGGCCAGCGCGAGCAGCGCGACGCGCAAGCGCCGCTCGGTCTGCATCTCAGTCATCGTCAGCTTCATACGGAGAACTTGTGTGGTACCCCCGAGACCCGTCATAAAAAACCTCGATCGCCTCCCGAAGGCCCGGACCGGTCGGGGGCCGGGTTGGCTCGGGTTGGCTCAGGGGCTGAGCGCGGCGCGGATCGACTCGCGCAGCACGCTGCGCGGGAAGCGCGCCTCGAAGGCGTCGGCGCGGCGCCGCGCCTCACCGAGACGGCCGGCGCGCGCGAGCGCGAGGATCCTCAACCCCTCGCGCTCCTCGACGAGGTGCCCGGTCGGGAACTCGCGCTCGTGACGCGCGACCGTCGCGAGGGCCTCGTCGGTGTGCCCCCGCGCCACGGCGGCGCGGATCGCGTCGAGCATCTGCCGCTCCCGGGAGAGCTCCGAGCGGCGCCGCTCCTCGTCCTCCAGATCCGGGCGCGAAGGCGGGGCCGAGCGACGGCGCGGGGCGGGAGCCTCGATCGTCTCGGGCGCTTCGGGGGTCGAGGCCGGCGGCGGCGGCTCCGGCTCCGGCGCGGGCGGCGGAGGCGCGACGACCGGCTCCGCCGGCACGGGGACCTCCACTCGGACGACCTGCGGCTCGGGGCGAAAGAACGCGCGGTCGACGCCGATCCCAGCGCCCGCTCCCAGCAGGGCCACGAGCGCGGTCAGGAGCCCTCGCTTGACGAGATCGGCCGCGGTCGAAGGCGCCGTGGCGTCGGTCGGCGGCTCGGTCGGCGCGTCGACCGGAGGGGGCGACGGTGGGCCGAGCACCGTCGCCTCGAGGCGAGCCCAGACCCGGGCCTGCGCCGCGGGGTCCGGGACGTGCGCCTCCGCCTCGGCCGCGAAGTACGCGGCGAGGTGCTCGTCCGGCGGCTCGATCCCGTCGCTCATTCCCGCCCCCCGAGGCCCTCGAGCCGCTTGAGCGATCGTCGCAGCTCGTCCCGACCCTTTCGAACGCGCGAGTAGACGGTGTTGATCGGGACGCCGAGCACCTCGGCCGTCTCGCCGGCGGTGAAGCCGTCCATGTCGAACATCACGACCGCGCTCCGCCGATCGATGGGCAGCTCGCCCAGCGCCTCCAGGAGCAGGTCGCGGCGGCGGCGCGCGACCACCTCCGCCTCGGGCGTCTTTTCGTCGACTCCGTCAGGCAGCTCCTCCGGGAACCGCTCGGCGCGATGCCGTGCGAGGCGGCGGTAGTTCGAGGCGACGCGAAACACGAACGCGAACAGCCACGGCCGGATGGCCCGCGCGGCGTCGTAGGTGGCGAAGGCGCCGTGAACCGCGACGAAGACGTCCTGGGAGAGGTCGTCCAGATCGGCGGGGCGCACCCCGAGGCGGCGAAGGCTCCGGCGCACGTACTCGGCCTCCGCTTCGAACATCGCCGCGAACGCTGCATCTCGGGCCTCGCCGTCACCCCCCACTACGACTGCCTTGTGCCCACCGAGCCCGATCCGTCACGAAATCGACAGGACCAGCCCCAGGTGGAGGCGACCGGCGACCGGTGACGCCTGCCAGATCGGATCGCCGTCGATCGCGAGCGCGGTGTGGAACCAGGGGATCCTCAGCTCCAGCCCCGCGCTGAACGCGAGCGCGTCCAGCAGGGGGATCTCGACGCCCGCGCGCAGCTCCACCGCGCCGAAGAGGTCGGTCTTGGTCGCGGCCTCTGCGAGATCCGGGGCCCGCGCGAGCAGCGCCCCCAGCTGAAGACCGGCGCACCCCTGGAAGAGCTCGATCTGGACGCACCCGGTAGGGCCCCCCGAGACCGCCTGGACGTCGAGCCGATCCGGCCCGCCTTCGGACTGCGCGAGCAGCAGGTCCGCGCCGCCCTCCGCGAGCACGGTCCACGCGCCGACACGCACGCCGAGGCCGAGCCACGGCCCGAGGGACGGACCGGGGAGGCTCCCGTAGCCCACCACCGCCGAGGCGCGGGCGACGAAGCGAGGCGGCGACTCGGGAGTCGTCGGCGTGATGGCGGGCGGCGGCGGCTCCGGCTCCCGCGTGGGCAGCTCGGGCGCGGGCGGCTCCGGCGCGACCTCGGGCTCGGGCTCGGGCTCGGCTTCGACGGCGTGGACCCCGAGCGGGTCGAGGACGAGCGCGATCGCGATCGCCATGGACTCGGCGACCTCGACGCAGCTCGAGGCGTCCGCGTCGAGCTCCCGCGATCCCACCGAGCGCCCGGCCGCGTCGACCACGTCCAGCCGACCGGTCTCGCGCTCGAGCACCACCCGCAGGAGCCGAGGAGCGTCCGCGGCGAAAGGGTCGTAGCCGAGTCGACCCGCGACGATGTCGCGGAAGGTCTGCTCGCCCGGGCAGTCGAGGCCGTCGGCCTGGTACGCGAGCCGCACCCGCTCGCGGGCCTGCGCGTCGGCGAGGTTGGGCGCCGCCACCGCGATGAGCCCGCAGAGGACCGCGGCGGCCCGCGGGAGCGATCCGCGCGGCCGTCGATCTGCACCGCGAGGCACGAGCGGTCATAGCGTACGGGGGTGGCTTGTCGAGACGGATGAGTCGGGCGGGCGAGGCCGCGCGGCTGCGTGCCCCGCCCCGACCGCCTCCGACGACGGGGCCACGATTCCGCGTGCTCGTCCTAAAGCCCATCTCGCGCGCGCCGTTGACGTGTCCGAGAGGAGCACCCCCGAATGGAAGCGAGAGCGATCGCCATCGAGCCCACCGACGAGCGCCGCCAGGCGCGCCGCGCCGCCGAGCTGATCACGGCCGCGGTCGACACCCTGCGCGAGGAGATCGCCGAGGACGGCTCCCTCGCCCGCTCGGTCGAGCGGGTCGCGCGAGTGTCACGCAGCCTGCTGATCGAGCAATCCCCGCACGGCTTCGACACCGCGATCCTGTCGGTGCACGAGGCCCTGTCGCACGCGATCGCGATCGGCCGCGCCGTCCACGACGCGCTGTCACCGCGCGCGCAGCAAGGCCTGGAGAGCCTGGGCGCGGCGCAGCGCGTGCTGTACCCGCTCGCCAAGGCCCACGGCGTGGTGGCCCCGCCGCCGCCGAGCCATCCGCCCCAGGTCGAGGGCATCGAGCGCCGGGAGTTCCCGCGCATCGAGGCCTCCGTCGAGGTCAGCTTCGAGTCGGAGACCAACTTCTTCCAGGGGTTCTCCGAGGACATCAGCGACGGCGGCCTCTTCATCGCGACCTACAAGCTCCAGCCGGTGGGCACGGTGATGGAGGTCGAGTTCACCCTCCCGACCGGCCACATCGTGCGCACCGACGCCGAGGTGCGCTGGCTGCGCGATCTGCGCGAGGACTCGCCGGACGTGCACCCGGGGATGGGCCTGCGCTTCCTCGCGCTGCTGCCCGAAGACGCGCGCGCGATCGCGAGCTTCACGCGCAGCCGCAGCCCGCTCTTCTACGACGAGTAGCGCCCACGACGCGCCGGGTTTGCGACATCCCGTCCGACCCGCTGCTACCCTGACGGCGTGTTCCTCCGCAAAGCCGCGCTTCGGCCCGTCGCCGCCTGGGCGAGGGTCGACGACCTCTCGATCGATCGGCTCGAAGACCGCCTGGGAGCGGCCGCCGAGGACCTCCAGAGCACGCTCGATCAGGGCTACCGAGAGCTCGACTCACAGCAGCCGCACCTCGCGGGCTGGCTTGCGCAGGAGGTGAGCGCCCGGTCGGACGAGCTGGCCCAGAGCGTGGGCTACTTCCTCGCGGTCACCGTCTACCTCGCCTTCAAGGAGGCCTTCCCCACCCGCCTCGACGCGGTCGACGAGGCCTCCCTCGCCCTCGCGCGCGAGACCCTCGAGGTCGACGAGGCGCTCCGGGCCGCCGACCCCGGCGAGGTGCTGGAGAGCGACGACGTGGTCGCCCTCGCCCAGCCCGCGCTCATCGACTACATCCAGCACCACTTCGACGAGGCGATCGCGCAGGCCGACGAGGCCACCGACCTGCGCGCGTTCGACAGCGTCTACCGCGCGATCCTCGTCGAGGTGATCGCGCTGAGCCACGCGGTGCTCGCCCCCGAGGGCCTGGACCGACGTCCCGCGCTCGCGTAGGAGCTTGATTCACCACCGTCGCGGGGCGCCTCCCGGGCGGCAAGCGTCCGCCTCGCCGCCGGCCGCTCCTCGAGCCGGGGGTACTAGCGCTACTCGGCCTGACGCAGCTCGCGGACCCGGCGGCGCAGGTGGCGGTCGTTCGGGTGGCGGCGAAGCCCGCGGCGGTAGGCGCGCAGCGCCTCGTCCGGGTGGCCGGCCTGGCGGTAGATGTCGCCGACGATCCGGATCGCGGTGGCCGAGCGCGGGTTGCGGTCGACCGCGAGGTTCGCCCACGCGAGGGCGAGCGGGTAGCGGCCCTGCTGGGCGAGCGACCGCGCGACGCCCTCGACCGCAGCCACGTCCCACGAGTTGTAGGTGAGCGCCTCGCGGTAGAGCCGCTCCGCGTCCGCGTAGGCCTCCGCGCGGTAGCGCAACAGGGCCTGGCCTCGGAGCCGCGCGGACATGCGGCGGCGCTGAGCCTCCGGCATCCGCCGGGCGCGGCGCGACAGCGCGGGCAGGTCGACCTCGGCCCCCTCGAGGGTCGCCTGGTCGACCACGCCGCCAGGCGCGGGCGGGACGGAGTCCTCGGCTTCGTCGTCGCCGTCCGATTCGTCGACCTCACCGTCTTCGCCGTCTGCGGCCTCGTCGCCGGCCGCCTCGTCGCCGGTCGCCTCGTCGCCGGTCGCGTCCTCGCCGTCGGCCTCGTCCTCGCCCTCGACGCCCTCGACGCCTTCGACGCCCTCGACGCCGTCGTCGGAGCCCTCGGGGCTCACCGAGCCCTCGCCGCCCTCGACTTCCAGCGGGCCCGTCGGCGCCTCGACCTCCGGCCCGCTGACCGTGGTCGTCCCGTGCGGGCCGGGGACCTCGCCGCCCTCGCCCTCGGTCGGGGGATCGACCGCGGCCGCGGTGGTGGGCGAGTCCTCGTGCAGCAGGAGGAAGTAGACCGCGACCCCGAGCCCGCTGAGCACCACGAGCGCGCCGATCACCGCGCCGATGATCAGGCCGACGTTCGACTTGGCGCGCGGGGTGACCACGGTGGGGACCGGCGCGAGCTCCGGCGCGGCCGACACCTCGCCCGACCCCATGTCGATCTGGAGCTGGGCGCTGTTGGAGCGCTGCTGCTCCTGCAGCGCGGCCGGGTCGACGACCACCGTCGGCCCGACCTTGAGCTCGCCGGCGTCGCCCGCCGGGGCCGTCCCGAGCGGCGGCAGGTCGGAGGGCGAGACCTCGTAGGGGTCGAGCGGCGCGGTGTCTTCGAACTGGATCGAGGCCTCGGCGCGGGGCCGGGTCGCCTCCTCCGGTAGCGGGGCCGGGGGCGCGAGATCGCCGGTCGTCGACGCGCCCTCGTCGCCGTCCGGGAGCGCGGTGATCGCGGTCGGCTCACCGGCCAGCTCGGTGACCTCCGACGTCGAGACCTCGGCGGTCGCTTCGTCCACCTCGATCGCCGCGAGGCCCGCGTCGCGCGCGATCGCCGCCTCGGTCGCGGAGGCGCCCGGCGCGGTCGTCGGGTCGTGGGCCGGCCGGCTCGGCGGCTCGCTGCGGGGCCGCGCCGCGACGGTGTCCTCCTCCGGGACCTCGTTGGCCGCAGGGAGGCGCGGCGAGGACCCCTCCTCGACCGTCGCGTCGAGCCCCGAATCGGGCCCCGCGCCGGACTCCGGACCGGGCCCCGCGCCGGACTCCGGATCGGGCCCTGCGTCGGGCCCGGCAACGGGCCCTGCGTCGAGCTGCGCATCGAGCGCTGCGTCGAGACGCGCTTCGGAGGACGGGGTCTCCCCGGCGGCGGGCGCGGCCTCTGCTTGCTCAGGCTTCAACCGCGCGGCCTCGGAGGCCGGCGTAAGAGGCGACGAGGCGGGGGTGGCCGGTGCTGCGCCGAGCCCCCCGCCCGGAGGCCGGGGACGTGGCCCACCGGGGGGGGAGGCGGCGGCCCCATGCGAGCGGGCGGGCTTGGTCCCCTTGGGCGGCAGACCGGCGGGGGGGATCTTGGGCGCGCCGAGCGCACGACCGGGGGCCGGGAAGCCCTTGGGCACCGGGATCGCGGGCGCCGGGATCCCGGGCGCGGGCGGCCTCGCCGGCTTGGGATCACCGTCGGCGCCGGGCTTCGCCACGGCCATCCCGATCAGGGTCGGCGCGCCTCGCTTCCTCCGCACCGGTCGAGGGGCCGGCGTGTCGCCGCCGGCCGCGCCTCCGTCCTCGGACGCCATTCGACCCGGATCATGCCGTGCCCGAGGGCGATCTGCGAGGAAAACCCGCGAAATCGCGGCCGAGGGTCGAGGTGACCGAAACGAGACGCGCGGGCCGAGCTCGTTCCGAGAGCGCCGCTCAGACCCCGGAACCGAGGCCCCGCGACCGCGCCGGCGTCGCGCATCCACCGGGGCGCGCAGCTCAGCGCTCTTCGCGGCTGCGCTCCGCCCGCTCGGCCTCCGCCTCGAGTTCGTGAGGCTCCTCCGGAGGCCCGGCGTCGTCGCTCGCGTCCACCCGGACCTTCACCTGGGAGGTGGCCAGCTCGCGGAACACGTAGCGGAGCACACCCTCGTCGTCGACGTCGACGTCCACGCGGCTGCCGTCACCGACGAGGTCGGTGAGCTGGGCGTCCGCCTCCTCGACCGAGACCCGCAGAGCCGCGGCGGCCTCGGTCGCGGTGAGCCTTCCCCCCGCCGCGCGCGCGGCCTCGAGGAGGGCGAGCTCGGTCGCTCGCCGGTCGCGGCGGCGGGCCTCCTCCATGCTGCGCGCGCCGCCCCGGACCGCGAGCGCGCCGACCGCCACGAAGAGCGCACCCATCGCCGCCGCGAGCCCGAGCCCGAGGGCGCCGGGGACGATCATCGCGAGGGCCGCGGCCGCGAAGACCCCGATCGCGAGGGCGATGATGCCGGCCCCGCGCTGGGTGCGCCCGCGAGCGCGCAGGAGCATCGCGGAGGTGCTCTCGTTCTGGCCCTCGCGGGTCCGCGGCGCGGCGCCCGCTCCCTTCGGCGTGCCCCCTAGGACGGTCGCGCCGACCCGGGGCTTGCCGCAGGCCGCGCACACCGTCTTGCTCCCGCGATCGATCACCGCCGCGATCGCGTGGCAGTGCGGGCAGCGGTTGGCCTCGCCGAAGACCCGCCCGCAGCCCGGGCACCGCTCGGCCCCGTCGGGCACGACCGTGCTGCAGGTCGGACACCGCTCGGGGGAGTCGACCATCGAGCTCAGTCGATCGCGACGCCGGTCGCCTCGATCGACAGGGCCGAGGCGGTCGCGACGGCCCCCTCCGACTCGAGGTGGGCGCGCCACTCGGGCGAGAGCTCGCGGACCACCACGCGGCCCTGCATCTCGGCGTGACGCCCGGCGGAATCCATCGGGAGGAAGAAGCTGTGGCCCGCCATCGGGACGCGCACGCCGGGGCTCTCCGGGTTCGTGCGCAGCTCCATCCAGCAGCCGCGGGCCTGGCAGACGCGGGCGATCTCGCCCCGGGTGCGCACGACCTGACCCTCGTAGCCGCTCGGGTCGGCCACGATGGCGTCGAGCGAGGTGATGGGCAGGTTCCCGTCGATCGGCTGGCCGAAGCGGTCCGCGTCGGGGCCGGCCGCCGAGCTGGCCTCGGTCTCGCCCGCGGCGGCCGTCGCGCCGGACGCCTCCGCGAGGCTCCCTTGCGGCTCGCCCGACGAGCAGGCGGTGAGCGCGCCCACGAGCAGGAGCAGCAGCGCGGCGCGGTTCACGCGCCCTCCCCGAGGAGCTTGTTCATCGACGCCTCGTCGACCGGGGTGAACGGGTAGTCGTCGAACTCCTCGCTCGTCACCCACCGGAAGTCGTTGACCGCGAGGGGCTGCGGCTCGCCTTCGAGCAAGGCGCACTCGTAGAGGTAGAGATCGACCGTGTAGTGCTCGTACGGGTGTGTCCGGAAGCAGATCCACGGCTGGCTCACGTCGACCGCCACGCCGAGGCGCTCGCGGATCTCGCGGCGCAGCGCGGCCAGGTCGGTCTCGCCGTCCTCCACCCGGCCGCCGGGAAACTCCCACAGCAGCGGGAGCACGGCGTTGGGGCGGCGCTGGGTGATCAGGTAGCGGCCCTCGTCCTCGATGACCGCGCCCACCACCCGGATGGTCTTGCGCTCCGTTTCCGACACGGGTCGCGGGTATAGCCCCGAACCGTCCCGGAGTCACCCCGTCCCCGCACGCGTCGAGGACGGCGGGCGCCAGCCGCCCTACGCCGTCGGGTAGCGGCCGATCGTCTCGCGCGGCGGGCGCTCGACGCTCAGGACCGGGCTGGTCACGAGGTCGCGGCCGGCGGCGTGGAAGAACAGCGACTCCCCGACCTGGGGGACGCCCGGGTTCGGGCGGATGCCGCCGTTGCGCTGGAAGCGGATCCCGCCGTGGACCTTGTTGCGGAGCGCGAGGTGGCTGCGCAGCCACTCGCCGCTGCGGCGATCCCGCACCGCGACGCACTGGCCTCGACGCACGTGGTACTCGGTGTTGCGGGTCACGAAGACCTTGTGAACCCGACGATCCCTGCCATTGAATGCCATCGACGCTCTCCTCGCTGAGAGCCCGAACCTACATGTAGGACAATGGGGCACCAAGAAACCGGCGAGCGCCCCCGCCTGCTCGCGCCCGACACCTTCACCTCGCCCGCGCGGACGCCGTGGGGCGGCCACCGGATCCGCGCGCTCAAGGGGCTCGCGCCGGGGCCGGTGGTCGGCGAGGCGTGGGAGCTCTCGGTCGAGCCGTCCCACCCGAGCCGGCTCGCCGACGGCCGGCTCCTCGAGGACGCCCTCGCGGCCGCGCCGGACGCGTGGCTCGGGCGGGAGGGTCCCGCGGGGTCGACCGGGCTGCTGGTGAAGCTGCTCGACACCGAGGCGCCGCTCTCGGTGCAGATCCACCCACGCGACGACGACCCCGCCCTCGGACCGGACGAGTCGGGCAAACCGGAGAGCTGGTACGTGGTCGCGGCCGAGCCCGGCGCGGGCCTCTACCTCGGCCTCCGGCCGGGGGTCGATCGCGCCGCCGTGGAGCGGGCGCTCGACGAGGGCTCCGACCTGAGCGCGCTCCTGCCGTTCGTCCCGGTCGAGCCCGGCGACTTCTTCGTGATCGAGGCGGGCACGCCGCACTGCATCGGCCCCGGGGTCCTCCTCGTCGAGCCGCAGCGCGTGTCCCCCGGCCGCCGCGGGCTGACCTATCGCTACTGGGACTGGAACCGCCGCTACGACCCCGACGGACGCGAGGCCCCGTCCGGCGCGCCGCGTCCGCTCCACCGCGCGCGGGCCCTCGAGGTCACGGACTGGGCGCGCGCCAGCGACCCGAACCTCCTCGCGCGCGTCCGACACCGCGCCGGCCCGGCTCATGTGCACTCTCAAGCCAGCTTGACCGCACTCGGGGGCCCGGACGAGCGCTGCCCGGTGCGCTCCTCGTCGCTGCGCGTCAGCCGCGTGACCGGCGAGGGGGACCTCGCGCTGCCCGACTGGGGCGGGCTCAGCGCGATCACCGTGCTCGCGGGCGAGGTGCGGCTCGGCGACCTCGTGATCACGCCCGGGCGCACCGCGGCGATCCCCGCCTCGTGGAGCCCGCGGCGCGCACAGCTCCGCCATGCGCACGCGATCTTGTCGGCGCTCGCCTGAGCGGCGCCGGTGGATAGAATGCGCCGTGCGCGTCCTCATCGTCGACGACGACCCGGAGCTGGCCGAGCTGGTCGAGCGCGCGCTCGTGCGCGACGGGCACGTCACCACGGTGGCGGCCTCGGTGGAGGCGGCCCGCGAGGCGCTGCTCGATCCGCAGGACGTGGTCGTGCTCGACATCGGGCTGCCGGACGGCTCGGGCGTGGAGCTGTGCCGCGAGCTGCGCCGGGCCGAGCGCGCCGAGCCGGTGCTCCTCCTGACCGCGCAGTCCGCGGTGGCGCAGCGCGTCGAGGGGCTGAACGCGGGGGCCGACGACTACCTGGTGAAGCCGTTCGCGGTGGCCGAGCTCCGCGCGCGGGTGCACGCGCTCGGGAGGCGGCGCGCGAGCCAGCCGACCGTCCGGCACCGCTGGCAGAACGTGGAGCTGGACCTCGCGGCGCGCCGGGCGTGGCGCGACGAGGTCGAGGTCGAGATCACGACGCGCGAGTGGGCGATCCTCGACGTGCTCGCGCGCGCGAACGGCCGGGTCGTTCTCCGCGACCGACTCCTCGAGGACGCGTGGGGCGAGGTCACCGAGGCGGCGAGCGCGTCGCTCGAGGTGCTGGTGGGGCGCATCCGCCGCAAGCTCGGGCGCGGCCTCGTGCGGACGGTGCGCGGGCAGGGCTATGCCCTCGAGTGAACGCTCGCTCGCGCAGCGGGTCGGCTGGACGGCGGCGGGAGCGGCCGGGGCGGCCGCGGTCGCGACGCTGGTGGTCGCGATGGCGGTCGTCGATCACCTCGAGCGGGCCGAGGCGCGCGACGACGCGCTCTCCCTCGCCCAGGCGATCGCGCGCGAGACGCGGAGCGTGGGCGACGACCCGGAGGCGCTCCAGGACGAGGTCCGCGAGTTCGCCCATGGGGACGTCTCGATCGCGATCGTCGCGGCCGACGGAGCGCGCCTCGCGGGTGTGGCGGAGGTCCCCACGCCGAGCGGCGCGCGCTGCGGGGTCGTCTCCTCCGCGGGCGTCGAGTGGTTCGTCTGCGCGGCCGACGCGGGGCGCGGGCGCCGCGTGCTCGTCGGCGAGACGGCGGAGGCGCTGCACGCCCACCGCGCGCCGCTGCTCCTCGGCGGGCTCGTCGCGCTGCTCGTGGTGCTCCTCGCCAGCGTGTTCGCGGGCCTCCTCGTGGGGCGCTGGTCGCTCGCCCCGCTCGCCCGGCTCGAACGGTCGGTGGCGCGGGCCGACGCCGCCGCGTCCCGCGCGCCGTTCGATCGCTCCGGGCTGCGCGAGGTCGACGCGATCGCGGAGGCGCTCGACGAGCTGCTCACGCGGCTCGGCGTGGAGCTCGCGCGCTCCCGCCGGTTCTCGGCGGACGCCGCCCACGAGCTGCGTACGCCGCTCTCGAAGCTGCGCGCCGAGCTGGAGCTGGTCGCGGAGTCCCTGCCCGCCGACGCGGAGCCGCGCGAGGCCGTCCTCCGCACCGTCGCCCGCACCGACGAGCTGACCCACCTCGTCGAACGTCTCTTGCTCCTCGCGAGCCCGGAGGACGCGCTCGTCACCGAGACCCTCACCTCCCTCGCGGTGGTGCTCGAGACCGTCGCCGACGACCTGGCGCCGCGCGAGGCCGCGCGGCTCCGCCTCACCCTCGACGCCGACGGGCTCGTGAAGGGCGACGAGGCGGTCCTCCGCGCCGTGATCGCCAACGCGATCGACAACGCGCTCAAGTACTCCGACGGCGAGGTGCGCGCCCGGGTGAGCGAGGACGGGGGCGACGTCGTCGTGCGGGTCGACGACGACGGCCCGGGGCTCGATGAGGAGGGGCGCGCCCGGGCGTTCGAGCCGTTCTTCCGCGGCCCCGACCAGCGCGCGCGCCCGGGCCACGGGGTGGGGCTCGCGCTGATCGCGCACGTCGTGCAGGCGCACGGCGGCGCGGCGCGCTTCGTCGACGATCCGCCCGGCGCCCGGCTCGAGATCCGCCTCCCGCGCCACGTCTGAGCGCGGTTTGGGTTCGGTTAGGGTGCGTCCGACACCCTGAGGCGCGGTGATCGCTCCCCACGCTCCGGGCCCTCTCCTCCCCCTCGTCGCGTCGCTCGTCGTGGCCGCGCTGGCCGCGGCGTGCGCGAGCCCGAGCCGGGATCGCGGCTGGGTCGACGACGCGCTCGTCGAGCGGACGGGGCACGGCTCCCGCTCGAGCGGCGGCGAGCGGGGCCTCGACGCGCACACGGCCGACGACGGCGAGGTCGAAGCGGGCCTCGACGAGGACCGGGCGGTCGCGCTGGCGCTCGCCAACAGCCCGGCGTTCGCGGCCGACCTGGCCCGCCTCCGCGCGGCGCGCGCCGACTTCGACGAGGCCGCGCGCGTCAGCAACCCGCGCGTCTCCCTCCTCGGCCCGCTCGGTCCGATCAACGCGGCCGCCAGCCTCGTCACCCCCATCCTCGAGCTCTTCCAGCTCCCGCAGCGCACGGAGGCCGCGGGCCGGATGCTCGAGAGCGTGGCCGAGTCGCTGGTCCAGAGCGGCCTCGACCTCGTGCGCGACGTGCGGATCGCCCACGTGGAGGCGAGCCTCGCGACGCGGCGCCTCGCGATCCTCGAAGCGCTGGAGCGCAACGCGGCGGACCTCGCCGCGATCGCGGAGGCGCGATCGGGGGCGGGCGACGTGAGTCCCGCCGACGCGCTCGCGGTGCGCGCGGACGCGTTCGTGGCCGCGGACCGCGCGCGGATCGCGCGGCGCGACCGGACGATCGCGATCGCCCAGCTCCAGGTGCTCCTCGGGCGCGAGGCGGGCGAGGACCTCACGGTGCTGAGCGCGCGTCCACTGCCGGCGGAGGCGCCGGCGCCAGGGCCGCTGCTGCGGATCGCGCGGGCGAGCCGACCCGACGTCCGCGCGGCCGAGCTGGAGCTCGAGGGCGCGGCGGCCCGCGCGGGCTGGGAGCGGAGCCGGGTGGTGAGCCTGACTGCGCAAGTCGACGTGCAATGGAACAACGCCTCGGTGGGCGGCCGCGTCGGCGGCGGGATCGACCTGCCGATCTTCAACCAGAACCAGGGCGGCGTCGGGCGGGCGGAGGCCGCGATCGAGCGTGCGCAGCACCGGGTCGACGCGGTGCGCCAGCAGGTGACGCTCGAGGTCGTCCGCGCGCACGCTCAGCTCGCCCAGGCGCTCGAGTCGCTCGACCGCTACACGCGTGACGTGGTGCCGCCGCTCCGCGAGGCGCTCGACGCGGCCACCCTGCGCTACGAGCTCGGCGACGACTCGTACCTCGTGGTGCTCGACGCGCTGTCACGCCTCGGCGCGGCGCGGCTGCGCGCGGCCGACCTCGACGCGGAGGTCCGTCGGGCCCACGCGCAGCTCGAGCGTGCGGTGGGCGCGCGCGTCGCGATCGGCTCGCGCGCCGTGCCCGATGACGAGGCCAACGGCGAGGCCGAAGAAGGGAGCGTCCGATGAGGAGGATCGTCGTCTGCCTCGCGCTCGTCGTGGCGAGCTGCGGCTCCCCCCCCACGGAGGGTCCGCGCGCCACGCCCGCGACGGTGGAGAACCGGATCGCCGAGTCTGACCTGACGCTCGTGCGCCTCACCGAGCGGGCGGTCGAGCGGATCGCGATCGAGACCGCCGAGGTGACCCCGTTCGAGGGCCGCGCGCACCGGCGGGTGGGCGGCGAGGTCATCGTCCCGCCGGGCCACGTGATCGCCGTGAGCGCGCCGGTCGCAGGGGTCGCGCGCGCGTCGTCGGCTGCGCTGCTGCCCGGAGGCGGCGTGGAGGCGGGCGAGGAGCTGCTCCGGCTGGTGCCGCTCGCGCCGGTCGATCGCGACACCCGGGCGCGCGCGAGCCGCGAGGTCGAGGCGGCCCGCGCGAACCTCGCCGCCACCGAGGCTCGCCTGACCCGCACCCAGGCCCTCGCCGAGGGCCGCGCCGGGAGCCAGCGCGCGATCGAGGAGGCGACGGCCGCGCGCGACATCGCCCAGGCCGACGTTCACGCAACGAACGCCCGCGCCCGCGCGATCCGCGCCGCGCCGCTCCTCGCGGACGTGTCGATGCCGCTGCGCGCGCCGGAGTCGGGGGTCGTCCGGGCGGTGAGCGTGGCCCCCGGCCAGGTCGTCGCCGCGGGCGCGCCGCTCCTCGAGATCGTGGCCTCCGAGACGCTTTGGGTCCGCGCGCCGGTCGGCTCCGGCGACGTGGCGCGGCTGGCCCCCGACGCGCCCGCGTCCGTCGCGTCCCTCGCGTCCGAGGAGGGAATCCACCCGATCGAAGCCCGCGCGATCGCGGGTCCACCGACCGCGACCCCGCTCGCGGGCACGGTCGACCGCTACTTCGCGCTCGACGCCTCGTCCGCCGCGTTCGTCCCCGGCGAGCGGGTGCTCGTGTGGCTGCCGCTCGCGGGGACCGAGGCCGCGACCGCCGTCCCCTTCTCCAGCGTCTTCTACGACCCGACCGGCACGAGCTGGCTCTACGTCTGCGAGGGCGAGCGGGCGTACCGACGCGCGCGGGCGGACGTGCTGCGGCGCGAGGGCGAGCTCGCGGTGCTCGCGCGCGGCCCGGACGTCGGCACCTGCGTCGTCTCGGTGGGGGCGGCGGAGCTCTACGGGTCCGAGTTCGAGCCGGGTCACTGATGCGCGCGCTGATCGATCTGTGCCTCCGGCAGCGCTTCGTGGTCCTCGGGCTCGCGTGCGTCCTCATCGCGGGCGGCGCGGCCATCACGAGCGGGGCGTCGTTCGACGCGTTCCCGGAGTTCGCGCCGCCGCGCGTCGAGATCCAGACCGAGGCGCCGGGGCTGTCGAGCGAGGAGGTGGAGTCGCTCGTCACGACCCCGCTCGAGGGCGCGCTCGCGGGCACGCCGGGCGCGAGCGAAATGCGATCGCGATCGGTCCTCGGGCTCTCGTCGGTGGTCCTCCTCTTCGATCGGGGGACCGACCTGCTCGAGGCGCGCGCGCTCGTGGCGGAGCGGATGGCGCGCGCTCGGCTGCCCGCGGTCGCCCGACCGCCGGTGGTGCTCTCGCCGCTCTCGTCCACCTCGCGGGTGCTCAAGGTCGCAGTGTGGTCCGCGGAGCTGGACCCGATGGCGCTGACGGATCTCGTCCGCTGGGTGGTGCGACCGCGCCTGATGGGCGTCCCCGGGGTCGCCAACGTCGCGATCTGGGGCGAACGCAGCCGTCAACTCCAGGTGCAGGTCGACCCCGCGCGGCTGCAGGCGGCGAACGTGACCCTCGACCAGGTCCGCGCCGCGACTCAGCAGGCCGTCACGCCTGGGCCCGGCGGGTTCGTGGACGGCCCGAACCAGCGCCTCCCGGTGCTCCACGCGGCGATCGTCCACACCGCGGACGAGCTGGCGCAGGTGCCCGTGGCCCCGACCGGCGACCGCTCGCTCACCCTCGGCGACGTGGCGGACATCGTCGAAGGCCCCCCGCTGCCCATCGGGGAGGCGGTCGTCACCGGCGGCGCGGGCCTGCTCCTCGTCGTCGAGAAGCAGCCGGGCGCCAACACCCTCGACGTGACCGCGGGGATCGACGCGGCGCTCGAAGAGCTGCGCCCCGCGATGCCTGGGGTGGAGGTCGACGCCACCGTCTTCCGGCCGGCGGGCTTCATCGAGCGCGCGCTCTCCAACCTCGGCGAGGCGATGGCGATCGGCACCGCGCTGGTCGTGCTGATCCTGTTGCTGTTCCTCTGGGACTGGCGGACCGCGGTGATCAGCGTGGTCGCGATCCCGCTCTCGCTCCTCGTGGCCGCGTCGGTGCTCACCCTCCTCGGGCGGACCCTCGACACGATGGTGATCGCGGGGCTCATCATCGCGCTCGGCGAGGTGGTCGACGACGCGATCGTCGACGTGGAGAACATCCACCGGCGGCTGCGCGAGGCGCGCGCCGAGGGCCTGGTGGCCGCGGCCAGGGTGGTGCTCGACGCCTCGCTCGAGGTGCGGAGCGCGGTGGTCTTCGCGACGATGATCGTCGTCCTCGTGTTCGTCCCCGTGCTGTTCCTGCCGGGGGTCGCGGGGCAGTTCTTCCGGCCGCTCGCGCTCGGCTACGGCCTCGCGGTGCTCGCGTCGATGGCGGTGGCGCTGACCCTCACCCCGGTGCTGTCACTGATGCTCCTGCCGGGCCACGTCTCGAAGGAGCGCGAGCCGCCCTTCGCCGCGCGGCTGCGCGAGGTCTACCGCCGTTGGCTCGCTCACGCGCTCGCACGGCCCAGGCGCGTCCTCGCCGGCACCGCGCTCGCGGTGCTCGCCTCCGTCGCGGCGCTCGGGACCCTGGAGGAGGCGTTCCTCCCGCATTTCGCGGAGAACGACTTCCTGATGCACTGGATTGGCAAGCCCGGCACGTCGCTCTCGGCGATGGCGCGAACGTCGGAACGGGCCCGCGCGGAGCTGCTCTCGGTGCCCGGGGTTCGGAGCTTCGGCGCGCACATCGGGCGCGCGGAGGTCGCCGACGAGGTGGTCGGCCCGAACTTCGCCGAGCTGTGGATCAGCGTCGATCCCGACGCCGACCTCGACGCCACCCTGCGCGAGGTGCAGGCCGTGGTGGACGGCTACCCCGGCGTCTATCGCGACGTGCAGACCTACTTGCAGGAGCGCATGCGCGAGGTGCTCAGCGGCGGCTCGGGCGCGATCGTGATCCGGCTGTTCGGCCCGGACCTCGAGGCGCTGCAGCGCGAGGGCCACGCGGTCGCGGAGCGGCTCGAGGCCATCCCGACGATCGCCCACGCGAGCCCCGCCGCCCAGGTGCTCGTGCCGCAGATCGAGGTGACGCCGCGGCTCGATCGGTGCGCCGCGCTGGGGGTCGATCCCGGGCTGCTGCGGCAGCGCGCCACCACGCTCGTGCAGGGCGAGCGGCTGGGGACGATCGTGCGTGGGCAGCAGCCGGTCGACGTGGTGGTGTGGAGCCCCCCCGAGGTGCGGGGCGACGTCGGGGCGCTGCGCGACCTCCTGATCGATCTCGACGGCACGCGCGCGGTCCGGCTCGGCGACGTCGCGGACGTGACGGTCGGCGCGATGCGCAACACCATCGCCCACCATCGCGGCTCGCGCTCGCTCGACGTGACGATCACGCTGGAGCCCGACGCAGACCTCGGCGCCGCCTCGCGCGCGATCGACGAGTCGCTGCGCGAACACCCACTCCCCCCGGGCCACCACGCGGAGACCCTCGGCGAGCACCGCGCGCGGAGCGACGCCCAGAGGACGCTGCTCTCGGTCGGGGCGCTGTCGCTCTTCGGGGTGTTCCTGATCTTGCTCGCGGATCTCCGCTCGCTCCGACTGGCCGGGCTCGTGATGGTCAGCCTGCCGCTCGCGCTCGTGGGCGGGGTGCTCGTGACGGCGGCGTCGGGCGGGGTGGTCTCCCTCGGGACGCTGGTCGGGCTGGTGACGGTCCTCGGGATCGCCGCGCGCAACGGCATCCTGCTGATCGCCCACTACCGGCACCTCGAGGAGGAAGAGGGGCTCCCCTTCGGGCCGGCGCTGATCCTGCGCGGCGCGACCGAGCGCCTGGCCCCCATCCTCATGACCGCCCTTTCCACCGGGCTCGCGCTCGTGCCGCTCGCCCTCGGCGGCGACACCGCGGGCCACGAGATCGAGCACCCGATGGCGGTGGTGATCCTCGGCGGGCTGGTGAGCTCGACGTTCCTCAACCTCTTCGCGATGCCGGTGGTCGTTCTGTGGAGCCGGCGAGGCGGGAGGGGGCGGGGAGCGTCTGAGCCCGGACGCACGGGCGACCCGCTGGAGACGAGGACAGCGGTTCGGTAGGGCTGCTAGGGTGCCGCCGTGAGCTACGACGCCATCCTGGTGATGTCCTTCGGGGGGCCGCGCGGGCCCGACGAGGTGCTGCCGTTCATGGAGAACGTGGTGCGCGGGCGGAACGTCCCGCGCGAGCGGCTGATCGCGGTCAGCGCGCACTACGCGCACTTCGACGGGGTCTCGCCGATCAACGCGCGCACCGACGAGCAGGTGCGCGGGCTCGAGGCGGAGCTGGCCGCGAACGGGCCGGAGCTGCCCATCTACCTCGGCAACCGGTTCTGGCACCCGATGCTCCCCGAGACGCTGCGCCGCATGAAGGCGGACGGGGTGACGCGCGCGCTCGCGATCAAGACGAGCGCCTTCAGCTCCTACTCGGGCTGCCGCGCCTACCAGGACGATCTGGCGCGCGCGCTCGAGGAGGTCGGCGAGGGGGCGCCCGCGGTCGACGTCGTGCGGCCGTTCTACAACCACCCGGGCTACGTCGAGACCTGCGAGGGCCGCCTCGCCGAGGCGATCGCGGAGCTCGGCGTGGAGCGGCCCCGGGTCCTCTTCAGCGCCCACAGCATCCCGCGCGCCCAGGCCGACGGCTGCGACTACGTGGACCAGCTCGAGGAGCTCGCCGCGATGCTCGCGGCGCGCGTCCCGATCGGGCCGCACCGCGTGGTCTTCCAGAGCCGCTCGGGCCCGCCGCAGGTGCCGTGGCTCGAGCCCGACGTCAACGACGCGCTCCGGGAGATCGCGGCCGAGGACCCGGGGGCGGCGGTCGTCGTCGCGCCGTTCGGGTTCGTCGCCGATCACATGGAGGTCGTCTGGGACCTCGACCACGAGGCGCGCGCGACCGCCGAGGAGCTCGGGCTGCGGATGGTGCGGGCCCGCGCGGCCAACGATCACCCCCGCTTCGTGCGGATGCTGGGCGAGCTGATCCGCGAGCGGCTCGACCCGGGCGCTCCCCGCGCGGCCCTCGGCGACCGCGGCCCCCGGCCCGAGCCCTGCCGGCCCGGGTGCTGCCCGTCGGGTCGCCCCGCCGGCCCCCCGCGCGGGCGCCCTTGACGGCCCGCATCCGGTGGTGAATGGTCCGCCGCGATGCCGCCCGAGCCGCGTATCTCGATCGTCATCCCGATCTACAACGAGGAGGCGATCCTCCACGCCGCCGTGGTCGACCTCGTCGACCGCCTCGAGGAGGTGGACTGGCCCTACGAGCTGATCCTCGCGGAGAACGGGTCGCGCGACAACACGGTGGAGATCGCCGAGCAGCTCGCCGAGCGCTTCGAGCAGGTCTCGACCTTCAGCTACGGCCAGCCCAACTACGGGGCCGCGCTCAAGGAGGGGATGCTGCGCGCGCGCGGCGAGTTCGTGATCTGCGACGAGATCGACCTCTGCGACATCGACTTCTATCAGCGCGCGATGGCGATCCTCGAGACGCACGAGGCGGACCTCGTCGTCGGCAGCAAGGCGATGGCCGGGGCGAGCGACGAGCGGCCGTTCATGCGCCGGCTCGCGACCCAGGTGATCAACGGGATGCTGCGCGTCAGCCTCGGCTTCAAGGGCACCGACACCCACGGGCTCAAGGCCTTCCGTCGCGCGTCCCTCGTCGACGTCGCGCGCTCCTGCCTCGTCGACAAGGACCTGTTCGCGAGCGAATTCGTGATCCGGGCCGAGCGCGGCGGCGTCCGCGTCACGGAGATCCCGGTGCGCGTCCTCGAGAAGCGCCAGCCCTCGATCCACCTCTTCCGCCGCGTGCCCAACGTGATGCGGAACATGGTGCGGCTGTTCTACGCGATCCGGATCCAGGGGTGAGCGCGGCTCCGCGTCTCTCTCCGCAAGGGCGAGACGCGCGGCGGGGAGACGCGCGTCTGGCCGCGGTCAGCGTCGACCTGGACGAGATCGGCTGCTACTCGTCGATCCACGGCCTCGAGCCGCCCGGCGAGGACGCGGCCCGCGCGATCTACCGCCGCGCCCTCCCCCGCCTCGCCCGCCTCTTCGCCGACGAGGGCGTGCCCTGCACCTTCTTCGCGATCGGGAGCGACCTCGACGCGGAGAACGGCGAGCGGCTCCGCGCCCTCGCAGCCGCGGGGCACGAGATCGGCAACCACTCGCTCTCGCACCGCTACGACCTGACGCGTCAGCCGCGCGACGTGATCCTCCGCGAGATCGCCGGCGGTATCGAGGCGATCGCGCGGCGCGCGGGCGTGACCCCGGTCGGCTTCCGGGCGCCCGGCTACACCATCAACGACTCGGTGTTCGACGTCCTCGCCGAGCTCGGCGTGGCCTACGACTCGAGCGTCTTCCCCTGCCCGCCCTACTTCCTCGCGAAGGCCGGCGCGATCTCCGCCATCCGGCTCGCCGGCCGCCGCAGCCGCTCGGTCGTCGACACCCCGCGCGTGCTCAGCGCGCCCGCCGATCCGTACCGCGTCGGCCGCCCCTACTGGCGACACGGCGAGGGCCTGGTGGAGCTCCCGATCGGAGTGACCCGCGGGCCGCGCCTGCCCTACATCGGCACGTCGGTCACCCTCGGCGGGCCGAGCGGCGCGCGCCTCTTGACCCGCGCGGTCGTGGGCCGACCGCTCGTGAACCTCGAGCTGCACGGCATCGACGTCGCCGACGCGGACGAGGACGGGCTCGGCTGGCTCGCCCCGCACCAGATCGACCTCCGCCTCCCCGGCGCCCTCAAGGAGGCCGCGATCCGCGAGGCGATCCGGCGGCTCAAGGCCGAGGGCTACTCCTTCGTGACCCTCGCCGAGGCGGCGCAGGTGTTCGGGTAGCCCGGCGCGATCCGCGCGCGCCCTACCCCAGCCAGCCGTCGCTCGCGCGCTCGTCGACCGCGCGGCGAGCGAGCTGGTCGGCGACCTCGTTGAGCTCCACCCCGGCGTGGCCCGGGACGT
This sequence comes from Polyangia bacterium, assembly GCA_030426845.1. Taxonomy (GTDB): domain Bacteria; phylum Myxococcota_A; class Polyangia; order Polyangiales; family Sandaracinaceae; genus JAUHXR01. The sequence continues at coordinate 23,385 of JAUHXR010000010.1, read as the reverse complement.
AGTACAGCGCGACGTCGTCCAGCGCGGCCAGCGCGGCCTTCGTGTCGCGGACGAGCTCCGGGTTCTTCTTCGCCTTCCAGCCCTGGGTGAGCACGCCGATCGAGTACTTGCTGTCGGTGTAGATGCGAACCGGCTTGTCGGTCCCGCGGAGGCGCGTGGCCGCGCGGAGGATCGCGGTGAGCTCGGCCACGTTGTTGGTGCCGTGCCCGAGGTACTCGCTGAGCACCGCGCGCGCGTCGCCATCGAGCACCACGACCCCGAGGCCCGCGGGGCCCGGGTTCCCCGAGCAGGCGCCGTCCGCGTAGACGATGACCGCGCCCTCCTCGTGCCTCGGCGGGGCGGCCGCGGCCTTGCTGCTCTTCGAGCTCTTCTTGGCGCTCTTCTTCGAGCCCTTGGTCGCGGACGCGCCCTTCGGCGCGGCGGCCTCGGCGGGGCCGCAGTGGTCGTCGGGCAGCACCGCGGCGCCGGCGATCGGCGCCAGGTTGCGCGCGCCGGCCCGATAGGCGCGGCCGTCGCGCGGCTTGTAGCGGATCTCGACCCGCCCGCCCTCGTCGACCAGCCGGCCGCCCTCGTCGCAACGCGCGAGCACCTTCGCGTCGCGCAGCTTCATCTCGATCCACGGCATCGCCCAGCCAACTAACCGGACGCAGCGCGTGGGGCAAGGGGCCCTCGCCTCGGCCGGCCGCTCGACCGCCTCGCTCAGCCGCCAACCGTGACCACGACCTTACCCTGGGCCACCCCCCCGGTGAGCCGGGCGAAGGCCTCGCGCGCCTCCTCGAGGGGGTACGGTCCGTCGATCGCCGGGGCACAGCGGCCGGCGACCACCGCGTCGGCGATCGCGGCGAGGTCGCGCGTGTTCTTGTCCCACATCAGGAGGCCGCAGCGCCGCCCGCGCAGCCGCGCGAGGGGCGACAGGAGCGGCGCGCCGATCACGTGGCGGAGCAGGCCCCCGACGATCGCGTAGCGCCCGCCCGGGGCGAGCCGGTCGAGGAGGCGCCAGACCGAGGCGCGGCCCGGCGTGTCGAGGATGAAGTCGAAGTGGGCGTCGAGGGCGGCGGGGTCCTCGCGCGTGTAGTCGACGAACCGCGCGGCGCCGAGCCGCTCGAGGAGCGCCCGCTTGGACGGGTGGTCGACCGCGGTGACCGACGCGCCCGCGTCGATCGCGAGCTGGAGCGCGAAGGTGCCGACCCCGCCGCCCGCGCCGAGGATGAGGCCGGTCTGGCCCGGTTGGACGGTGAACAGATCGCGCACCGCCTGGAGTGCGATCACTCCCGCCTGGGGCAGCGCCGCCGCCTCGACGAACCCGAGCGCGGCCGGGATCGGGACGAGCTCCTCGGCTGGCGCGACGACGTGCTCGGCGAGGCAGCCCCACCGCTCGAACAGGTCGGCGAACACGCGGTCGCCCACCGCCACGGAGGTCACGCCGGGGCCCACCGCGTCGACCACCCCGGCCACGTCCGAGCCGAGGGTCGGCACGCGCGGCCGGCGCAAGCCCACGATGCGCGCGTAGAGCGGGCGCCCGGTGAGGAACTCCGCGTCGGAGCCGTTGAGCGACGCTGCGCAGACCGCGAGGCGCGCTTCTCCGGGTCCGGGCTCGGGCCGCTCCACCTCCTCGACGCGCAGCTCCTCGGGGCCGCCGTAGCGCTCGTAGACCACCGCCTTCATGGCCCTCGCTACGTGCGCGCCGGGCGGCGCATTTCGAGGCCGAGCGAATCAGCTGCGCGCGCGCGCCCGGAGAGCTCGAAGAAAGGGAAACGCCCCCGAGCGCACCGGCCGGGCTGGAGGGAGGCCGGCGCGCTCGAGGGCGAGGGGGGAGCGACGGAGTCTTCAGAACGCGGCGCGGACGGCGCGCCGCTGGCCGGAGGCGAGGTCGACCACGCTGGTCTTCGTCTCGAGGCGGTGCCGCGTGTTCAGCTCGTAGCGACCGGCGCTCAGGCGGGCCACGACGCCGCTGCCGACGGTGCCGACCTCGCGGCCGTCGCGGACGATGGAGGTGATGCCGGGGGCGGCCGCGCCGTCCTTGGTGATGCGGACCTCGAGGATCGCGGTGGCGAAGCTCGCGGTGGCGCGGGCGACGCCGCCCTCGGGCACGACCACGGGCACGGTCTGCTGCGGGCGGTCGAGCGCGTCGAGGAAGGTGAGGGTGACGTCGTAGCGACCGGCGGGCACCTCGAGGGGCGCGCCGCAGCCGCCGCTGGCGATGACGCGGCCCGAGTCACGGACCTCCATCAGCCCCTGGCCGATCCAACCGTCGCTGGTCACCTCGCAGCCGAGCTGGCCGGGTCCGGCGGGGGCCGGCGCGGGAGGCACCGGGTGCGTCTGGGTCTGGCTGACCACGCCGAGCTGGCGGAGCGACACCCAGGGCGCGGTCACCCGGATCGGCGCGACGGTGGCCCGGGGCCGGGCGACGACGCGGGTCGTCGGCTGCGCGATCACGCGGGTGGAGGACGCGGCGACCGGGGAAGTCGCCGGAGCGCTCACCGCGCGCACGGCGACTCGGGAGACGGGCAGCGCGGGGGACGCGGTCGGCGAGGCGATCTGGGTTGCGTAGACACGCGACTGAGCCTCCGCCGCCGGCGCCGACGCGAGGCCGGACGCCAGCACGCAGGCGACTACGGTTGCGAGCTTCACCAGGGGAGTTCTCATGACAACCGGATCGACGAGGCGAGGCGGGGCCGCATTCATCGCGCCCGGCCGCGGCGCGTGCCAGGGTGTCGGCGATGCGCTACCGCGTTCAGTCGAGCTGGCGGACCCGGCTACTGCTCGTCGTCGTCGTCGTTGCGGCCGGGATCATCGCCTGGCTGCGGGTCGGTGACCGGCTCGACGAGCCCGCCCCCGCCGAGCCGCCCGCCGCGCCCGCGGGGGACGTCGTCGAGGTCGAGATCTCCGACTGATCCCGGCGCCTCGTCGTCGGCGCGCAGCTCGCGCCAGAGCGCCGCGAGATCCTCCACGACGTCGTCGCCGATCCGCAGGCTCACCGTGACGTCGGCGCCGCGCCGGTCCACGCGCAGCCGCCGCAGCGCCGAGCCGACGACCGACAGACGCGTCTCGCGCTCGGCCAGGAGCGCGTCGCGCTGCGCTCGCACCGCGGCCTCGAGCTCGGGCGCCCCCGCCGCGCTCGCCCGGAGCGCGAGACGCGCGTCGAGTCCGGCGCGCAGATCCGCGCCGAGCGCGAGCGCCCGCACCGAGGTGAGCCCGTCGAGCTCCGCGGGGAGCTCCCCCGCCATGCGGCGCAGCGCGTCGAGCCAGCGGCGCGGCAGTCGCGCGATCAGCACGACATCCTGACGTGGCCCGACGAGCGACCGCAGCGCCGCGAGCTCGGGCCGGCGATCGGCGGCCGGGGCCTCTCCGCGCGACACGCGGATCAGGCGCGCGACCACCTCCTCGTCGCCGGCCACGATCCCGTCGGCGCCGAGGAAGGCCGCGTGCGAGCCCCCGCGCGCGCTCCGCATCGCCGGCACGCCCTCGACCTCCACCCGGCGGCTCGCGCCGCCTTGCTCCGCGAGGACGGCGCCGACGCAGCGCACCAGCCGCTCGCGCGCGCGCCCTCCGCGCGCGACCTCGCCGTGCGCGACCACCCCGAGCGTCTCGAAGGGTCGATCGTCCGCGCCGAGGAAGAACACCGTCGCGCGCCCGACCTCGGCGAGCGGATCGTAGCCGCAGGTGCGCTCGATGCGGCGCGGCGCGCCCGCGGCCTCGTCGAGGGACGCGCGCCAGAGCGTCGAGTCGAGCACCCGGCGCACGTCCAGGGTGAGGATCACCCCGGCCTCCGCCGGCACCTCGGCCAGCGGCTCGTCGGGCGCGTCCGCGCCGCGGTAGAGGCTCGGTCCGTAGGCGGCGGCGGCGGCCAGGGCGGCGAGGGTCACGACCCCCCCGCCCCGGGCGAGCCACCGCCTCACGGTCGTCCCTGGCTCGCGCGTCCGGCGGCCTGGGCCCGGAGCGCGCGCAGGAACGCGTCCGCCTGCTCGAGGGGCACCCGGGTGAGGCGGAGCGGGCGGCGCGCGCGGGGCGAGAGCTCGAGCGCGACGCGACCGGCGCGGGCGGGGACGAGGACGTCGAGCGCGAGGTCGAGCGCGGCCCCGCCGAAGAGCAGGCCCGACGCGAGCAGGAGCAGGACCAGCTCGCCGCTGCGGACTCCGTCGAAGAGGACGAGGCCTCCGAAGAGCACCCCGACGGAGAGCGCGACCGCGCCCGCGACGAGGTGGATCGCGGGGTAGCGCACGCGGCGGCCGACGCCGTCGAGCGCGTCGAGGCGCCAGGTCTCGTCGCGCTCGGAGACGGTGCGGCCGAGCATCGCGATCTCCGTGTGCACCTCCACCCCGTCGTCGGCGAGGCGCAGCCGGGCGCGGCGGCGCAGGCCCACGAGGAAGCCGAGCCCGCGGAGCAGCCAGCTCAGGAGCGCCCACCCGGTGAGCCAGCGGAGCACCTCGAGCGCGCTCGACCGCGGGGCGCGGCCGAGGTGACCCTCGAGCTGAGGCCGCGGCCCGGGCGCGGGAGCGTCGCCGTCCCCCGCGAGCGTGCTCGCGAGGAGGCGTGTCGGCTCGTCGAGCGCGGCAGACTTGACGACGTCGCGTAGGCCGCCGGCCGCGGCCTTGCTCGGCGAGGACGCGAGCGCGCTGAGGCGACCCGCGTTGAGCGCGCGCACCCGGGGCCGGTCGCCGTCGCGCCCCGCCGCGTCGTCCACCACCCGCTGGGCGACCTCGGCCCAGACGAGCGCGGCGCGGTCCTCCGCCATCAGGCGATCCACGAACGGGTAGACGACGTAGTCGGTCGAGAGCTCGAGCCAGTCGGCGTGGCGCACGAAGCGGAACGCGCGGCCCTTGTCCTCGCCGGCCGCGAGCGCGTCGTCGAGCCCCCGCACCATCAGCGCGGCGAGGAGCGCGCGCTCGACGGGATCGGACGCGCCGCGCTCGAGGATCCCGAGGACGTTGCCCGCGTCGGTCTCCGCCGCGTCGCGGTCGACGTCGTGTGCCTTCGCCTTGGACGCGGCGTAGTTGTCGCCCGCGAGCAGCGTCCGCCCCTCGGCCTGCCCGCCGAGGGCGTCGTAGGCTAGCGCGGCCAGACGCGCGGGCGCGTCCAGGCCCTCGACCGCGGCCACCGCGCGATCGATCTCCTGCCGGCGGACCTTCTGCGGCTCCACGCTCACGGCGACCTCATCGGCAGCGCAGACTACGACCCGGCGTCAGGTCACGTCGAGGGGGATCTCGAAGCGGAACTCGGTGGAGCTCGCCTCGAACACGTGCACGCGAGTCGACGCCTCGAAGCGGCGGAGGATCCCCTCGACCTGGCCGAGCTGGTAGGCCCAGAGCCCGGGGAAGCGGCGGAAGTCCATGCGCACCCGCCCCGGCAGCTGGGAGACCTCGACCTCCCAGTCGGCGCGCGCGACCAGCCGGTAGACGGCCGGGAAGCGGCCCAGCGCCGCGCTGGCGTCGCCGACGAGCGCGAGCATCACCGCGCCGAGCTTGGAGTCGGCGAAGGTCGCGAAGTCCTCGCGCGCGTGCCGCCGCACCGCCTCGGCCTGGGGCACGCCGCGGTAGACGATCTCCGCTAGCGCGGTCACCAGGCGCTGGTGGTCCTGCATGGGGTAGTCGCGGAACAGCACGTAGCCGCGCCCCGCGGGCGGCTCGAGCAGGTCGCCGCGGAGCGTGTCGAAGGCGGACTCGCCCATCCGATCCAGCACCTGCTGCAGGAACATCCCCTTGACGCGGTACGTCGCCGGGACGAGCGCGTGGTAGTCCTCCATCCGCCGATCGAGCCGGAGGCGATCGTCCTCGCCGAAGGGGCTGCCGTCGACCTGCGCGAAGGTGGTCACGTCACCTCGACGCGCGCGCCGACCGCGAGGCGGCCCCTCCCCTCGTGGACGAAGTTGACCCCGAAGTTCACGTGCCGACCGTCTCGGCGGAAGCGGCCGAGCTCCGGCAGGACGGCGAGGTCGCGCTCTCCGCGCGCCGGGTCGACGTCGACGATCGCGCACCGGCTGCAGGGCTTGGGGGAGCGCAGGCGGATGGGCCCGACGCTGAGCGCGGACCAGGTGTCCTCGGCGAAGGCCGGCGCGCCGTCGACCACGAGGTTGGGCCGGAAGCGCCGCATGTCGACCGGGGACGCGAGGCGGGCGTTGAGCGCGTCGAGCGAGGCGACCCCGACGAGGAGGAACGGGAACGCGTCGGCGAAGGACACCAGATCGTCCGGGCCCGCGTAGTCGGGGTCGGCCGGGCGGCGGGTGTCGTCGGGCATGTAGACGAGGCGCGCGTCGGCGCCGAGGTCCGCGCGGAGCACCGCGGCCACCTCGTCGCCCGCGTCGCGCGCCGCGACGGCCTCGCCCCAGATGGAGGCGGTCACCGGCGGGCCGTCGTGCCGCGCCCGGGCCCGCGCGCCGGACGGCCCCTCGAGCACGAGCGCGTCCCCCTCGAGCGTCGCACCGAAGCGCGCGAGCTCCGGCCGCTCGCGCTGCGTGAGGAAGCGGCCGTTCGCGTCGACGACCATGAAGCGGCGGTCATGGGCCAGCCCGCGCGTGACCACGTCGGCCTCGTCGAGCCGGATCCCCCGGCACGACTTCACCGGGTAGACCCACAGCTCGCGGAGGACGACCTCGGTCACAGGCCGAGCTTCTCGCGCAGCGCGGCGAGCTCCGCGTCGACCTTCGCGTCGAGATCGTCGCGCGCGGGCGGGGCGGTCGGCTCGGGATCGGGGCCCGGCTCGGCCGGGTCGGGGCGCCGACCGCGCGCGGACCTGTCGGCCTCGCTCAGCCGCTCGAGCCCGGCGGGGAGGCCGGCCGCGAGCGCGGCCCCGCCTCGCTCGCCGCGCATCAGGGCGCGCACCTCGGCGACGACGCGCGCGACGCCGTTGGCCGCGTCCAGCGCCTCGGAGGCCTGACGCGCGGCCTCGAGGGCGCTCGGCGCGAGGGCCGCGTCGAGGGTGACCGCGAGGGTCGGGGCGGCGTCCGCGAGGCGCGCCACGCCCGCCGTCTCGATCGCGTGCGCGAGCCGCAGCCGATCGCGGCTCGGCGGGACGCCGACGAGGCCCGCGCCGACCGCGAAGGCGCGGCTCGCCTCGGGGCCGTCGAAGCGGCCGAGGACGAGGTCGGCCCGCGCGTAGCTCGCGGGCGCCTCCGGACCGTCGGCGAACATCAGCGCGTCGAGGCCGTAGCCGGGGACGTGGCGGCGCAGCGAGCGCGCGAGCTCCGCGTCCGCGCCGACGTCGAAGAGCCAGCGCGCGTCGTGGCTCACCAGCGAGAGCTGCACGAGCGCGGGCGCGAGGTCCATCTCCGCGAGCGCGGACGCGCGCACCACCACGACCGGGCGGTCGCCCTCGAGGCCGGCGTCGGCGCGGGCCGCCGCGCGATCCTCGGGCGCGCGCCAGCCGTCGGGGGCCACCGGACCGACGACCACCACGCGCTTCGAGGGGACCCCGCGCCGCACCGCCTCGCGGACGAGGGCGGAGTGGGCCACGAGCACGAGGTCCGCCTCGATCTCGGCGTCCCACGGCGCGAGGTGCGGCCAGAGCGCGACGACCTTGGGCACCGACGCGCGGCGCGCGAGCTCGAGCGACTCCGGGTCGAGCGCGATCGCCACGTCCGCCCGCTCGACGCGCAGCGGGATGGGGGGCGCGTCGTCGTCGGCCGCCGGCAGCGCGATGGGCCCCGCGTCGCGCTCCGGCGCGTCCTCGCCCGGCCCCGGAGACAGCCCGCGCCGGAGCGCGACCGCGATCGCACCCGCGACCGAGGCCTCGTCCTCCACGAGCACCGCGATGCGTCGTTCGTCCGCCACGGTCGAGGTCTACTCCTCTTCTCCGTCCGGCGCAGCCACGGGCCGCCCGGGCTGGCGCTCGACCTCGTCTTCCTCGTTCAGACCGTCGCTGTCGCCCGCCTCGCCCGAGTCGCCCGCCGGCTCCTCGTCGGGCTCCTCGTCGGGCTCCTCGTCGGGCTCGTCGCGCGCCTGCTCGTCGGGTTCGGCGTGCTCGCCGCCGTCCGCCGCGGGGCCCGCGTCGGAGGCCTCGGACGCCTCGTCACCGCGCGGGTCGTCGGCCGCGGGCGACTCCGCGCCGTGCGCGTGGGCCTTGGCCTGGGCGATGTCCGGATCGTCGGGCAGGCCCTCCTCCTCGAGCAGCGCGAGCAGCCCTGGCCGGACCCCGGTCGCGTCCTCGAGGTAGAGCGCGCTCTTCTTGTAGTAGGCCACCGCGCGGACGACGAAGATCTTCACGATGGCGGCCGCGGGGACCGCCAAGAGGACGCCGAGGAAGCCGAACAGCTCGCCGCCGACGAGGAGCGCGAGGAGGACCCAGATCGCGGCGAGCCCGACCTTGTCGCCGACGATGCGCGGCGTGATCACGAAGCCCTCGAGGGCCTGGATGATCCCGTAGCCGATCACGACCCCCGCGACCTGCCACCACCCGCCCGGATCGAGGGCGCACATCAGGAGCGCCAGGATCAGCGCGGACGCGCCGCCGACGTAGGGGATGAAGCTGAGCAGGCCGGCGACGATCCCGATCGGGATCGCGAGCGGGACGCCCGCGATCGAGTAGGCGACCGCGTAGAGCACCGCGAGGATGAACATCACCGTGAGCTGGCCGCGGACGAACTGCCCGAGCACGGTGTCGACCTCGCGGGCGACGTCGACCACGAAGGGCTTGTAGCGGCGCGGCAGCAGCTCGCCGATCCCCGCGGTCATGCGATCGAAGTCGTAGAGGAGGTAGAACGCGAAGACCGGCACGATGAGCGCGCTGGTGAGGACTCCGACGACGCCCGCGGTGCGGCCCCAGATCCAGACGACCACCGTCTGCAGGACAGGCGCGGCCTGACGCGCGAGCTCGGCCGCGCCTTCCGTCTCGTTCCCCGCCGCCGCGTCGCCGCCGGTATCGGGCGGAGTCACGAGCTGCTCGCCGAGCGCGAAGAGCTCGTCGAACGAGTGCGGCACCGGGACCCCGTGCTCGGTGAGCCACGGCTCGACCGCGACCCGGACCCCCTCGAGCTTCTCGGGGAGCGACCGGAGGAACGCGCTGATCTCGCTGACGATGCTCGGCAGCAAGAGGAGCGCGAACAGCGTGATGCCCCCCAGGAAGACCGCGAGCACGGCGACGATCCCGACCGCGCGCGGGACGCCCCGCTCCTCGAAGCGATCGACGAGCGGATCGAGGAAGTAGGCGATCAGCAGCGCGAAGAAGATCGGGGTGAGGATGCCGCGAAGCAGGTAGACGCCCAGCCCGACGAGGGCGAGCACGAAGAGCGCGGCGAGCCAGCGGGGGATCCGCGTCGCGGAGGGGCCGTCGGACACACCCCGCGTTTTATCACGGGCGGCGGGGTATACTCGCGCGCCGACTCCCCGATGAAACGCATCGACTTCTACGTGCAGCACCTCGTGCGCCACAGCGCCCGTGAGGTCCTCCTCCGCTCCGGCCAGCCGGTGCTGTTCCGTTTCCCGCAGGGCGAGCGCAAGTCCAACTCGCCGATCAACCACGCGCAGGTCGCGCAGCTCCTCTCGGAGTCCGCGCCGAGCGAGGTGATCGCGGAGATTCGCCACCAGTCGCGCGGCGCGTTCAACCACGAGGCGGCGGACGGCACGAACGTCAAGGTGACGGTCGAGGCCCACGGCCCCGAGGACTGGGTCATTACCATCGCGCCGCTCGAGGGCGCGCCGGCGCCGCGCGTCGCGCCGGTCGGCCTGGCCACGCCCGGCCTCGCGCCGCCGAGCCCCGACCTGGCGCCGCCCGCGCGCCCAGCGCCCTCCCCCGCGGCCCCTCGGCCGGCCGCCCCGGCCGTCGCCGCCGCGGCGCCGAGCGGGCGCGAGCCGCGCATCAACCGCTGGCTCCGGCTGATGGTCCAGCTCGAGGCGTCCGACCTGCACCTCAGCACGGGGGTCGTGCCGATGGTCCGCCTCCACGGCGAGATGCAGCCGCTCGAGGAGCGCGGGCCGCTCACCGAGGACGAGCTGGCGCCGATGCTGCTGGAGATCACGCCGCCGCGGAACCGCGAGGAGTTCGAGGAGACCTCCGACACCGACTTCGCGCACACCATCGAGAACGTCTCCCGCTTCCGCGCGAACATGTTCCGCGACCGCAAGGGCATCGGGGCGGTGTTCCGCCAGATCCCCTACGAGATCCTCCCGCCGGAGAAGCTCGGCATCCCGCCCCAGGTCCTCGACCTCTGCTACCTCACCAAGGGGCTCGTGCTCGTCACCGGGCCGACCGGCTCGGGCAAGTCGACGACCCTCGCGACCCTGATCGACGTCATCAACCAGCGCCGCGCCGATCACATCATCACGATCGAGGATCCGATCGAGTTCGTGCACCCGAACAAGCGCTGCCTCGTGAACCAGCGCGAGGTCGGGACGCACACGACCGGCTTCAAGAAGGCTCTGCGCGCGGCGCTCCGCGAGGACCCGGACATCGTCCTCGTCGGCGAGATGCGCGACCTCGAGACGATCGCGATCGCCATCGAGACGGCGGAGACGGGCCACCTGGTCTTCGGCACCCTCCACACGACGACCGCGCCCTCGACCGTCGACCGGATCATCGACCAGTTCCCCGGCGAGCGGCAGGAGCAGATCCGGACGATGCTCAGCGAGTCGCTGCGGGGCGTGATCTCGCAGGTCTTGTGCAAGCGGATCGGCGGCGGGCGCGTCGCGGCCTACGAGGTGATGATCGTCAACTCCGCGGTCTCGAACCTCATCCGCGAGGGCAAGACCTACCAGCTCGTCTCCATCATGCAGACCGGCAAGCGCGAGGGCATGCAGACGATGAACGACCACCTGTTCCACCACGTTCAGAACGGGCTCGTCGAGCCGCGCGAGGCCTACATGAAGACGAACGACAAGAAGTCGTTCAAGGAGCAGCTCAAGCGCGCCGGGATCGAGCTTCGGCTCGACTGATTGACAGACCTCGCGAGGCGTCCTGCGTCCGCTATCGGGGTCTACGAGGAGGGCGCGGCCCCGGCCTATCCTGGGAGGCATGGGGGAGTCGCATGACGCGCGAGGGTCCGATCGCCCGCCGCGCTCGGAGACGCAGCGGCTCGAGCTCCTGGGGAGCCTCGCCACGGGCGTCGCGCACGACTTCAACAACCTCCTGTCGGTGATCACCGCGGTGACCCCGCTGCTGCGCGACGAGCTGGGCGAACGATCGGCGGAGCTCGTCGACGAGCTCGACCTCGTGGTCGAGCAGGGAACGCTCCTCGCCGCGCGGGTGCTGGCGTTCAGCCGGGGGGGTGGCGACGCGCCCGAGGCGATCCACCTCGGGACGGTGGTCGACGACCTCCTGCCGCTCCTGCGCCGGATCGCGGGCGCGCGGGTGCGGCTGCTCGCCGCGATCGACGAGGGGCCGTCGTGGGTCGATCTGCCGCGCGCCGGGGTCGAGCAGATCCTCTTGAACCTCGTGGTCAACGCCCGCGACGCGATGGACGCGCGGGGCGCGATCGAGCTGCGGCTCACGGTGGGGCAGACCCACGCGGCGCTCGAGGTCGCGGACGAGGGGTCGGGGATGGACGAGGCCACGCGCGCCCGCATCTTCGAGCCGTTCTTCACCACCAAGGGGACGGGGACGGGCCTTGGCCTCTGCACGGTGCGCGACCTCCTTGGCCTCCACGGCGGCACCATCACGGTCGACTCGGCGCCGGGGGCGGGCGCGACGTTTCGCGTGGAGCTGCCGCTGCGGCGCGACGCGACCTCCCTCGCCGCGCCGCCGACGCGGCAGTCAGGGACGATCCGCCGCGACCCGGGCCAGGGGCGCCGGGTGCTGCTGGTCGAGGACGAGGAGCTGGTCCGACGCGCGACCCGCCGGCTGCTCGAGGCGGCGGCGTTCGAGGTGATCCCGGTGGTGGATGGGGTGGAGGCGCTCGCGCTGATCGACGCGGGGGCCACGATCGACGCGCTCGTCTTGGACGCGGCGACGCCGCGGATGGACGGGCGCGACGTCGCGGCGGGGCTGCTCGCGCGTGGCCGCCCGCTCCCGCTGGTCGTGGTGAGCGGCGAGCAGGCGGCGGCCGACGTGGCGAGGTGGGGCTACCCGGGCGCCGCCTTCCTCGCCAAGCCCTACCGGACCGAGGCGCTGCTGCGCGCCCTGGCCGAGGTCATCGAGCGGGGAGAAGAGGCGGCCGCGCGCGCGCGGGCCCGCTGAGACCGCGACCTGCGACGCGACGGTCGCACCCGCCCCCCGGATCGCGACCCGCTGGTGCGCGCTGTGGACCGCAGGTGCACAGACCTCGACGGGCCAGACGCGCCGGCGGGCTCGGGCACGCGGCCTGCAGAGCACGTCGGCATGACCCGCTCCGCGCTCGCCTGGATCGCGCTCCTCACGCTCGGCGGCGCCACGCTCGGCTGCCAGGGCACGATCTTCGATGGCCCCGCGCGCCCCGACGGCCCCGGCCCGGGCGGCCCCCCGCCGCCCCCCGAGGATCTGTCGGAGTGCCGGATGCCAACCTACGCGATCTACGCGGGCCTCCACGCGCGCTGCGTCGGGTGCCACGGCCCACAGGACAACCGGCCGCTCTTCGCGAGCCTCGAGGCGTTCGAGCGTCAGGTCGCCTACCGCGCCGCCGATCCCTCGACGGGTCAGCCCATCTACGTCCGCCCCGGCGACCCGGACGGCAGCGAGCTGGTCGCGCTCCTCGAGGGCACCTCGGACAACCTCGGCCAGATGCCGCCGGGCGACCGGTCCTACGCGCAGATCGTGGCCGACGGCGGAGACGGGGTGAGCGTCGCCGAGGTGCGCCGGTGGATCGAGGACCTCGAGATCTGCGAGCTGCCCGCGCCGCCCCCGCGCCCGATCGCGCGCCGGCTCCCCGCGGAGCTGATCCGCGACGAGCTGATGCGCCAGCTCGCGCTGACGGACGCCGACGTGGAGCAGACCGGTCGCCCGCTCGGGAGCCCCGACGACTCGCCGCAGCGGGTGAGCACCGACCAGCGCGGGGCGGCCCACGAGGCATGGGCGGACCTCGGCGGCGGCCACATCCTCGCGGGTGAGCGCACCTCCACCGAGATCAGCGAGCCGATGCTCCTGACCCTCGTGCCGCTCTCGCAGGCGTGGTGCGCGCGCTCGGTCGAGACGCGCGACGTCCTCTTCCGGCACGCGACCCGCGACAGCGCGAGCGCGACCGAGCGGCCGGCGATCCGCGACAACATCCGTTACCTCTACCTCCACATGCTCGGCGAGGTCGCGAGCGACGCCGACGTCGACGCGATGCTCGAGACGGTCTTCCTGCCGACCGAGGCGGACGCCGGGCCGCGCGCGGCCTGGACCGCGGTCTGCGCGGCCTTCGTCCGCGACCCCCTCTGGCTGAGCTACTGAAGGGAGCCCCTCGATGGCGTTCAACCGACGTGACCTCCTCAAGCTCGCCCTCGGCGGTGGCGCGGCCGGCGCCCTCTCGCCGTTCGGCGGGCTGCTCTCGCCGAGCCGCGGCCGCGCGCTGGCCCTCGGCCCGGGCCCGAAGCGCCTCCTCACCGTCTACATGCCGGGCGGCTGGCAACCGTCCATGATGTTTGCCCCGTTCACCGACCGGGCCACGCCCGCGGTCCACTGGCCGAGCTACCTCGCCTCGCCGTCCGAGATCGAGAACCTCGACGGCACGGGGGAGGCGCCGAACGCCGACGACGCGCGCTACCCGCGGGTGCGCACCGCGGCGGTGTGGGACGAGGCGATGATGAGCAACCCCGCGAGCTTCGCGGGGAGCCCCGCCTGGCCCGACGTGAACATCCCCCGCCAGTGGGGCTACGCGTGGCGCCACTACGGACTCGCCGAGCACACCTGCGTGATCCACGGCGTCGACCAGCAGACGGCCGAGCACTACTCGGGGCGGCGCGCGTCGCTCTCGGGCGTGGCCGGGGCGCGGTTCACCGCCCCCGCCATCCACTGCGTCGCCGCCCACGCGCTCGCCCTCGCGGGCACCCACCGGCCGCTCGGCGCGGTCACGATCAAGACCGGGGGGCTGAGCGGGAGCACGCCGCCGATCGCGCGCGTCGGCCTGCCCGCCCACGCCGCGCCGACCACCATCGCGGGGCTCGGCACGCTGGCGCAGACCTTCTCCGACGACACACCCGCGTGGGACGGGCTGCGGCACCGGGACGCGGTCGCGACCCCCGGCTTCGACGGCACGCCGGGCGACGCGGTCCCCCTGACCCGGATGGACCAGCACGCGCTGCGGCGCCTCCGCGCGCTGCGCGGGCGCAGCGACGACGGCTTCTACGAGCGCCTCTACGACGCCCACGTCGGGGTGAGCCGCAAGATGGCGCTCGACCTCGTCACGATCCTCGAGGCCACGCCGGGCTTCGAGGGCGAGAACCCGCACTGGGTGCAGGGCAACAACCCGTACCAGCTCCAGGTCGGCCGGGTCTACGGCGACAGCGGGGAGACCTGGCGCGAGCAGTTCGATCTGGCGCTGAAGCTCTTCAAGGCCGACGTCTGCACCGCGATCAACGTGCAGGCGCCGGCGGCCTACGGCGAGGGCTTCGACATCCACGCGAGCGGGCAGGGCCCGATGACGGATCTCTTCAACCGCACGCGCGGCGCCTGCGAGGTGATCGGCCGCCTCCTCGGCGAGATGAAGGCGACCCCGATGGGCGGCGGCGAGAGCCTGCTCGATCAGACCCTGGTCGTCCTGATCAGCGACTTCGCGCGAGCGTGGCCGGCCCTCGAGGCGGGCAACGGGCACTGGCCGTTCACCAGCTACGTGCTGATCGGCGGGGGCATCCACGGCAACCGCATGGTCGGCGGCTACGACCTCGATCCGACCCAACCGAACAACCCCACCGGGGTCGCGCTCGACGTGGACGGCGGCGCGGCCGGCGTCCTGCAGAAGCACCCGGCGGCGCGCGACGTCGCCCGGACCATCTACCGGATCATGGGGATCCCGGACGAGGTCTCCGAGATCAGCGGCGGGCCCAACGAGATCCTGGGAGTGAGGGCGGTATGAGGGGAGCTCAAGACGCTGGCCGGCTCACGCGAAGCGCGCGTCCGACAGGGCTCGCCCCGCTCGGCTGGACGAGCCTCGCGCTGAGCCTGGTGCTGGGCCTGGTGGTGGGTGCGGCGGCGCCGGCCGAGGCCCAGGAGGCGCCCGAGATGAGCGCGACCCGCCAGCTCCGGCGGGCCTCCCTCACGCTGCTGGGGCGCGGGCCGACGGTGGAGGAGTACGAGGCGCTCCTCGCGCACCCCGAGGCCGAGCGGCGCGCGGCCCTCGAGGCGTTCGTGGCGGACGCGCTCGAGGCGCCGGAGTTCCGCGCCCAGGTGCGCGACTGGGGCGAGGAGTACCTCGGCGTGCCGGGCTACCGCGGCGCGCTGAACACGCACACCTACCAGTTCGACGGCGCGCTCTCGATGGTGCCTCGCCCGTGCCCGGCCGGGACCCTGCACGAGGGGCGCGTCGGCCTGCTCCGCGACAACGCGTCGGTCACCGAAGAGTACGGGCAGTGGATCGGGATCTGCGACGACCCGAGCGCGCCGATCGCCGACGTCGAGCCGTGGTGGGCGCCGGGGACCACCGTGCCTGCGATCGGCGACGTGGCCACGGAGAACCGCGTCGGGGTGAACGGCGAGGACTGCGGCGACGGGCGCGCGTCGTTCCGCGGCCACGAGGGCTGCGGGTGTGGCCCGAACCTGATCTACTGCGCGCAGCGCCCGATCGAGCAGGAGGGCGACTACTACCGCCCCGAGTCGATGCGCCGGCAGGTGCACGAGGAGCCGGCGCGCCTGTTCGAGCACATCGTGGCGAACGACCGACCGTTCAGCGACCTGGTGCTCGGCGACTACACCGTCGCGACGCGGACCCTGCGCATGGCCTACATGCGGCAAGCCCGGATGACGCCGGACAACGCGTTCATGGACGACGACGCGTGGTGGCGCGCCTACGCGGCGAGCCCCGAGTCGTGGCGCGAGGTCCCGATCCACGACCTGCACCCGCAGCTCCTCGCCGAGCGCGACTACCGCTTCGACCCGCGCACCGACGCTGGCCGCCCGCGCGGCGTACCGGCGGCCGGCGTGCTGACGACGATCGTCGCGAACGAGGCCTGGCCCCGCGAGCGCGTACGGGCCGCCAACTGGCTCCGCGCCTTCGCGTGCCGGGAGTTCGCGCCGCCCGCCTCGGACGTCGCCTTCCCACCCTACGAGCGCGACCCCGGGCGCGAGGGCCCGTGCCTCCACTGCCACCAGCTCATCGACCCGGCGGCGATGCACTTCAAGCGGATGTTCGACGCGGGCGCGTTCATCGCCGGCGCGACCGAGGCGTGGAGCATCGACGGCCGGGTGAGCGGAGCGACCTTCCGGCTGCACGGCCACGCGACGGGCTCGATGATCGCCGACACGCTGATGACGCCGGTGAGCCAGGCCCAGCTCGACGCGAACAGCGACGCGCGCTTCCTCGACTTCATGCCGCCGGGGACGCGCCTCTTCGGCGTCGAGGGCCACGGCACGATCGGCCCGCTCGGCTTCGGCCAGGCGCTCGTGGAGTCGGGCGAGCTCGATCGGTGCGCGGTCCGCCGCGCCTACCAGCGCTTCGTCGGCCGGGACCTCACCCCGGGGGTGGACGACGCCCGGCTCGACGCGCTCGTCGCCGACTTCGTAGCCAGCGACCGGGACATGCGGGCCCTCATCGGCGCGATCACCCTGGGCGACGAGGCCCGGCTCGGGATCTGAGGGCCTCCTCACCGAATACGCACGAAACGATGACCGAGCCGTGACCGAACGCGGGCCCGCGATCCGGTACACCTAGATCGTGGCCTCCGTCGCTCAGGTCCACTCGCCGTCTCGACCCGCCCCCGACGCGCCCGCGTTGAGCGCGGACGAGGCGGCCCCCGAGGATCGCCCGAGCCAGCGCGGCATGCTCTGCGTCTACGGGTTCTTCGGGTACCTGGCCGCGGGCGCGGCGATGATCGCGCTCAACCCGGCCGCACGGAGCTGGCCGGCCCTCGCCTTCGCGGCGAGCGTCGTCCTGCTCATGGGCACGAGCGCGCTCTACCACCGCGTCGTCTGGTCGCCGGCCTGGTACGGCCGGATCCGGCGGCTCGATCACGCGATGATCTTCGTGCTGATCACGGGCACCGAGGCGCCGCTCTTCGCGATCGCGCTCGAGGGGCGCGGGCTCGAGGCCTACTTCTACCTCGCGCTCGGCGTCGCCGCGGCGGGCTTCCTGGTGACCATGCTCTGGGCGGGCGCGCCCAAGTGGGTCCGCGCCCTGGTCTACGTCTGCGTCGGCTGGTCGGGGATCCCCGCCGCCCCGCACCTCGCGGACGCGATCGGCGCGTCCGGCCTCGGCATGCTCGTCCTCGGCGGCGCGCTCTACACGATCGGCGCGCTGGCCTACGCGTTCAAGCGGCCGAACCCGTGGCCGGGGCACTTCGGCTACCACGAGGTGTTCCACGCCTTCGTGCTCGCCGCGGTCGGCGCCCACTACGCCGCGATCGCGTTCTGGGTCCTCGCCTGAGGCGAGGCTGGGGTCGAGCTCGCGTGGATTGAGGCGCTACTCGGCGCTCGACGACTTCGGCGGGCTCGCGACCTCGAGCCCGCGCTGCGAGGCGGGCCGGGCCAGGCAGCGCTGGAGCCAGTCCCAGGTCGCCGTCTGGGCGCGCATCTCGAGCGTCTCGTCGGCCTTGTAGAAGGTCACCGCGCCGTTGAGCCAGGGCCAGATCATCAGGTCGGCGATCGAGTAGTCGTCGCCCATCAGGTACGCGCGGCCCGCGAGGCGTCCCTCGAGCACCGTCAGCAGGCGCTTGCACTCCGCGGTGTAGCGCTCGCGCGGGTACGGGTGATCGCAGACCTCGGGGTCGAGCCGGAGGAAGTGCCCGAACTGCCCGAACATCGGGCCGACGTGGCCGACCTGGAAGAGCATCCACTGAAGGCACTCGAGCCGACCACGCGGATCGGTCGGGACGAGCGCTCCGGCCTTGTCCGCGAGGTAGAGCAAGATCGCGCCCGACTCCATCACCCCCATCGGCTCGCCGCCCGGCCCGTGCGGGTCGAAGATGACCGGGATCTTCCCGTTCGGGCTCAGCGCGCGGAACTCCTCGGTGTGCTGGTCGCCCTTGCCGATGTGGACGACGTGGGCCTCGTACGGGAGGCCGAGCTCCTCCAGCGCGGCCCCCACCTTCACCCCGTTCGGGGTGGGGAAGGAGAAGAGCTGGAGCTTGTCGGGGTCGGCGAAAGGCCAGCGGGCCTCGATGGGGTGGCGCATGACTCGGTCATGGCGCACCGCGGGCCGAGCGCAACCCGGGTCAGGCGTCGGCGCGGATCGCGGCCCAGTCGGGGCCGCGCTTGGCCGGCCGGCAGGCGTGCGCTTCGAGGCAGGCGGCGTGCACCGCGCGCTCGCAGCCCTCGCACACCTCTCCATCGCGCGCGCGGCTGACCTTCTTCTTGCAGTCCGGGCACCGCGCCCCGACGATCTGCGGGTCCTCTGTGATCGCGAGGCGCTCGCCGAACGCTCCGAAGCCCGCGCCGTCCTTCTGACGGAACCCGGTGAACGCCATGAGGATCGCGCCGGCGATGAAGGCGCCCGCGATCCGCGGCAGGAAGTCGCTCGCGACGCCCTGCGTACCGAGAAAGAACCCGATCAACGCGAGGAGCAGCAGGGCGCCGGCGCCAAGGAACCAGCCACGCCGACGGTTGGACCGGGCCGCCTCCCCTGCGGTCGCGAAGCACGCCTCGCACCGGACCCCGTCGACCGAGAGGTCGCGCGCGCAGACGACGTCGTCGCACGAGGGGCAGCGGCGGCGGGTCTCCTTCCCGTGGGCCTTGCACTTCGTCTTGTCACCGAGGACCGGCGCCTCCTTGGACGGGGCGACGAGCAGATCGTCGACGAAGAGCAGGCCCTCGATGCCGTTGCTGGGACCGACCAGGCGCAGCTCGACCCGCTTGCGCTTCCACGGGATCACGAAGCGGCCCTGGACGCCGACCGGGAGGATCGCCTCGGCGCGCCCGTCCACGTCGACCTTGAGCTTGAACATGCCCCCCGAGCCGAGGGACACGACCGAGTCGTCGATGCGCCACTCGCGCGTCCGTTCGATGCGGATCCCCATCGGCGGCATTCTACGCGTCGGGGCCGCGCGCCTCCCTCAGTCCCGATGGCGCCGCACGAGGTCCCGGGCCGCGACGTCGGGCTTGCGAGGGCGGCGGGTCGGCCCCGCGATCTTCCAGACGAGGAACCCGACCGCGGCGAAGACGATCAGCGCGACCGCCACCTCCTGCCAGGTCACGGCCTCCCAGCTCACGTGAACCCCAGGAGCTGGCCGCCCTGGTAGGTCACGAGCGCGGCCACGTAGGCGAGCGCGGTCATGTAGACGACCATGAAGACCGGCCAGCGCCAGCCGCCGCTCTCGCGCTTGACCACCGCGATCGTGCTCATGCACTGCGCGGCGAGGACGAAGAAGACCATCAGCGCGAGGCCGCTCAACGGGGTCATCAGCGGCGAGCCGTCGTCGCGGGTCGCCTCCTGCAGGGCCTCGCGCAGCGGGACCGACTCCTCGTCCGCGTCGTCGCCGATGCCCCAGACGATCCCCAGCGTGCTCACCAGGACCTCGCGCGCGGCGAACGATCCGATGAGCCCGATGCCGATCCGCCAGTCGAACCCGAGCGGCTCGATCGCCGGCTCGATCGCGTGGCCGAGGCGCCCCGCGTACGACACGCGCAGCGCGTGCTCCGCCTCGCGCGCGTCGATTGCCGCGATCGCCTCCTCCGCGGCGTCGCCCTCGAGCTGCTCCGCTGCCTCCGCGCGCTCGGCCTCGAACCGGGCCTCCGCCGCCTCGTCGTTCGGGTACGACAGGAGCGCCCAGAGGACGATCGTGATCGCGAGGATGATCGTGCCCGCGTCCACGAGGAACGCGCGCGTCCGACCCCACACCGCGGTCAAGACGTTGCGGGTCGTCGGCCAGCGGTACGGCGGCAGCTCGAGGACGAGCGGCGGGCGCGGTCCCTTCAGCACGGTGCGGCGGAGCACCGCGGCCGCGCCGAGGCTCGTGATCACGCTGAGCGCGTACATCGCGAAGAGCGCGAGCGCGCCCACCGACAGCACGCCGAACACCCGCCGGTCGGCGTCGAAGACCACGGCGATCACCAGCGCATAGACGGGCAGCCGCGCCGAGCAGCTCATGAGCGGGACCACCATCATGGTGAGGATCCGGTCGCGCCGGCTCTGGATGGTGCGCGTCGCCATCACCGCGGGGATCGCGCAGGCGAAGCCGCTCAGCAGCGGGACGAAGGCCTTGCCGTGGAGGCCGACGCCGCGCATCACGCGATCGATCACGAAGGCGACGCGCGCGAGGTAGCCGCTGTCCTCGAGGATCGTGATGAACACGAAGAGCATCGCGATCTGCGGGACGAAGACGACGACGTTGCCGACCCCCGCGATCATCCCGTCCACCACCAGGCCCTGCAGGGGCCCGGGGGGGAGGACCGCGACGGCCAGCTCCTGCAGGCCACCGACCCCCGCCTCGATCAGCGAGATGAACGGGTCGGACCACGCGAACAGGGCCTCGAAGAGGAGGAACATCACCGCCGCGAAGATCGCGATGCCGAGCACCGGGTGGGTCAGCACTCCGTCGACTCGATCGGCCAGGCGCGCGCGGGCGTCGACCTCGGGGCGGCGCACCGCGTCGCCGACCCACGCGTCGATCCGGGCGTAGCGCGCGGCGATGATCTCCTCGTCGAGGTCGCGCTCCGCCGCCTCGGCCTCTCGGTGCGCCTCGTCGACCGCGTCGCGGAGCGCCGGCGTAACATCGAGCTCGTCGTCGCCGAGCGACAGCAACGCCCAGAGCGCCCGCGCGCGCCGCTCGGTCGCGTCGTCCGCCGGCCGCTCGGCCTCGAGCACCGCCTCCACCCGCCCGACGAGCGGCGCGAGCGCGTCGCTCACCACCTCGGGCGGCCGGGTCTCGTGCCCCTCGAGCGCCCGCTCGATCGCCGCGCCGAGCGCGTCGACGCCCTCCCCGCGTTTGGCGACCACCGGGACCACCGGGACCCCCAGGCGCGCCTCGAGCGCGGCCACGTCGACGTCGACCCCGAGCTGGGCCGCCTCGTCCATCATGTTGAGGGCGAGCACCACCGGCCGCCCGGTCTCGACGACCTGGACCGCGAGGTAGAGGTGCCGCGCGAGCGCGGTGGCGTCGACCACCACGACCACGAGCTCCGGGCCGTCCCCCGCCGGCGGGATGACCGCGTCGACCGCCACCCGCTCCTCGGGCGAGCGCGCGCTGAGCGAGTAGGTCCCGGGGATGTCCAGGACCTCCACCTTGCGCCCACCGAGGCGCCACGTGCCGCGGCTCACGTCGACGGTGATGCCGGGGTAGTTCCCGGTGCGCCCGCTCGCGCCCGTCAGCGCGTTGAAGAGCGTCGTCTTGCCCGCGTTGGGGTTGCCCGCCAGCGCGATCCGGATCGAGCCCGCGTCCGAGGTCATCGGGGATCCGACGCGGCCCGGGCGCGCGTGGCCACGGGCGCCGCGACCCGCACGTCCTCGAGCATCACCGCGGCCGCCTCCTGCCGGCGGATGCTCAGGGCGTAGCCGCGCAGGCGCAGCTCCAGCGGGTCGCCGAGCGGCGCGACCCGGACGACCGCCACGCGGGTCCCGGGGAGGAGGCCCATCTCCATCAGCCGGCGCGCGACGGGACGTGAGCAACGCACCGCGACTACGGTACCCTCGGCGCCGATCGGGAGCTCCGCGAGCGAGCGGTGCAGGTCGCCCATCAGCGAGTGATAATCAATTTCAACAGAGAAGCAAACCCCCCCGCTTCGCGGGATTTGGTGTTCGGCCACTCTCGTGATTACATGAACTCCACAAGTTTCCCCGATGAACGGACTGAGCGTGGATAGGACCGCGCCCGCCAGCCTGGTGGAGCGCACGATCGCGGAGGCGGTGGACGCCTACGCGGTGCCGAAGATCCGCGCGGCCGTCCTCGAGCTGGCGATGCGCTGGGCCCGGCTCGACGCGGTGCCCGAGCGGGGCGAGCCGCTGCGCGAGTTCGTCGACGGGGCGCTCCGGCGCGCGTGCGAGCAGATGCTCGGGGTGGAGACGGCCGAGACGATCCGCCATGACCTCGAGCCGCTCGTCGTCATGCTCCGCAGCGCCGAGGTCACCGAGATCCGGCCGAGCACCCCGCCCGCGGGCTCGGACTTCCCCGAGCTGACGATCGAGGAGGACGAGCCGCCGGAGCCGACCGCGCGCACGAGCGGTCGGCGACGCTGGCGCGCGACCGCCCCCGAGCCCCTCGAGCTGCATCGGGTCCTCGTCGCGACCATGGACCCGGCGAGCGTGAGCGAGATGAGCCGCTGGATGGCCGGCGTGGCGCTGGTGGAGCCGGTCCGCGACGCCCTCGAGGTGCTCGAGAACATCGATCAGCGGGACGGCCTCGTGGTGGTCGACTGCCGGCGCCCCGCGGTGAGCGTGGAGACGCTGGTCGCCCTCGCCCCCGAGATGCCCAAGGACGCGCGGGCGGTGCTCTGGGGAGAGCGCGGCGACCTCGAGCAGCACCTGGCCCGGCTCGGGACGGCCATGCCACCGGAGTGGGTGTGCTGCGGGCCGAAGGCGACCGCCGAGGACGTGGCCGCGGTGGTCCGCATCCTGCTGGAGTAGACCGCGACCTCCGCGGTGCGCGGCTCGGGCGAGCGTGATAGGTCCCGGCATGAGCGCGCCCCCTCCGAGCCCCCCGTTCGCGACGCTCGAGGAGACGGCGCGCGGTCTCGAAGAGGCGGGCTACCTCGCGGACGACGACACGCGCGTCGTCACGTGGCTCGCCGGGATGCTCGGCCGGCCGCTCCTCATCGAGGGCCCGCCCGGGGTCGGCAAGACGGAGCTGGCCAAGGCGGTCGCCCACGCGAGCGGCCGGACGCTGCTGCGGCTCCAGTGCTACGAGGGCCTCGACGAGACCAAGGCGCTCTACGAGTGGGAGTACGGCAAGCAGATGCTCTACACCCAGCTCGTGCGCGACGCGCTCGCGGGGGCGGTGGAGGGCGCAGCGGATCTCAGCCAGGCGGTCGAGCGCGTGGCGGCCCACGACGCGGCCTTCTTCCACGAGCGCTTCCTCGTGGAGCGCCCGCTCCTGGCCGCGCTGCGCAGCGAGCGCCCGGCCGTCCTCCTGATCGACGAGGTGGACCGCGGCGACCCGGAGCTCGAGGCGATGCTCCTCGAGGTGCTCAGCGACTTCGCGGTGAGCGTCCCGGAGCTCGGCACGCTGGAGGCGAGGTCACACCCGTACGTCGTGTTGACGAGCAACGCGACGCGCGAGCTCACCGAGGCGCTCCGCCGCCGCTGCCTCCACCTCGTGCTCGACTTCCCGACCGAGGCGCGCGAGCTCGCGATCGTCCGGCGCCGCGTGCCCGAGGCGTCGGCCGAGCTCACCGCGCAGCTCGTCCGCTTCGTGCAGTCGCTGCGGCGGCTCGATCTGCGCAAGACGCCCAGCGTGGCCGAGACGCTCGACTGGGCGCGGGCCCTCG
>JAUHXR010000307.1 GCA_030426845.1 Polyangia bacterium | reverse complement strand
CCTGACTCCGGGGGCGAGCCCGGGCCGACCCGCCTGCACATGCACCAGGGCACGCTCTACTTCATGCAATACAGCCTGTCGGCGCTGCGACCGGGCGGAGTGGTGGAGGTCCGCCCGATCGGCTTCGCCGCCGAGGCGCGCCCGGTGTTCGACGACTCCCGGCTCTACGTCGGCTACTCGCGCGGAGGGTTCGATGGCCCGGTCGAAGGCGTCGTCGTCGCCGCGCCGCTCTGAGCGAAGGGGCGCCCGGGCGTGACCGGCTTCATCCGAGGCGCGCGGATCGCCGCGCGCTATGCGCTGGAGGAGCCGCTCGGTGAGGGCGGGCTCGCCGAGGCGTGGCGCGCGCGCGATCTCCTCTGGGACGAGCCGGTCACCCTCAAGCTCCTCGTGCGCTCGGACGCGGCCCGGCGCGAGGCGCTCCGCGCCGAGTTCGTCCGCCTCGGCGGGCTCGAGCACCCGCGCCTCGTCCGGGTGCGCGACTTCGGAGTGAGCGCCGGTCCCGGCGGGGCGCCGCTCGCCTTCTACGCGGCGGACTACCTGCCGGGGGCGACGCTCGACCGGTGGATGGAGGGGCGCGGCTGGGACGCGCGCCGGGCCGCCCTCGTCGACGCCCTGCACGCGCTCGCGTTCCTGCACGGGCTCGGCATCCGGCACGGCGACTTCAAGCCCGCAAACATCCTGGTCGGCGACGATGGGCGCGGGACGCTGATCGATCTGAGCGCGGCCGCCGCGCTGCGCACCTCGGGCGCCGAGGCGATCGCGGGGACCCGTGGCTACGTCGCGCCCGAGCTGCTCGCGGGCGCGCGGGCCGACGCGCGCGCCGACCTCTACGCGGTCGGCCGCACCCTCGCGGAGCTCGCCGCGGACGAGCTGGCCGCGGAGGTGCCCGCGTCGGTGTCCTCCCTGGCGATGCGACTCCTCTCCGAGGCGCCGAACGGGCGGCCGGCGAGCGTGGCCGAGGTGCTCGAGGCGCTGGGGGCCGACGCCGAGCTCGCCCCGCCGGGCGGGGCCGCGCCGCGGCTCCTCGGGCGCGACGCGGAGCTCGCCGCGCTGCGCGGGTGGGTCGACGCGCTCCATGCGTCCGCCGCGGCCCCGCGCGCGGTCGCCGTCGTCGGCCCGGACGGGGTCGGGCGCACGCGCCTGCTCCAGGAGATCAAGGCCTACGCCCAGCTCGCCGGCAGCCGGGTCGAGAGCAGCGGATTCGAGAGCAGCGGATTCGAGAGCAGCGTGATCGAAGGGAGCGCTGCGGCCCCCTCGCCGGTCGCCTCGATGCTCGGCCTCGCGCTCGCGCAGCCGCCGCCCCGCGGGCTCGGCGCGGCCCTCGAGGCGCGCGACAGGATCGCCGGAGGCTCGCAACCCACGTTGCTCATTCTCGACGACGCGCACCGGCTCCCGGAGCCAGACCGCGCGCTCCTCGAGGCGCTCGCGCGCTGCGCGTCGCCGACGGATCGGCTGCTCCTCGTGGTGGCGGGCCGCGACGCGCCGCCGGGGGCCCACGCGCTGGCCCTCGCGCCCCTCCCCCCGGAGGCGGTCACCGCCTGGGCGGCGGGTCAGCTGTCGTCCACCGCCGCGCGCCACCTCCACCGGGTCACCGGCGGGCTGCCCGCCGACATCCGCGGCGTGCTCGCCCGCATCCGGGCCGGGGACCTGACCGAGGGCGACCTCCAGAGCGCGGCGTCGCGGCCGGCGCGGGCCCGGCTCGACCGCGAGCTCGCCGGCGTCGACGCCGCGGGGCGCGAGGCCCTCGCGTGGCTCGCGACCGCGGGGCCTCGCCCGGGGCCCGTCCCCGAGGGGCTCCCCTGGCTGGCGCTCCAGCGGACGGGTTGGGTGATCCGGGCGCGCGACGGCTGGCGGCTCGCGGTCCCGGCGCGTGCGGAGGCGCTCGCCGCGGCGCTCCCTCGCGAGGCGCGGGCGGCGCGCGAGGGCCACGCCCGGTCGGCCCTGGAGCAGGCGCGCGAGGCGCGCGATCCCGACGAGGCAGCCGCGCGCTGGGCGGCCGCGGCCGAGCACCTCGCGCGGGCGCAGCGCGACGGGGACGCGGCCGCGCTGTGGCTCGAGCAGCCGGACGCGATCGCGCGCGCGCCTCGCGCGTGGATGGCCGCGGCCGAGGCGCTGCTCCCGAGGATCGAGGCCCTCCCTCGCCCGGTCGCCCTCGCGCTCGCCCGTGCGCTCGAGGCGGCGGGCGCGCCCGCCCGGGCGCTGTCTCTCCTCGCGCGCCTGCGACGCGACGCCACGCCCTCCGAGGTGCCGGCGATCCGCGCGCAGGCCGCGAGCGCGAGCCTCAACGCGGGGCGCCTCGCCGCGGCCGTGCGCCACGCGCGCCGCGCGGTCGAGGCGCCCGTGGAGCCTCCACTGGGCGCGGAGCACCTCGGCCGCGCGTGGACCGCGCGCGCGCACGGGCTCATCCAGCTCGGTCGCCACGCCGAGGCGATCGCGGCCACGGAGGCGGGGCTCGCCGCGCCGCTCGCAGACCCGGCGCGCGCGAGCCTGCTCGAGGCGCGGGCCCTCGCGAGCGTCTACCTCGGCGACCTCGACGGCGCTCGCGCCGCCCTCGTCGAGGCGCGCGCCGCCTCCGACGGGGGGCCGCGGGCCGCGGTCCGACTCGCGAGCTACGAGGCGATGGCGGCTTACGCGGCGGGCGACCTCGAGGCGGCGGAAGCGGGCTACGCCGAGGCCCTCCGCGTCGCCTCGGCGCGTGGCCTCGACGACCAGCGGGCGAGCGCGCTCGTGAACCTCGGCACGGTGCAGCAGCGGCGGGGCGACTGGGGGCGCGCCGAGGCGAGCTACACGCAGGGCCTGCGCCTGAGCCGCGCCCTCGGCAAGGCCTCGACCCAGGTCGCGCTCGAGATCAACCTCGCGAACCTCTTCGCGCAGATCGGCCTCCCGGCCCGCGCGCGGGTGATGCTCGAGCGCGCCCGCGACGGCGCGCGGGGGGGCCAGCGCTGCGCCCTCGCGCTCATCGAGGGGGAGCTCGCGCTCGCGGCCGGCGAGCTCGTCGCGGCTCGCGCCTCGGCCACCCGCGCGCGCGAGCTCGCGGAGGCCGCGGGCGCGGCGCGGGAGCGCATCGAGGCGTGCGTGCTCCAGGCCGAGGTGGAGGTGTCGGCCGGCGCGCTCGACGCGGCGGACGCGGCCCTCGCCCAGGCGCGCGCGCCGTTCGCGGAGGACGCGAGCGACCTCGCGATTCGCGCCGCGCTGGCGGGCGGCGCCCTCGCCCTCGCGCGCGGCGACGGGGCCGAAGCGGTGTCCATCCTCGAGCAGGCTGTGGAGCGCGCGACTCAGGCCGGCGAGGGCGACCTCGAGGCGGTCGCGCTCGCGCGATTGGCGGAGGGCTGCCGGCGGGCCGGCTCGCCCGAGCTCGCGCGCGAGGCCGCGGCGCGGGCGCGCCGGCGCTGGGAGCGCACCGTGCTCACGCTCCGCCCCGAGGCGCGCGAGGCGTTCTGGCAGCACCCCACGCGGCGGGGCGTCGCGGCTCCGGCGGTGGAGCGCGGCGACGCGGACCTGAGGCTGCGCCGCGTGATGGAGATCAACCGTCGCCTCGGCGCCTCGCGCAGCTCCCAGGAGGTGCTCGCGACCGCGCTCGACGCGGCCATCGAGCTCACTGGCGCGGAGCGCGGCTTCGTGCTGCTCCCCGCCGATCCCGAAGCCGACGCGGCCCCGAACGACGCGGGCCCGGGCTTCGAGGTCGCCGCGGCGCGCAACGTCGATCGCGCCCAGCTCACCGGCGACCACCTCGAGTTCAGCCGACGGATCACCGACGAGGTCATCGCCCGCGGCGAGCCGATCCTCACCCACGACGCGGCGCTCGACGACCGCTTCCGCGGGAACGCCTCCGTCCACGCGATGCGCCTCAAGTCGGTCCTCGCCGCGCCGATCCGCGCCGGCGACCGCGCGGTCGGCGCGCTCTACCTCGACAACCGCCTCGCGGCCGGTCGGTTCACCGCGGCCGACGCCGAGCTGCTCCTCGGGCTGTCCGACCAGGTCGCGGTCGCGCTCGAGGGCGCGCGCCTCGTCGAGGAGCTCCGGCAGAAGACCGCGCTCCTGGAGGCGCAGGCGGTCGCGCTCGAGGCGCGCCGCGCCGAGGTCGAGGCCCTCGCGCGCCGTCAGTCCGACGCGATCGGCGAGCTCGAGGCCGAGGTGCGCCGCCAGCGCGGGGCGCTCGGCGGGCCGGCCGCGTTCGGCGAGGTGCTCGGCCGGAGCGCAGCGATGCGCGCGCTCTTCGCGCTCCTCGAGCGGGTCGCGCGCTCGCCCCTCGACGTGCTGATCCGCGGCGAGAGCGGGACGGGCAAGGAGCTGGTCGCCCGGGCGATCCACCGTGAGGGACCACGCCGCGACGGGCCCTTCGTCGCCATCAACTGCGCGGCCATCCCGAGCGCGCTCCTCGAGTCCGAGCTCTTCGGCCACGCGCGCGGCGCGTTCACGGGCGCCGACCGCGACCGTGAGGGCCTCTTCGTGAGCGCGAGCGGCGGCACGCTGCTGCTCGACGAGGTGGGCGAGATGCCGCTCGAGATGCAAGCGAAGCTGCTGCGCGCGCTCCAGGAGCGCGAGGTCCTCCCGCTCGGCGCACGGCGCGCGGTCGGCTTCGACGTGCGCGTCCTCGCCGCGACCCACCGGGACCTCGCGGGCGAGATCGCGGCCGGCCGCTTCCGCGAGGACCTCTACTACCGCCTCGCGGTGGTCGAGGTGGAGGTCCCCCCGCTGCGCGAGCGCCCCGACGACGTCGCTCCGCTCGCCGAGGCGATCCTCGCGCGCGTCGCGGCTCAGCACGACGCCTCCCCGCCGCGGCTCACGATCGCCGCCCTCGAGGCGCTCGAGGCCCACCCCTGGCCCGGCAACGTCCGGCAGCTCACCAACGCGCTCGCCCGCGCGTGGCTGATGAGCGACGGCCGCCGCATCCGCCGCGAGGACGTCACCCTCCCCGACGCGCCGGGACGCGCCCGCGGCCCCCGCGTCCCGGAGCGCGAGCGCATCCGCCGCGCGCTGTCGGACACCGACTGGAACGTGAGCGAGGTGTCACGGATCCTCGGCATCCCGCGCAACACGCTGTACCGCCGCATGAAGCGCTACGGCCTCGCCCGACCCCCGGGGTAAGCGGCAGCCGGCGAGAGCTCGGGTCCGGCTCCGGCTCCGGCCGCACAGCCCGGACAGACGGGCACCTCCTCGTCCTCGCCGGACGACCGACCACCGGCCCGCCGATCCCGAAGCTCTCTACCGAGCAAGCAACGTGATCGGCCGGCGCTCGGTCCCCGCGCCGGTCACGTCGAGGAGCAGGATGTCCTCCGGCAGCGAGGTACCCGGGGCGTAGCGCACCGTGATCGTCCCCTCGCCCCCCGCCGCCACGTCGACCGGAGCGGTCGCGTCGAGCGTGAAGTCGCCGCCGCCGATCCGGAGACGCGGCGTGATCTGGACCGCGGCCGCGCAGGCGTTGGCGATCGTGAGCTCGGCGGTGGTCGGGGCCGTCGGATCGACGAGCAGCTCGAGCGCGGGCTCGAGGGTGAGGCAGCCCGCGAGCGGGCGCGCGCTCGGGCCGAGCGGCTGATCGACCGCGACGACCACCGCGTCGATCGGCGCCGACCGCTCGTCGTCCCGCCGGGCCTGCAGCCGCAGCTCGTCGCCCGGCCGCACGAAGAGCTGGACCCTCGGCAGCGCGCCGCCCGCGTCCACCGGCAGCAGCAGCGGCCGGTCGGTCGACTCGAGGTTGGCGAGGAACAGCGTCGTCCCCGGCTCGAGCGCGCCATCGGGCGCCTCGAGCGCCGGCTCCAGCATGGTGCCGACCATCTCCTCCACGTGGAGGATCCGGTCCGCGCTCGGCGGGTCGAGCGTCGGCGGGTTGGGGAGCGGAGTGGCGACGCAGCCCGCGCCCGTGAGGAGGACCAGGGCCGAGAAGGCCGCGAGGCGGCGAGCGAAGCGAAGCACCGCGGGAAGCTAGCAGCGCCGGCGCGATCGCGCTCCGGAGCGGCTCATCTACTGAATGAGTGTGCAGTTGCCCGCCGATGTGGTACTAGGCCCGCGCGACCATGGCCACTCGACGCAGCGCACCCCCCGACACCGACCGCATCGAGGTGATCGGGGCGCGGGAGCACAACCTCTCGATCGACGACCTCGAGCTGCCCAAGTGGAAGCTCGTGGTGTTCACCGGCGTGAGCGGCTCGGGCAAGTCGTCGCTCGCGTTCGACACCCTCTTCGCCGAGGGCCAGCGGCGCTACGTGGAGAGCCTCAGCTCCTACGCGCGCCAGTTCCTCGGCCGCCTCGACCGCCCCGAGGTCGAGCGCCTGCGCGGGCTCTCGCCGACGATCGCGATCGAGCAGAAGGCCGCGTCCGGCAACCCGCGCAGCACGGTCGGGACGATCACGGAGATCTACGACTACCTGCGCGTGCTGTTCGCGCGCGCGGGCCGCCAGCACTGCCACCTCTGCGGCAAGCGGGTCAAAGGTCAGAGCGCCGAGGAGATCGTCGCCGACCTGCGCGTCACCGCCTCCGGCCAGCGCGTCACCCTCCTCGCGCCGCTGGTGAAGCACCGCAAGGGCCACTACCGCGAGCTCTTCGAGCGGCTCGGCGCGTCCGGCTACGCCCGCGTCCGCGTCGACGGCGAGGTCCACCGGGTCGACGCCGTCCCCGCGCTCGACAAGCGCAAGAAGCACGACGTCGAGGCGGTGATCGACCGCGTGACGATCGAGCCCGAGGGGGTAGGGCGCCTGACGGAGAGCGTCGAGCTGGCCCTGCGCGAGGGCGAGGGCGAGCTGCTCGTCGAGGTGGAGGGCGGCGAGCTCCTCGCGTTCAGCGAGCACCGCACCTGCTGCGGCCACAGCTTCCCCGAGCTGAGCCCGCAGAGCTTCTCGTTCAACAGCCCGCTCGGGATGTGCGCGGCGTGCAACGGCCTCGGCCGCGTCGACGCGATCGATCCCGACCTCGTCATCGAGGACCCGACGCTGTCGATCCGCGCCGGCGCGATCAAGCCGTGGGCGACCTCGATGCAGCGCGCCGAGGGCTGGCGCTACCGCATCGTGAAGTCGATGTCGGAGGCCTGCGCGGTCGATCTCGACACGCCGTGGAACAAGCTCCCGAAGAAGAAGCGCGACCTCGTCCTCTTCGGCGTCGAGGACCGCATCCAGGTCGACTGGGCCAACCAGCGCACGGGGAGCCGCGGCAGCTTCGCGGTCAAGTTCGAGGGCGTCCTCAACCTGCTGATGCGGCGGATGAAGGACACCACCAGCGACCGCATGCGCGCGCAGTACCTCAAGTACTTCTCCGAGCAGGCGTGCCGCGACTGCGGCGGCCGGCGGCTGCGGCCGGAGAGCCTCGCGGTGCGGCTCGGCGACGTGTCGATCGCGGACGTCGCGTCGATGACGGTCGCCAACGCGGCGGCCCACTTCGACGCGCTCGAGCTCGACGCGCGGAGCGCGCAGATCGCGGCCGGCGTGATGCGCGAGGTCCGCAGCCGCCTCCGCTTCCTCCTCAACGTCGGCCTCGACTACCTCACGCTCGACCGCAGCGGCCCGACGCTCAGCGGCGGCGAGGCCCAGCGCATCCGCCTCGCGAGCCAGCTCGGCAGCGAGCTGAGCGGCGTCATGTACGTCCTCGACGAGCCGAGCATCGGCCTGCACCAGCGGGACAACCGGCGCCTCATCGCGACGCTCAAGCGCCTGCGCGACCTCGGCAACACGGTCATCGTGGTCGAGCACGACGAGGAGACGATCCGCGAGGCGGACCACGTCGTCGACTTCGGCCCGGGCGCGGGGCAGCTCGGCGGCAAGGTGATCTTCAGCGGCTCACCCAAGGCCCTCGCGCGCTGCAAGGAGAGCCTCACCGGCCAGTACCTCAGCGGCAAGCGCGCGATCGACGTGCCGCGCGAGCGCCGCAAGCCCGAGCAGTGGATCACGATCCGCGGGGCGCGCGAGAACAACCTGCGCGGCGTCGACGTCGCGCTCCCGGTCGGCTGCCTCACCGCGGTCACGGGGGTCAGCGGCGCGGGCAAGAGCTCGCTGGTGAACGGGATCCTGCTGCCTGCGCTCGGCCGCGAGCTCCATCGGGCGAGCGATCGCGTCGGCCAGCACGACGCGATCGAGGGGCTCGAGGCGCTCGACAAGGTGATCGCGATCGACCAGAAGCCGATCGGCCGCACCCCGCGCAGCAACCCCGGCACCTACACGAAGGCGTTCGACGAGATCCGCACGATCTTCGCCCAGCTCCCCGAGGCGCGCGCGCGCGGCTTCAAGCCCGGCCGCTTCAGCTTCAACGTCAAGGGCGGCCGCTGCGAGGCCTGCTCCGGCGACGGCGTCGTGAAGGTCGAGATGCACTTCCTCAGTGACGTCTACGTCCCTTGCGAGGTGTGTAAGGGGCAGCGCTACAACGCGCAGACGCTCTCGGTGCGCTACAAGGGCAAGAACATCGCCGAGGTCCTCGAGACGACGGTCGACGAGTGCCTCGCGATGTTCGCGACCTACCCGCGCCTCGCGCGCATCCTCGAGACCCTCGTCGAGGTGGGCCTCGGCTACGTGCACCTCGGCCAGCCCGCGCCGACGATGAGCGGCGGCGAGGCGCAGCGCGTGAAGCTCAGCCGCGAGCTCGGCAAGCGCCAGACGGGGCGCACCCTCTACGTCCTCGACGAGCCGACCACCGGGCTGCACTTCGAGGACATCAACAAGCTCCTCGGCGTGCTCTCGCGCCTCGTGGAGGCGGGCAACACGGTCGTCGTGATCGAGCACAACCTCGACGTGATCAAGCACGCGGACTGGATCGTGGATCTCGGCCCGGAGGGCGGCGCCGGCGGCGGGAAGGTGATCGCCGAGGGCCCGCCGGAGAAGGTCGCGAAGTCGAAGCGGTCCTACACCGGCCAGTTCCTGCGCGAGATGCGCTGAGCGCTCACGCGCCCCGTCACGCGAGCTCATGTCGCGCGAGCCAGGCCTCGAAGCCGGCGCCCTCGGCCGCGGGGAAGCTCGCGCGGATCGGCTCGGCCTGGTGGTAGGCGCGGAACGCGCGGCTCATCGCGGCCGGGTCGCGGTCGAACCAGTCGCTCGCCTCGCGCGAGCCGCGGACGGTGCGCTCGAAGCGGAGCTTGGCGACGAGGAGCGCGGCGATCCGCAGGCCGTCCTGGTCGACGTGGCCGAGGGTCCAGGCGGCCACCGGGTCGCGGGCTCGGAGCGCGCGCGCCATCGCGGCCTCCACCGCGGCGGGATCGCCGAGCTCCGCGCGCGGCGGCGGCGACGGGACGATCGGCGGCGCCTCGGCCTTCGGTCCGGGGTGCGCGTCGGCGATCGTGCGGACGCGGGCCAGCTCGCGCCGCAACCCGTCGACGTCCTCGGGACTCGTGACGGTCCCCTCCATCCGCTCGAGCGTGACGCCGCGGAGGCGCGGGCAGCGCGGCGCGACCTCCGCGAGGAGCGCGAACACCGCCTCGGGCACCGCGTCGTCGTGGCTGTCGAGGCGCACCGACCGGCCGCTCGGGAGCCAGCGCGGATCGCTCGCGCTCCCGCCCGACACGTGGAGCTCGATGACGCGCGAGAGATCGAGCCGCGCGAGGTACGCCCGCGGATCGAAGCCGAGGTTCTGCGCCATCGTGAAGACGTTGTGCACGTCGAGGAGCACGCCGACGCTCGGGTCGTCGCCGATCGCGGCCGCGAGCCACGCCGGCTCGTCGAGCGGGTCGCCCATCACGAAGCACTGCGCCGTCGTCTCGAGCCCCACCGTCGGGCAGACGCGCTTCATCGCCTCGAGGCGGGCCCGCGTCCGCGCGGCCGAGCCCGCGTCGAGCGGCGCGGGCAGCGGCAGCGCGAGGCTCTGGCCGCCGACGTGCGTCATGCCCGCGTGGTCCGTGTACCAGCGGTAGCCGAACGTCGCCTGGTCGGCCTCGACCCGCGCCAGCCAGCGCGCCCGCCGCGGGCCGTCGTCGACGTCACCGAGCGACAGGCCCACGCCGTGCGCGACGAACGGCTTGCCGTAGCGATCGCCGAGCGCGCGGAACCGCTCCGCGAAGCCGTTCGGTACCAGCGCGCCGTCGGGCCGCTCGAACCACGTCGTCTCGGGGGCGACCTCGAGGTAGTCGACCGAAGCGAGGAGCGGCGCGCAGCGATCGAGGAGCTCGTCGTCCGGGTGGATCGCGAAGCCGACGTCGACGGGCATGAGAGTCAGGGGAGCTCCGAGTGTAGTCGATGGGGGATCCGCGTTCCCCGGGTCGTCGTGCCGTCCTCGTCCTCGTGCACGTGCACGTGCACGTGCACGTGCACGTGCACGTCCTCGTCCTACGGAGTCGAGGTGAGAGCGCGTCGTCCGTGCGGCGCAGCTCACGGTCGGGCCGAGGACGTCGACGACCACGGATACGTGCACGAGCACGAGCACGAGGACGAGGACGAGGACGAGCGCTGGGTCTTCGGCCCGTCCTGGGCCTTCGGCCCGTCCGGCTCAGTCCTCCGTGTACCAGTACAAGAACCGCCCGCTCCGCTCGGGCACGTGGCCCATCCCGCAGGCGACCATCATCTGCTGGTCGTCCGGTACGCCCTCGATGTGGACCCCGCAGCCGCCGCCGCGCGCCCAGCGGCTGCCGGGCACCGGGGACTCGTGGAGCTCCGTGCGGGCCTGCGCGATCAACGCCTCCTCGACGACCCCGCGGGCGCGCTCGGAGCGGGCCGCGCGCAAGGCGATCGCGGGGGCCTGGACGAAGAGCGCCGCGTCGCGCCGACCGGCCGCCGCGGCGGCGGTGACGCGAGCGGAGAGCGCAGCCCCGAGCGCTCGCTCGGCCACGGCGGCGCGGGCCCCGAGCGCCGCGTCGTCGGCCGCGAGCGCGGCGTGGA
>JAUHXR010000306.1 GCA_030426845.1 Polyangia bacterium | reverse complement strand
CGGCCTCTCGGCCGCGCTCGGCGGCACGCTCGTCGAGCGGCGCGGGCCGCGCTGGGCGATGGCGGTCGCGGCCGCCTTCTGGTCCGCGGGCTTCGGGATCGCCGCGCTCGGCGTCCTGACCGGGCAGCACTGGCTGGTCGTCCTCGGCTACGGCGGCGTCGGCGGGATCGGGCTCGGCGTCGGGTACATCTCGCCCGTCTCCACCCTGATGAAGTGGTTCCCCGATCGACCGGGCCTCGCCACCGGCATCGCGATCATGGGCTTCGGCGGCGGCGCGCTCATCGCCTCGCCCTGGTCGAGCCGGATGCTCTCCGCGTTCGGGACGGGCGCGTCCGGGCTCGCGACCGCCTTCGCGATCCACGGCGTCGCCTACGCCGGGCTGATGGGCTTCGGCGTGCTCCTCGTCCGCGTGCCGCCCGAGGGCTGGCGCCCGCCGGGCTGGGATCCCGCCGCCCCCGCCCGCGCCGGCACCACCCATCACGTCTCGGCGCGCCGGGCGATCCGCACCCCGCAGTTCTGGCTGCTCTGGCTCGTGCTCTGCCTCAACGTCACGGCGGGCATCGGGATCCTCGAGAAGGCCGCGCCGATGATCCGCGACTTCTTCGCCGACACCTCGATGGCCGTGAGCGCGAGCACCGCGGCCGGCTTCGTCGCCCTGCTCTCGATGGCGAACATGGTCGGGCGCATCCTCTGGTCGTCCGCCTCCGACCTCGTCGGCCGCAAGAACATCTACCGCGTGTACCTCGGCGCCGGCGCGCTGATGTACCTCGCGATCGCGCTCGCCGGCGCGTCGTCGCGCGGGCTCTTCATCGCCTGCGCGCTCGTCGTGCTGAGCTTCTACGGCGGCGGCTTCGCGACCGTGCCCGCGTACCTCAAGGACCTCTTCGGCACCTACCAGGTCGGCGCGATCCACGGGCGGCTCCTCACCGCGTGGTCGCTCGCGGGGATCCTCGGCCCGCTGATCGTCAACGCGATCGCCGACGCCCAGGAGGCGAGCGGGGCGTCTGGGCCCGCGCTCTACCGCACCTCGTTCTACGTGATGATCGGCCTGCTGGCGGTGGGCTTCGTCGCGAACGAGCTGGTCCGGCCGGTGGACCCACGCCACCACGAGCCCGAGCCCGAGGCGCGCCCGACCGAGGAGGTCGCCGCGTCGGCGACGCCCGCGGTCGAGGCGGATCCGAGCGCGCTCGCCTCGGTGCGCATGGTCGCCGCGTGGGCCGCCGTGGGGCTGCCCTTCGCCTACGGCGTGTACGAGCTCGCGCGCAAGGTGCTCCAGCTGTTCGAGTGAGGCACGCTCTCTCGGATGGGCGACGACGACACCGAGCGGCTCGCGCGGGCCGGACTGAAGGCGGCGGAGCTCCTCGAGCCGGGGGCGATCCGCGAGCGCGTGACCGGCTCGATCAAGGAGGCTGCGGGGGAGGCCGCCCTCGAGGGCCTCGCCGCCCTCGGCCGCCTCACCGGTCGGAGCCCCGAACGATCCCCGGCGCGCGCGCGGGCGGTCGAGGAGGTCGACGTCGGCCGAGCGCTCGACGCGTTCACGGTCGACGATCTGGTCCGCTTCGAGGAGCGGGTTAAGGAGGCCGCGGCGCGAAGGCCGCGCGCGCCTGCCCCGACCCCCGCGACCGAGGCCGACGACGGACGACGCCTGACCCTCGCCGAGCTGCGGCGCTCGTTCCCCCCGGAGTCGCGCGAGCTCGCGCTCCTGGTGTTCAACTGCGTCGACCTCCTCGAGGAGCTCTCCCGCGACGCCGAGGGCTCGCCGCCCCCAGCCGAGGAGCTCGCGCGCAAGGAGGAGCTGCTCCGCCGCATCGGCGAGCTGCTCGCGCCAAGGGCCGAGGAGGCGCTCGCCTCCTTCGTGGCCCACGTCGTCGACACCAGCCGCCGCTACCGCACGAGCTGAGCCTGGTATAACCGCGCTGTGAGCGCCGAACCCGCCACCCTGCCCGTCGTCCGGGACGAGGGGTCGGAGCCCGCGCCGGCCGACGGCGACTGGGATCGCGCGGCCGACGCGCCGGGCCTGCCGCCCCGCACGCTGCGAGCGGCGCGCCTCGTCTGCGAGGCCCTCTTCAGCACCGCCGAGGGGCCCCCTCCCGCCGAGCGGCTGGACTGGGTCGAGGCGGAGCTCGCCGACTTCTTCGCCCATGTGACCCTGCGCGCCCAGCTCCTCTTCCGCGCGTGCCTCGCGACCGTCTATCTCCTGTCGCCGGTCCTGGTCGGACGCCTGCGGACGATGGGCGGCCTGACGGTCGACGACCGCGTCGCCGCGCTGCACGCGCTCGAGCGCACGCCGCTGTCGCTCGCGCTCCTCGGCTGTAAGGCGATCCTCTGCATCGTCTACTACGAGCACCCCGACGCGGCCGCCTCGATCGGCTGGGACCAGCGGTGCATGCGATGAGCCGGGTCGAGGAGGCGCGGCACCAGAAGGGCCCGCTGTCGCTCGACTGCGACGTGGTGGTGATCGGCTCGGGCGCCGGCGGGATGGTCGCGGCGACGATCCTCGCGGAGGCGGGCCTCGACGTGATCGTCCTCGAAGAGGGCAAGCACGTCCCGAACCCGGTGCAAGGCAAGCTGCGTCAGTCGGAGAGCCTGCGTCACCTGTGGCGCGACGGTGGGATGAGCGTCGCCTTCGGCCTCGGGGGCGCGCCCACCGTGAACGTGACGGCCGGCGTCGGGGTCGGCGGCTCGTCGATCCTCACCGGCGGCGTGTGCCTGCGCGTGCCCGACGCGATCCTCGCCCCCTGGTCCCGCGAGCTCGGGCTCGACGAGCTCACGCCCGAGGGCCTCGACCCCTACTACCGCGAGGTCGAGGAGGCGATCCACGTCGAGGAGGTCCCGGTCGAGATGCAGTCGCGCTCGACCCAGCTCTACGGCGAGGGCGCGGCGAAGCTCGGGCACCCGATCCGCCCGCTCACGCGCAACACCGAGGGCTGCAACGGGTGCGGCCGCTGCAACTTTGGTTGCCCCGAGGGGGCCAAGCTCAGCGTCGATCTCAGCTACCTGCCGCGCCTCCTCGCGGCTGGCGGTCGGCTCTGGTCCGACTGCCTCGTCGAGTCGATCGTGCACGACCGCGGGCGCGCGCGCGGGGTCCGCGGCCGCCTCCTCAACCGACCGGGCCGCAAGCGCGGCGACCGGCTCGAGGTGCGCGCAGCCCGCGTGGTGGTCGCCTGCGGAGGGCTGCACACGCCGCTGCTGCTGAAGTCGAGCGGCCTCGCGGGGCTCGGAAGCCAGGTCGGGCGCAACCTCACCCTCCACCCCGGCTTCCGCGTCTTCGCCGAGTTCGACGAGGAGGTCCGCGGCTGGAGCGGGGCGATGCAGAGCGCGTACAGCGACGCCTACGAGCACGAGAACGTGACCCTGATGAGCCTCTTCATCCCCGGCAGCGTCATCGCGGCCACGATGCCGGGCGCGGGCGCGGCGCTCCACGCGCGGGCCGAGCGCCTGCCGTACATCGCGATGTTCGGGGCGATGATCCACGACGAGGGGCCGGGCGTGGTGCGCCGCGGCCTCGGGCGCGAGCCGTTCGTGACCTACCGGATGAGCCCGCGCGACAAGCGCGCGATGTTCCGCGGCATCCGCCTCAACGCGGAGACCTTCTTCGCCGCGGGGGCCAAGCGGGTCTACCTGCCGGTCCTCGGCGCCGAGCCGTTCACCGCCGACGAGTTCCGCCGCTTCGAGCTCGAGCGCGTCCCCGGCTCCCGCATCGAGTCTGGCTCGCAGCACCCGCTCGGGAGCTGCCAGATGGGCACCAGCGCGGGCCGCAGCGCGGTCGACCCGGACGGCCTGCTCTGGGACGCGGAGAACGTCTACGTGTGCGACGGGAGCGTGCTGCCGACGAGCCTCGGCGTGAACCCCCAGCTCACCATCATGGCGATGGCGACCCGGATCGCGCGCAAGCTCGCCGCGCGCGTCCGTCACCGCCGGGCGAGCTGACGGCGCGCCCTCATGCGCCGCGCGCTCCTCGGCCTGCTCCTCCTCGGCTGCAACACGACCGAGCCCACCTCGGCGTCGCTCGGCTCGACCCGCGCTCCCGCGCCTCGCGCCGAGGCCCGGTCCCCCGCCGAGGTCCGGACGGTCGGCAACCACCTCGTCGGCGAGCCGAGCCCGTACCTCCTCCAGCACGCGCACAACCCGGTCGACTGGTACCCGTGGGGCGAGGAGGCGCTCGCCGAGGCGCGACGGAGCGGGCGGCCGATCTTCCTGTCGATCGGGTACGCGACCTGCCACTGGTGCCACGTGATGGAGGAGGAGAGCTTCGAGGACGACGAGGTCGCGGCGTTCCTCAACGCGCGCTTCGTCGCGATCAAGGTCGACCGCGAGCAGCGCCCCGACATCGACGCGCTCTACCTCGAGGCGGTGGGGCGCCTCGGCGGCTCGACCGGCTGGCCGCTCACCGTCTTCCTCACCCCGGACCTCGTGCCGTTCTTCGGCGGCACCTACTTCCCCCGCCACGGCTCGGGCGGCCGCCCCGGCTTCCTGGACGTCCTCCGCGAGGTCGACCGCCGCTTCCGCGAGGAGCCCGCCGCGGCCCTCGCCGCCCAGGGTCGCCAGGCGATCCGCGCGATCGAGGCGGACGCGCGCCGGCTCGGCGGAGTGCAGGGACCGGTCGAGCCCTCGCGCGTCGCAGCCGCGATGGACCGCCTCGACGGCTCGCGTGACCCGGAGCTCGGCGGCTTCGGCCGGCGGCAGAAGTTCCCCAACGCGCCGCTCCTCCTCGCCGAGCTCCGCTACGCGCGGCGCACCGGCGACGCGGCCGCGC
This sequence comes from Polyangia bacterium, assembly GCA_030426845.1. GTDB lineage: Bacteria > Myxococcota_A > Polyangia > Polyangiales > Sandaracinaceae > JAUHXR01. Next base: position 6,042 of record JAUHXR010000306.1, on the reverse strand, counting down.
GCTCACACGTGATCTTGACGCTCGATCAGATGCTCCGCGGCGGGGTCCGCGACCACCTCGCCGGCACGTTCCACCGCTACGCGGTCGATCGCGCGTGGCACGTTCCTCACTTCGAGAAGACGCTCTACGACAACGCGCAGCTCGCGCAGGTCTACGTGGAGGCGGGCCGCTGGCTCGAGGAGCCGAGGTTCGTCGAGGTGGGCCGCGCGATCCTCGACGACCTGATCGACGGCTGGCAGCGCCCGGACGGCGGGATGGTGGTCGGCTTCGACGCGGACGATCCGGCGGGCGAAGGGCGCTACTACACCTGGACGCCGCGCGAGCTCCAGGCGGCGCTCGGGGAGGAGGACGGCGCGCGCTTCGCGGTGCTCTTCGGCGTGAGCGAGGGGGGCGAGCCGCTCCTCGACGGGCGGAGCGTCCTGCACCGGGTGAGCGACGCGCGGGCGCGCGAGACCCTCGGGCTCGACCCGGCCGGCGCGCGCGCCAGCCTCGCCCGAGCGCGCGGACCGCTGCTCGCGGCGCGGTCCCGGCGCGCGGCCCCCGCGGTCGACGACAAGGAGCTCGCGGCGTGGAACGGGCTCGCGCTGATGAGCCTCGCGACGGTGGGCCGCTGGCTCGACGAGCCGCGCTACGTGGCCGCCGCGCAGCGCGTGGCGCGCTTCCTCATCGAGCGGTGCTGGGACGGCGCGCGCATGCTCCGCGGCCGCCGTCGCGGCGAGAGCCTTGGCGAGGGCTTCCTCGACGACTACGCGCTGAGCGCCCTCGGCCTCGTGCGGCTTCACGCGGCCGACGGCGATCCCCGGTGGCTGGCCGCCGCGCGCGCGATCACCGACGCGATGGTCACCCGACTCCACGACCCCGCGCTGAACGCCTTCGTCCACACCGACGCGGACGGGCCGGGCGGGCTCCCGCTCCGGCGCCCCGACCTCGACGACGGCGTCCTTCCGTCGGGCGGCAGCGCCGCGATCCTCGCGGCCCTCGAGGTCGGCGCGATCGCGGGGGACCGGGCGCTCTACCAGCGCGGCGAGCGCGCGGCCCGCGCGGCCTCGGCGCGCGCGGTGAACGAGCCCTTCGCCTCGGGCTTCCTCCTCGTGGCCCTCGACCACCTCGTCTCCAACCCCCGCGAGGTCGTGCTCGTGGGGGACGACGACCAGACGCTCTTCGCCGAGGTGCGGAGCCGCAGCGAGGGGCGGGTCCTGACCGTGCGGCTCGGGGCCGACGGCGCGCCGGACGCGCTGCGCGCCGGCTTCGCGGCCCTGCGGGACAAGGTCGCGATCGACGGCCATGCGACCGCCTACGTCTGCGAGCTCGGCCGCTGCGAGCTGCCCACCTCGGACCCCGCGACGCTCCGCCGCCAGCTCGACGCGCCGCGCCCCTGAGACGGCCCCTGAGGCTGGATCGGAGCACCCGCGCGCCGCGGGCGCCCCCGACCTGCGACGCGGCGGTCGCACCCTGGCGCGCGAGCCGAGCGCGCGGGGGCTGGCACGCGGTCTGCGATGGCCGGGGACGTACTCCCTCACACCCGAAAGGCGGTCCTCGTGTCTTCCCCCACTCCCCGAACCCCTGGCACTCCCCCGGCCGCGCGGCGGCGCCGGCTCGTCACGGTCGCGCTCCTCGCCGCGCTCGCCGCGGGCTGCGCGATGAGCCCCGCCGACGCCGAGACGCACTCGGGCACCGACGGCCTCCGCGGCGAGAACGCGCAGGCGGTGCGCGTCCTCCGAGACGACCGCGGCGTCCCCCACATCGTCGCGCGGGATCTCGAGTCGGCGATGTTCGCGCTCGGCTTCGTGCACGCGGAGGATCGACTCTTCCAGATGCACTACCGCCGATCGCTCCTCCAGGGGCGGCTCGCGGAGCGCTTCGCGCCCATCAGCTCGACGCCCGGCGCGATCAGCCGGCGCGAGGCGCTGATCGGATCGGACCGCTTCTACCGCGCGCTCGGGATCGACCGCGACGCGGAGCAGACGGTGCGCGCGATGCCCGCCGACCGCCGCGCGCTCCTCGAGGCCTACGCGGCCGGCGTCAACGCGCAGCTCGCGGAGCGGCCCGCGCTCGGGACGCTCTTCGACGAGCTGCAGATCCGCGACGTCGCGCGCTGGACCGCGGCGGACGTCCTGCTCGGCTGGGACGCGATCGGCGAGACCTTCGGCTCGACCCGCGCCGCGGTTCAGGCCGAGCTCGCGACGTTCGCCGACTGCGCCGACGCCGACGGCTGCACTCCCCTGTCGTGCGGCCAGACCGTCATCGACGAGGCGGCCGCGATCGTGCCCGAGCCCGACGACGGAGTGTGGCCGCCCGGCTTCGGCAACACCGGCTCGGACCGCGGCATCGCCGCGATCCGCGAGCCGGTCGACATCAAGGCGAGCCAGGCCTTCGTGGTGGCCGGCGAGCACCTCGCCACCGGCCTCCCCTACGTCTTCGGCGAGCCGCAGCTCGTCTTGCAGGCTCCGTCGCACTGGTACGAGGTCCACATGTCGGTCCCGTCCGAGGGCATCGACGTCCGCGGCGTCGGGTTCGCCGGCGCGCCGGGGCTCGTGTCGTTCTTCAGCCGCCACGTCTCGCAGGTCGTGACCGCCGGCGGCATGGACCTCGCGGACACCTACGCGCTCGAGCTGACCGAGGACGGCACCAGCTACCTCGTCGACGGAGTGCCCTACGCCCTCGAGATGCGCGACGAGACCATCGCGGTCCGCGGCGGCGACCCGCTGACGATCCCTGTCCGCCGGACGCGCTTCGGGCCGATCGTGGGCGCCACGTCGGACGGCCGCCCCGTCGCGGTGCGCCGCGCCGACTCGCTGCGCCCGGGTGATCACTCGGTCATCGCGGGCATCGAGCTCATGCGCGCCGACTCCCTCGAGTCGTACCGCGACGCGCTCCGCCACTGGGTGCGCCCGTCGGTGAACGCGCTCTACGGCGGCGTCGACGCGGAGAGCGGTGAGACGCACATCGCCTACCACCTCCTCGGCGTGATCGCCGACCGCCCGGCCCTCCGGGTGGGCGACGCCGACCTGCGCGGCCGCCACCCCTACGACGGCAGCGCCAGCGCGTCCGCCTGGCGCGGGCAGCTCCCGCTCGAGTGGAACCCGCACGTCATCGATCCGCCGTCCGGCTACCTCTTCAGCGGCAACCACCTCCCGGTCGGGGCCTGGTACGAGCGGCACGTCTACGCCGGCGTCCGGGGCAACGGCGACACGCTGCGCAGCGCGGAGCTCCGCCAGCGCCTCGCGCGGCTGATCGAGGCGCCAGGGCCGGTGGATCCGGCCGACCTCCACGCCCTCCACGTCGACGCGACGAGCCTGACCGCGGTCGGCCTCACCCGCGCCCTGCGCCAGCTCCGCGACCAGGCGTGGATGCCGGCCGACGACGACACGGTCGCCCCGACGACCCGCGCGGCGCGCGCGAGCCGGGTGCTGAACGCGCTCGAGCGGTGGCTCTCGGAGGGCGGCGGCGTGGTGGACTCGCGCATCCAGTTCGACCGGGTCGCGCGCGCGGTCGTCGGCCAGTCCATCACCCCGGCGCGGCTCGACCACTTCGCCTGCCGCTGGGCGGCGGCCGAGGCGGGCGTTTCGCACTTCCTCCGCGCCTACGCGGCGGACCCGACCGTGCTCGGGCGCGACGAGGCGGACATCGTCCTGCGCGCGGCCGAGGGCGCCTACCTCGCGCTCGCGGGGACGGTCGGCACGACCCTCGAGCAGTGGGCCGCGGCCCCGGCGGAGCCGTTCACCATCCAGACTCAGGTCAACTTCACGTGCCTCACCGAGGCAGCCGGCGGATCCTGCTCGCTGGCCCCCGACTTCGACCTCGAGGCGGACATCCCGCAGGACTTCATCCACACCATCGGCTCCACCGCGGCGAGCAGCTGGCCGCTCAGCGTGGACTTCGCGGACGTGGACGGGGCCCGCGCGCTGCTCGCGCCGGGCGTCTCCGAGGAGCCGAGGAGCCCGCGCTACGACGACCAGGTCGGCCCGATCGAGGCCAAGGGCCACGGCGACGCGCGCGCCATCCCCGTGTCGCCGCTCGACCTCGGGCGCGTCACCGTGACCGAGGAGCGGATCCTCCGCTACTGAGCCCGATCACGCGGGGCGACGACGAGGGGTTCGGCGCAGACGCCCGGACCCCTCGTCGTGCGCTCGCCCGCTGGTGTACCTTGAGGCGTGCGCGCCTGGCGTCTGACCGCGCTCCTCCTCGCCGCCCTCGCGGGCTGCAGCGAGGAGGTCGACCTCGTGGTGGACGTCTACTCGGACTTCGTCGCGGGCCACGAGGTCGCCGAGATCCGGGTGACCCTCGAGGGGGGCGGCGAGGTGACCTACGCGGTCGCCGCCGAGGACGACCTGGCGCGCGGGGTGCGGGTCGCCGAGCTCACCGGCCTCGCGCCCGACGGCGCGCGGCGCCTCCGCGTCGGCCTCTACGATCCGAGCGGGGCCTTGCTGCTGGAGCGCGCGGTCATCGCCAACAACGCCTCCTCGCTCGCGCTCTCGGTGGTGCTGACCCGGCGCTGCCGGGGCGTGATCTGCGACGAGGGCCTCGCCTGCCTCGCGGGCGAGTGCGTCGACCCGGGGTGCGTGTCCGGCCGCGAGCCGTCCTGTCCGGCGCCGGAGTGCGCGGTCGACGACGACTGCGCGGCGATGGCGAGCTGCGCGCCGGCGCGCTGCGCGGAGGCGGTCTGCGTCTACCCGCCTGACGGCGACGCTTGCGCGAGCGGGGTGTGCGACCCGAGCGCAGGCTGCCAGGTCCCGACCCCGGCCCTCCGCGCGCCGGCGAACGGCGTCTACACCGGGAGCGCGCTCGCCCCGCCGCCGAACAACGCGCGGCACGACACGCTCACCGCGCGCCTGAAGTGGGACGACGTCCCAGGCGCCGATCGCTACCGGGTAGAGCTGACCCGCGAGTGCGTGCCCGGCGCGATCGCGTCCTGCGCGTTCGCGAGCCCCGAGCTGACGCTGGACGCCGCCGGCACGACCCTCATCACGCCGCGGCTCGTGGTGGACGATACGCCTCCGCTCGGCGCGATGTACGCCTGGCGCGTCGCGGCCTGCGCGGGCGCCGACTGCGGCGCGCCGTCCGCGCCTCGCTACCTCCGGGTCGGGCGCTCGCGGGGCGACTTCAACGGCGACGGCTACGCCGACCTCGCGGTGGGCGGGCGCCCCGAGACCTCGAGCGGCCCGATCGCGGAGGCGGTCTTCGTGTTCTCGAACGACGCGAGCGGCCTCGACGCGGCGCCGGTCGCGCTCACCGTCGGCTCGACCGCCGCGCAGTACGGCGAGACGCTCGCGGCCGGCGACTTCGACGGCGACGGATTCGGCGACCTCGCGGTGGGCGCCCCCGCCGAGGATCGCGTCTACGTCTACCTCGGCGCAGCGGACGGGCTCGACCCGGCGACCGTCCAGACCCTCGGGGGATCGCCGGGGCTGGGTGCGTGGCTCGGCGCCACCGACCTCGACGGGGACGGACGCGACGAGCTGCTCGCGCGGGCCGACGGGCTCATCGCGATCTACCGCGGCGGACCGACCGGCCCGTCGGCCACCGCGGGCGAGGTGGCGATGGCCGCGCCGCCGCGGCGGATGGCGATCGTCGGCGACGTGGACGGCGACGGACGTGAAGACGTCGTGCTGTCTACCGAGGGTAGCTGGACGGTCCTCGGCGGGCTCGGCCTCGGGGACGCGATCGTCACCTCGGCCGCGGTCGACGTGCCGGACGACCCCTACTACGGCGTGGCCGCCGGCGGGATCGGCGACGTGGACGGCGACGGCCTCGGTGACCTCGCGATCGGCGCCGGCGGTGACTTCAACGTCGGCACGGGGTCGCCGCCCGTCACCGGAGGCGTCGTGGTGATCGGCGGCGGGGTCGAGACCCCCTACTCGATCGGAGTGCCCCCGCCCGTCGGCCGCACCCCGCCCGAGCGCTTCGGATGGACGCTGCGCGCGGCGGGCGACTGGGACGGCGACGGGTTCGACGACTTCCTGGTCGGCTCGGTCGACGGCTCCGGCTTCGGCGGCGCGGTGTACTTCCTGGGAGGCGGCCCCGCGATCGGAGCGGTCCGGG
>JAUHXR010000305.1 GCA_030426845.1 Polyangia bacterium | reverse complement strand
ACTGGTTCGTCCCGGTGCCCGACCCCATCAGCGGCGAGGCCTCGTCGTTCGACTTCTATGGGCAGGACACCAACGACCCGACGCAGGCCTACTACTGCGCGAACGTCCGCCTGGAGTGGCTCTACCTCGGCCGCGCGATGCGCGCCGACGTGCGCGTGTGGTGGCTCCGACGCCACTCCGGCACGGTCTCCGACCCCGGCCGCGCCGCCCTCGCGCAGTGCGCGCCCGGCGTGAACCCGGCGACCCTCACCAACGACCAGCGGCTCCGGATGGCCTACGCCTCGACGGTCATCCGCTACACCCCGATGCCGGCCCCGTGATGCGCCAAGGTCTTCATCGCGCTCGCTCGGTCCGTCGCGCAGGCTTCACCCTCGTCGAGCTGATGGTCGCGCTGACGATCGGCGCGCTCGTGGTGGCCGCGGTGTTCTCGCTCGGCGGCGCGAGCTCGCGTCACTTCCAGGAGCAGCAGCGGGTCGGCGTCACCCAGCGCTCGGTACGCAACGCGATGGAGCGCCTGCGCCGCGACTTCTCGCGCGCGGGCTACCTCCACGTCTCGGCGAACAACGCGCCCACCGTCCGCACGTGCAACATCCCCGCGATCCCGACGCAGGTCCCCGCGGTGCAGTTCGTGGACAGCGACGCGGCCAGCAACACCGTGCTCGACACGGTCAACCGCACCGCCAACCGCGTCAGCGCCGACCGGGTCCGCCTCACGGGCGCCTACGCGACGGGCGACCAGTTCCTGGTGCGCACCTTCAACTCCGCCGGCAACCAGGTCTTCCTCCAGACCAACTGGCTCGCGTTCCGGCGCAACTTCGTCAACCAGGCGAGCAGCTCCATCGACGTGAACCGCTTCAACGAGGTGTTCCGCGACGGCCGGATGCTGCACATCGAGACGCCGAACCGGACGCACTTCTTCGTCAACATCGTGGGCCGGAGCATCGACGCGGCGGGCACGACCGCGCGCATCGACATCACCCCCGGCGTCGGGCTCGACAACCCGTGCCTCGACGGGCTCGGGCGCGGCGCCCTCGTCACGCCGATCAGCGAGGTCGAGTACGTCATCGCCGGCACGCCGGTGGGCTCGACCCTCGCGCCCAACGCGCTCGACGTGTCCGGCCCGAACACCCGCCTCGAGCGGCGCGAGCTGGACATGGTCGCCGACACTCCGCTCGCCGGCACGGCGCGCACCGTCCTCGAGTACGCGGTCGACTTCAACGTCGACTGGATCGTCGACACCAACCTCGTCGTCGGCAACCCGCCCAACCTCGTGCGCCTCAACGGCGCCGCGGCCCAGGCCACGCTGAACGCGACCCCGTGGCAGGTCCGCTCGGCGATCGTCTCGATCGCGGCCCGGACCCCGGAGCAGGACCCGCGCTTCCCCTGGCCCGACACCTGGGGCGCGGGGCGCCCGGTCGGCGCGCCGCTCAACCGCTACCAGGTCTTCCCCGGTCGGCCCGGCGCCGCGCGCGTGCGGACGATGACCACCGAGATCCAGATGCCCAACCTGATCCCGAGGATTTGATGGCCCGCCGACGCACGACCCGAGCCCCCCGCCAGCGCGCCGAGAAGCGCGAGGGCGCGGCCATGCTGATGGTCCTGATGGTCCTGTTGATGACCACCGCGACGGCGACCTTCGCGGTCCACGCGACGACGATGGAGCTGCGCGCGGCCGGCTACTCGCGCACCGCGATGCAGACCGGCCAGGTGGCGGAGGGCGGGGCCTACGCGGCGCTCGCCTACATGGACGCGATCGGCGCGCAGGCGACCTTCGTCCAGTACTCGCGCACCCAGGTCGCGGCGAACACCCAGACCGGCCCGGGCTCGGCCACGATCGATCAGGCGACCAACCTGCTCCGCATCGAGATGACCGACTTCGCGAGCGCGCCCGGCGTCACCGCGCCGCCGCTCGAGACCGACCCGCTGCGCGTGCCGTCGCTCGGCCCGCGCAATCACACCGTCGCGACGTTCACCGCCGACGGCACGGACATGTACCGCACGCAGCGGCAGGTCGCGGGACGCGACCACGCGGGCCGCGACCCCTTCAACTACGTGCGGCTCAACCTCACCGCCCGCGGCCGGATGGCTCCTCCGACCGACGTCACGGTGGGGAGCGACCCCCGCAGCTTCAACGAGTCCTCGGTCTCCGCGCGCGCGATGACCGAGATGGGGCCCTTCGCGGGGGGCGGCTGAGATGGAAGGTGCAACGATGATGAGGGCGTTCTTCCACACCTGCGCCGCGGCGCTGCTCGCGGCCACCGCTGGCGTCGCGATCGCGACCCCCGCGAGCGCGCAGACCGACCCGGACATCCGGAACATCCGCCCCGCGGTCATGCTCCTCGTGGACACGTCCGGCTCGATGGAGCGCATGGACGGCGGCTCCGACGCGCCGGTGCCGCAGTGCGCGGGCGCGGCCGGCAGCGGCGGGACGAACGAGCGCAACCGGTGGACGCGGGTCCTCGAGGCGCTCACCGGCCAGTGGCCGGACACTGACTACTACTGCACCGCGCACTCGCGCGACGCCTACGTCGGCGCGCCCGACTGGAACTACTACCTCGACTACCACGAGCCGCCGCTCGGGGTCGCCCAGCTCAACACCGGCGCGCTCGATGTCTACGCCGACCGCATCAAGTTCGGCCTGATGACCTTCGACTCGATCTACACGTTCACGGACACGCACCCGCTGCTCGTGTCTGCGTCGGCCTTCGCGACCCGCGAGGCGCTCGGCGACAACACCGGCATCGCGGGCGGCTTCTCGTACGGCGACCCCCGCCCGCTCTCGTACCAGGGCTGCATCACCGCCTTCACCGTCGACAGCGGCGCGCGCAACGAGTCTTCCACCCTCGGCGGGCGGCTCATCCCGGTGGCCACCAACGACGCGGACATCGGCCCGACCAACCAGGCGGTGCAGGACGAGCTCCTGGCGACGCGGCCCTTCGGCGGCACGCCGACCGCGGCGCTGCTCTACGACTTCGCGCACTACCTCGCGACCGACCCGAGCGTGACCGCGAACGACCCGTTCCAGGGCTGCCGCCAGCGCTACGCGGTGCTCCTCACCGACGGCCAGCCGGACGCGGACTTCCGGGGCCCGCCCTTCCGCTGCGAGAGCGGGACCTGCCCCTACCCGCTCGCGCGCGACGTCGCCCACGACCTCTGCCAGTACGACGGCGCCGAGTGCGGCAACCCCGTCCTCGATGGCCTCTACGTCGTCGCGATCGACGTCGACGACACGACCGCGATCGGCCAGCTCAACGCGATCGCGGTCGCGGGCGGCACGGACGGCGCGCTCCTCGCCCGCTCGACCCCGTGCACGCCGGCGGAGCGCGCGAGCAACCCGACGGGCTGCCGTGAGCTGGCCGAGGTCCTCTCGACGGTGTTCAACCAGACCGCCAACGGCAACACCACGCGCACGCGCCCGTCGTTCGTCTCGGGCTCGAGCACCTTCGTGTCGGGCAGCACGCCGACCCAGCTCGAGTTCAACGCGGGCTTCGTGGTCGGCGGGACGGTGGCCAACTGGCGCGGCGTGCTCGAGCGGACGCAGTTCCAGTGCAACGCGAGCGACGTCCCGGTCGCGGAGCCGGTCGGCAACCGCGTGCGCTTCGACATCGAGCTCAACCGGCGCGGCCCGGACAGGCGGCGGCTGCTGACGGTGGTGACGCCGAGCGCGGCGGACACCGACGGCAACCTCATCGGCACCGCGGCCACCGCCGTGCCCCTCGGCGCGGCGCTCCCGACGGGCGCGGTGAGCGGGGTCGGCATCACCGCCTTCGACGCCAACGTGCCGCACGCGCACTTCGGCATCTCGGGCGGCCCTCCGTCGGTCCGCGACGCGCAGCGCGCGCGGATCGTCGACTGGGTGTGGGGCCGGACGCCCGACCGCTACGACCCGGTCTGCTCCGAGGACCCCGCGTGGGAGGACGCCTGCGCGTCGCGGATGAGCGACATCTACCACTCGTCGCCCGTCACGGTGGGCCCGCCCCGGCTCGACATCCCCGACGAGTCCTACAACCTGTTCCGCCGCCTGGCCGGCGTCGCGGACCGGCCGACCGTGGTCTACGTGGGCACCAACGACGGCGTGCTCCACGCCTTCGCGGCCGAGGACTTCAACCGCGGCTCGACCAACCTCACCGCGGGCGAGGAGCTGTGGGGCTTCATCCCGCCGGTGCTCCTGCCGAAGCTCGACGCGGCCTCGACCTCGCACCAGATCATGCTCGACGGCACCCCGGTGGTGCAGGACGTCTTCTACCGGCGCCTGCCGACCGACAACCCGGACGGCCGCATCTACCACACCGTCCTCGTGATGGGCTTCCGCGCGGGCGCGCCCGGCTACTTCGCGCTCGACGTGACCGACCCGCTGCACCCGGAGTTCCTCTGGCAGTTCGTGGGCGACACGGGGCCTGGCGCTGGCGCGACGCCGATGGGGAGCTCCTACGGCACCCCGGCGATCGGCCAGGTGCTCGTCGACGTCGGCGGCACGCTCCAGGAGCGCGCGATCGTGCTGCTCCCCGGCGGCGCGGGCAGCGAGGACGCGACGCGCCGCGCCGCGACCGGCCCGGTCGGCTGCCCCTCGCAGGGCCGCGGCCAGCCGCCGGTCACCCAGGGGACGACCAACGCCCGCGCGCGCCAGCGCTGCTGGGACAACACCGGGCGGATCCTCCAGTGGGTCGACGTGGTGACCGGCCAGGTGATCCGGAGCTTCGATCACAACGTGTTCGGCGCGCCGCTGACCGGCGGGGTCGCGCTCTACCCCGGCGGGGTCGGGGCGATCGCGGAGCGCGCGTTCTTCACCGACGCGGACGGCGTGCTGTGGACGGCCGACTTCACGTCGCGCAGCCCGCTCACCTGGGACGTGCGGCAGGTCCACGACATCTTCCACGACAGCCCGGCGACCGAAGGCCAGCCGGCCTACAACCCGCCGCTGGTCTCGAGCAACCAGGACGGCGAGCTCGTCATCCTCCAGGCCACGGGCGACATCGACGCGCTCGACGGCACGATGGAGAACCGGGTGGTCTCGCTGACCGAGCACGTGACGTTCAGCGGCTCGACGCCGATCTACTCGACCGAGATGAACTGGGAGATCCGCCTGCACGACGGTGAGCAGGTCACGGGCCCGCTCGAGCTGTTCGAGGGCACGGTCTACTTCGGGACGTTCGACTCCAACGCGGCGTCGGGCGACGCCTGCGAGTTCGGCTCGGGGCGCATCTGGGCGGTGGACTACCTCGCCAACGGCGCGCCGCCGGCGCCGGCCGAGGGCGCGAGCGCGGGCTACATCGACGTGCTCGGCGGCTACTTCCCGCAGCCACGGTTCGAGTCGGTGCCCAACTCGGGGGTCTTCGACCGGCACTTCCAGCCGGCGATGGGCAACGAGGTCGTCCTCGGCGTCGGCGTGACGCAGCGCCCGACCTGCGTGACGGGGACGGACGAGTTCGACGCGTACATCGGGACGCGCTTCCGGGTGAACAACACCGGCGGCGGCGGCTTCGTGCTGCGGGCGCAGCTCAGCGGGCGCAACGCGCGCGACGCGGACGACGGCGCGATCCGGACGGTCGAGCAGACCCTGCCAGCGCCGCAGTCCTTCACGAGCGTGACCGGCTTCGCGGGGCAGGTGGACTACTGAAGTTGGCTGGGAGGGTTTGACACAAACCCTCCCCCCCATTCGGAGTGAATCCGAATGGGGCCCCCCCTCCCGACATCGGCGCCTTCGGCGCCGGGGGCGGACCTCCGACGCAGCGGACGCGAGGACTCGCTTCGCTCGTCCGGGGCGACGGCGCTGGGGCGCATCACCGCGGAGGCTGGCTGGGAGGGGTTGGCGCAAACCCTCCCCCCCATTCGGAGTGAATCCGAATGGAGCCCCCCCTCCCGACATCGGCGCCTTCGGCGCCGGGGGCGGACCTCCGACGCAATGGGCGCGAAGACTCGCTTCGCTCGTCCGAGGAAACTGCGCTGGGGCGCATGCCTCCGCTTACGAGGCCGCGTCGCGGGGACGGTCCGAGCTCTTGGAACTCTCGTGCCCCTCGGCGGCCGCGTTCCGCCGAGCGTGGAGAGGACGGTCCGAGCTTCCCCGTCGGAGGGTGGGGAGCCGGGGCGCATCGCGGTGGAACTCATGTACGCTCGCGGGATGCGCGGGGCGCTGATCGGGTGGGTGCTGGTCTCGTTGGGCACCGCGGGGTGCGGGGAGACGGCGCCGAGCACGGACGGGGTCGGCGAGGCGCTGCCGGCGCCAGAGCCGCGGGCTCGCGAGGTCGACCCGATCTACGACGAGAACGGGATCCCGCGGGAGTCGGACGTGGTGGTCGCGGGGCTGACGCTGCCGCGAGGGCTCGAGGAGCTGGAGGCGCTACGGGAGGACCGGACGCACGTCTACGCGTCGGTGGTGCCGCGCGAGCCGCTGCTGCGCTACTTCGGGCCGCGGCTCAACACGCTCGACATCCGGCACGTGGGCGCGTCGGTGAGCTACATCGGCGCACGGCCACGTGACGCGCGGGGAGGCGTGGTGCTGCTCGACGTGCACATCCGGCCGTCGGCTGCGTCGGGCGAGGAGACGCGGGTGGAGGTGCACGAGCAGCCGCCGCCGATGCCCGAGGGCATGCGGGTGAGCGAGGACGAGGTGCGGCGTCGGCTCGAGGAGCTGGCGGCGCAGCCGCGCGAGTGACGGGCGCGCCTCGAGCGGACCGCGCGCCGCTGCGGCTGGTGCTGATGCGCCACGCGAAGAGCTCGTGGAAGACGGACGCGCCGACGGACCACGCGCGGCCGCTCAACAAGCGCGGCCGGCGCGCCGCGCCGAAGGTCGGGGCGGAGCTGGCGCGGAGAGGCTGGGCGCCGGACGCGGTGCTCAGCAGCGACTCGGCGCGGACGGTCGAGACGTGGGAGCGGATGCGGGGGTCGCTCGGCGCGGCGTCCGAGGCGCGGTTCTTCCGCCAGCTCTACCACGCGTCCACCGAGGAGGTCCGCGTAGCCGCGGCCGCCCTCGGCGAGGACGTGCGGACGGCCTTGATGCTCGGGCACAACCCCGGCTGGGAGGAGGCCGTGGAGTGGCTCACCGGCGAGGAGGCGGTGATGAAGACCGGGTCCGCGGCGTTGATGTCGACGGAGCACGCGACGTGGACGGACGCGATGGCGGCGCCGGGGGGCTGGCGGTTGCATGAGGTGCTCTCTCCGCGCGACCTCGGCTAGCGAGGCCCGGCCCGTTCACGGCTCCGCGGCGTTCACTGCTCGAGGACGAACGAGAGCTCGATCGTCCTCGCCGGGCCCCGCGGCCACGAGAGGGTCCCCGCGCTGTTCAGGAAGCAGGCGCCCCACTCGCGGGGCCGCACCTGGATGCGGGTGGGCGTCGACTGGTTCGCGCCGAGCTGGACGCGCACCGCGATGCGCTGGCGACGCTGGCCCGAGGCGGCCAGGCGGGTGCGGCAGTCACGACGCGCGGCGCGGACGAAGTTGTCGCGCACCGCGCGCTCGGCCGGGCTCAGACGCGGTGGTGGCGCGACGGCGCGACGGACGGGGTCGGTGGGATCTGTGGTCGCGTCGTCCGCGGCGGCGTCGCCCGTGCTCGTAGCGTTCGCGCTCGCGTCGTCTGCGCTCGTGTCGTCTGCGCTCGTGTCGGCCGCGCTCGTGTCGGCCGCGCTCGTGTCGGCCGCGCTCGTGTCGGCCGCGCTCGTCTCGTGCCGGTTCGCGTCGTGCGCGTGCGCCTCGTCCAACGTCCGATCGTCCCGGTTGTCGGCGCCTGGGCTCGCGAGGTCGGCGGCCGGGGCGTCGGCGGACGGGCGCGGCGCGAGGGGCGCCATCGGATCGGGCGCCGGAGGAGGAGGCGTCGTCGCGACGCTGGCCTCGGTCGGACCCTCGGGGGTGCGCAGGCCGTAGCCGAGGGCCGCGCCGCCGATCGCGAGCATGACCACGCCGGCGATCAACGCGATGCGGCCTCCGCTCGCGGGCGGCGCGGCGGCGGTGGTGTGGGCCGAGGCCGGAGCGGGGGCCGGAGCGGAGGCCCGGGCCGGGGCCGGGGCCGGGGCTGCGGCCGGAACCGGCGCGCTGGGAGCGGCTGCGTCCGGGGCGGGCACGGGTGACGTCGGAGCGCTCGGGTGGGTCGGGGTGGCCGGCGGCGAGGGAGCGCCCAAGGCGGCGAGGGAGCGCTGGCCCTGGGCGAGCTGGGCACGGTCGAGCTGGCCGCTGGCGAGCTGGCCGCTGGCGAGCTGGCCGCTGGCGAGCTGGCCGCTGGCGAGCTGGGCACGGTCGAGCTGGCGGTTGGCGAGCTGGGCACGGTCGAGCTGGCCGCTGTCGAGCGTGGCCGCGAAGGCGTCCTCGCTCAGGCGCCCCGCGAGGGCGTCCCAGGCCGCGGTCGCGTCGGGGAAGCGCGCGTCGAGGTCGCGGTTCACGCAGCGGAGGAACCACGCGTCGAAGCCCGCGGGGAGCGACACGCCGTGGGCGGCGGCGCGGGCGGACGGAGGCTCGATCGGGTCGACGCTGATCTCGACGAGCAGCGCGGTGAGCGGCACGCCGAGCTCCTGCGCGGCCCGCCAGTAGTGCTGGCCGGTGAGGAGGTGGTAGGCGAGGAGGCCGAGCGCCCACACGTCGGCGCGCGGGTCGACCGCGCCGGCGCGGGTCTGCTCGGGCGCCATGAAGAGCGGCGTCCCCATCGGGGCCGTCGTGCGGCCGACGCCCTCGACGGTCGGCGCGAGGATCTTCGCGATGCCGAAGTCGAGGAGCTTCACCCGGAGCGAGGCGGCCGCGCTCTGGGTCTGTGCGAGAAAGACGTTGTCGGGCTTCACGTCCCGGTGGACGAGCCCGGCGCGGTGAGCGGCGCCGAGGCCGTGGCAGAGCTGGCGCAGGATCTCGCGAGCGCGGGTCGGGCTCATCGCCCCGTCGCGCTCGACCGCGTCGGCGAGCGACTCACCCTCGAGGAGCTCCATCGCGAGCCACGGGACGGGTCGCGCTCCGGCACGATCGACGCCGGCCGCGATGACCTCGACGACGTGCTCGGACGCGACGCGGGCTCCGACCTTCGCCTCCTGCAGGAACCGCTCGGCCGCGCGCGCGTCGGTGAGCAGCTCGGAGCTCATCAGCTTCAGCGCGCGTCGCTTGCCCGTGCTCCGCTGCTCGACGACGTAGACCGCCCCCATGCCGCCGCGTCCGAGCTCGCGCTCGACGAGGAAGTCCTCGGCGAAGACGTCACCAGGCCGGAGCTGCATCGAGGCTCCAGGCTACACGATGGTCGCCCGTGGGCTGCGCTTCGCTGTGAACGAGGTGCGCGTCGCTCCGCAACGGTCACGCGGAGCGACCCGCGCCTGCTCTTCAGGGGCGCTCCTCAGGGCGCGAACGAGAACAGCCAGGCCTCGAGGTTGGTGTAGCCGTCCCCGTCGTCGTCGTCGTGGGGTCGCTCGGGCAGGTCGAGGGCCCGCGTGTTCTCGGCGAGCGTGGGCCAGCCGCCGGCGTTCGCGTCGCACCGAGGGGAGCCGTCGTCCTCGACGCAGTTGATGATGCGCCCGGTCTCGTCGCGCACCTCACGCAGCAGCCGCTCGTCCACCGCGTCGCGCGCTGACGGCCACGCGCCCACGGTGCGCAGCAGGTCCTCGCGCAGCCCGGCGGTGGGGCGCGGCGCGTATCCGTCGAACAGTACGGGCGGCGCGTCGGCGCGCCGGCTGCTCGAACCCTCGACGAGCGACCACGGATCCGAGGTGACCCCCGGGCCGTCGTTGTCGGCCAGGAACACCGCGGAGCCGGTCGGGAGCGACTGGACACGGATGGCGGGACGATCGGCCGAGCCAGGGCCAGGCACATACACGTTGCCCACGACGGTCGCGCGGTTGATGGAGCCTCCGACCGAGGCCAAGGCCGTCACGTTCGAGCCCCAGCCATAGACGAGGTTGTTCACCATCACGAGCCCATCCGCGCGCGAGAGCGGGTTGCGGCCTTGATGGTGGGCCAGCACCGAGCGCACCATCGCCACCCGATCCGACTCCTGCCCGAACAGCACACCGAACCCGTGCGGCCCCGGCCCGCTCGCGCCCTCGTCCACGTGGATCGAGTCGTTGAGCGGGTGGCCGAGGAGCGACTCGTAGAGGGTGACGTCGCCTGCCGCGTACCAGACCGACATCATCTCGTCGCTCGAGAACGCGAGCGAGCAATGGTCGATGACGATGCGACGCGGCTCGCGAGCGTTGTTGGAGATCCGAATCGCGTCCCGGTTGTGGACCGGGTCTCCGTCCGGGCGGTCGCCTACGCGGATGCGGAGGTGCGAGATGAGCACGTCGCTCGTCTCGATGTGGATCCCCGAGCCGTGGATCGAGATCCCCGGCGAGGGCGCGGTCTGCCCCGCGATCGTGAGGTACGGCTCCGAGACGGTGAGGTAGCGCGTGCGCTCGATGATGCCAGACACCTCGAAGACGCAGACGCGCGGCCCGCTGGCGCGGACGCAGGCATCGAGCGAGCCCGGTCCGCTCGCGGCGAGGGTGGTGACGCGGTGCACGGTCGTGGACGGCGGCGACAGGTGACGCCCGCTCCCCGCCGGCGTCTCCATCCCGAAGCCGACGCCGCAGGGCACCGCCGGGAGCGGCCGCGAGGGATCGACGCAGGGCATCGTCACCGGGCCGGATCCCGCGTCGGGCAGGGCATCCCCCGCGTCCATCTCTTCGACTCCGGCGTCATCCGCGCGTGGCGGCCCAGCGTCGGAGGGCGCGACCCCCGCGTCGACGGTCGGCCGCGGGCTCGGCCCGCCCGCGTCGGTGCCCGGGACCGCCACCGCCTCGTCGCAGCCGACGAGCGGGAGCGGCGCGCAGAGGAGCAGGCAGGAGAGTAGGCTGAAGAACGGCCCGAGGAGCCGGGCAGAGCTGGGTC
>JAUHXR010000304.1 GCA_030426845.1 Polyangia bacterium | reverse complement strand
GACCAGCCGCTCCACCGCGCTCCCGATCTTCTCCTCGAGGGACTTTGTCGTCATGTAGGACGCGTCGCACGCGGCGGATCACGAGCTCAACCCGGGGCGTGAACGGTTACCCCTCACCTACGCGGAGTGGCCGATCCCGGGTCGTCCAAGCTCTCGAGGATGGGGTGTCCGCGTACGGCACCGAGTCAGCTTCCTGCTCACCCGGCTCGCGTTCGGATTCCACTCCCCCGAGCCACTCATGGCCCTCGCCATGCTGCGCCTCGGTGGGCTCTGTCCGCCCGGCCGGGTCGTCCGTGACCCACGAGAAGGTCAGGAGGGCCTTTCTTCGCCGAGGCGGGCTCGGCCGCCGGGCCGGCTCAGCCGACGATGAAGATGCGGCGGGCCAGGCCGGTCTCGGGGACCGCGATGGGGCGGGTCTTGACCTCGCCGACCTCGACGACGGTCTGGCGGCGGGCGCCGTTGCCGCGGGGGCCGGAGCGGGCTCGCGGGGCGCGGACGCGGCGGCGGGCGGCGCGCTCGCGGGCGCGGGTCGAGCGCTCGAGGGCCGCCTCGAGGAGACCTCGCTCGAAGGGCGGGAGCTCCTCGACCAGCTCGAGGCCGAAGCCCGGCGCGCCGGGCTCGGTGCCGTTGATCAGCCGGGCGACGCGCGCCTCGACGTCGATCCAGACCGCGCTGCCCGGTGGCTGGAAGGACAGGATCACGAGCTCGCCGACCTCCGCCGGGACACCCTCGGCCTTGAGGAGGAGGCCGGTCGTCGAGAGGTTCACGATGCTCTCGCCGAGCAGGACGAAGTCGAAGTCGGTCACCGCCTGGCACCCGACCGCCACGTCCGTCCGCGGCTCGCGGCGTCGATCCCCGCTCACCGCCAGGGGGAGCTCTCCCGTCGCGCTCATCCGACTCACCTCCGAGCCCGGTTGTATCGGCGCGCGGCGCAGGCGCCCAGAAACTGGCGGGCGGCTCGGGAACACTACCCGGCCTGCCGTCGTAGGCTCTGACGGTGGTCGTGCGCTCGACGGGTGGGTCGAGCGGGCGCTCCGCGCACCGGGAGGATGATGGATAGCTGGCTGGGGCTCGCTCCCTTCGTCGGGGTCTCGCTCGTCTGTGCATTCGCGGCGGGCGTCGGGTTGGTGACACGGCGGCTCGCCCGGGCTCGGCTGCTCCGCGAGGCGGATCGAGCGTGGCCTCGGGACGCGGCCGACGGGCTCGGCGAGGGGACGCGCCGCCTGCGAGGCGTGCTCGTGGCCGACGGCGCGGTCGCCGCGTTCGACGGGAACCACGCGGACCTCGCGGTCGCGGGCGTCGAGCTGGGCGGCGCTCGCGGCGCGCGGACGGCCGAAGGGCTCGCGCTGCGGGTCGATGGAGAGCGCGTCCCGATCGAGGGCGCGGTGACGCTGGTGGTCGGCTCGCGCGAGGCCAGATCCGGGACGCGGCTGTGGAACCACGGCCACGCCACCGAGGCCGCCGTCCGCGCCGCGCTGGACGGCTCGACGGAAGACTCGGAGGCGGAAGACTCGGAGGCGGAAGACTCGGAGGCGGAAGACTCGGAGGCGGAGGCCTCGGAGGCGGAGGCCTCGAAGGAGGAAGAGAGCTCGGAGACGGAGAGCTCGAAGGTGGACGACGCCGCGAAGCCCCGCTTCTCGTCGCTGCGTCCGGGGGACCGGGTGGTCGCGGTGGGTTGGGTCGTCCGCACGCGGGACGCCGGCAAGGACTACCGCCACGGGGAGGGCGGCTGGCGGCTGGTCGGGGAGGTGGACGGGCCGGTGGCGCTGCGGTTCGACGGCGCGCCTGCGGTGGATGCTCCCGCGATGTGGCGGACGGCCATGGTCAGCGCGATCGCGCTCGGGCTCGGGTTCTCCGGGCTGAGCGTCCTCGGCGCGCAGGCCGTGGAGAACCTCACCGACATCCGCTACGAGATGCCGCCCCGCCACGTGGACCCGGACCCGCCCGCGCTCCGGTGGGCCGCGCTGAGCCCCTGGCACCGCGACGCGGCCGCTCAGTGGCTGGAGGACTCGCTGGCCGCTGCCGCGCCTCAGTCGCTCGCGGTCGCCCGGCGCCGGGTCGAGGTCGCCGAGGTCCAGGGCTGCGCGCACGCTTTCGAGGTCGCGGGAGAGCACCGGCTGGACGACGAGGCGATCGCGATCGCGGCGCGCTGTCCGAGCGTCGCGGCGAGCACGGCGTACTGTCGCGAGGGGCGGTTCGAAGAGGCCGCTCGCAGCCTGGACGCAAGCCTCGGGCTGGAGCGCGGTATGCAAGCCCGTTTGCTCGTCGGCGACCTGGGCGGCGCGGCCAGCGCGGTCGAGGCGCGCGTCGCCTTCGAGCGCGAGATGGGGTTCCGGGACGAGACGAGGCCCGACGCGCGGACGCTCCTCGCGGAGGCGCTGCGGGCGCGCGCCGGGGACGAGGAGGCGAAGGCTCGGCTGCGCGCGGGCGCCGACGGCTCGAGCGTCGCGCGCCTGCTCCTCGCGGATCTCGCGCAGGGCGAGGAGCGCGCGCGCCTCGCGGCGGGGCTGTGGGACGCGGAGCCCGGGCTCCGGAGCTTGAGGCGCGAGCACGCGCTCGCGCTGCTCGCGTCGGTGGAGCCGGCGCAGGCGGCGGAGCGGCTCGCGCGCGACTTCCCAATCATGCTGGAGCCCGCGCCCACCCCGTTCTGGACCTCGTCCGTCCCCCGGCCCGGGCTCCGCGAGGCGCTCGCCGCGCTCGACGCCTCGCACCTCGAGACGCCCGACGCCCGGATGCTGCGCGCGTTCCTGTCGCTCACCCGCGCGTCCGAGCTGCTCACCCAGGCGCGCGAAGCGGAGGCGCGGGCGCTACTCGACGCCATCGAGGCCGATCTCGCCCGCGCCGCGGACGCCACGCCCTTCGATGCCGCCGCGGAGGCCGTCGACCCGGACGACCCCCGCTCGGAGAACCCGTCACCTGTCGGCCAGCTCCGCGCCTCGCTGGTGCACCACCGCGCGGTGCTGCTCATCCAGGAGGGCGATCCGGAGCGGGCGCGGCAGGTCGCGGCCACGGGCCCGGCGTGGGTCGCCCGGCGGATCGCCGACGCGGAGACGCATCGCGAGTACAACGTCTTGACGTGGCACCCCGGGATCAAGACCCAGGCCGATCTCCTGGCGACCGATCCGATGAGCCCCCCGACGATCGATCGAATCCGCGACCCGTGGCCCTTGCGACGGATCGAAGACCGCGACGGGCTCGCCGCCCACTTCCGCTACGCCGCGTCGTACACGAGGCCCGGCTGCGACCCGACGGAGCTTCTCACGGAGGCCGTGCGCGAGGTCCGGGTGGCGCGCGCGCTCTACGACGACGCGTGGCTGACCGAGGCCGACGCGCGCATCCGCCGCTACGACGAGGCCCTCTCGCGCCCCGAGGTCGGGCTGGTGAGCTTCCTGCTCGCCAACGGCTACGCGCTCACCGAGCCGGAGACGATCAGCAGCTCGGATTGACGAGCGCGCTCACGCGCGCGGCTCCTTCTCCCACGCGTCGGCCTCGGGGGGCAGGGTCGGGCGCTCGCGCGGCTGGGTCGAGCCGACGAACGGGAACGCCTGCTGCCGCACGAAGCCCTCGGGCATGTAGTCGCCAACCACGCCGTAGTGGTCGGGCCACATGCGGTCGGCGGTGACCGCGGTGCCGAAGAGGTAGTCGAGGAACGCGAAGTGCGCGGCGTAGTTCTTGTCGATCGCCTCGGTGTCGCGCGAGTGGTGCCAGTGGTGGAAGTTCGGGGTCACCAGGACGTAGCGGAGCCAGCCGAGGCGGACGTCGACGTTGCAGTGATTGAAGACCGCCTGGAAGCCCACGATGATCACGTAGGCGTCGATCGCGCGCTGCGAGAAGCCGAGGACGAAGATCGGCGCGAGGACGAAGATGCGCGTCGCGATCAGCTCGAGGATGTGCTGCCGCGACCCCGCGAGCCAGTCCATCGCCTTGGCGCTGTGGTGGACCGAGTGGAACCGCCAGAGGAAGCCGACCTCGTGGTAGGCGCGGTGCGCCCAGTACTGCACCAGGTCGGCCACGAGGATGACGAGCAGGACCTGCACGACGAAGGGCAGCGCGCTGATGAGCCCCTGGACGGTGTCCGACTTCGCCCAGGCCAGGGTCGAGTGCACGACGCGGTTCGTGATGAGCAGGGTGACGCCGACCACGAGGTGGTTGAAGAAGAAGTGCGTCAGGTCGGTCTGCCACTCCGGCCGGAACACCGGCTGGTCCTTGCGGAGCGGCATCATCTTCTCGATCGCGACGAACACCAGCGTCGAGCCGAGCAGATCGAGGATGAAGAAGTCGAGGCCGATGTACGGCGTGTCGTCGGGGAAGTCCTCGATGGGCGTGTTCGGACCGCCGAGCGCGAGGGCGATCGCGAGGGTCACCAACGTCCCGAGACCGAGCCAGCGCGTGCGCCCGAGGACGGTGTTGGTCAGCGCGATCGCGCCTGCGAGCACCATCGCGCCGAACATCACGTAGCGGAGCGTCTGGACGTCGTAGAGGTGCCGCAGCTCGGGGGTGGAGGTGTAGGCGGGGAAGTGGAAGCCGATCACCCCGAGCAGCGCGAGCACCGCGAGGGAGAACGCCACCACGCCCGAGAGCATCCCCGTGCCGGGGCGCAGCGAGCCGGAGGCCTGAACCAGGTCGACGACGCTGTCGGGAGGCGGCCTCCCGGGGACCGGATCGGGAGCGGAGTCCCGTGCTTCCTTGGGCACGACGCGCAGCGTATCAGTTGCGCTCGTTGGCCGGGATCTCGACCTCCTCGAGCGCTCCGTCGTCGCCGATGCGGAACCGGCGCTTGAGGGTCTCGCGGGTGAGCGTGACGTCGACCGTCGCGATGCGCTCCTCGTCGGTGCCGGGCGCGCTCACCACGAGGAGGCGCGCCTCGGAGTCGCGGATCTCGTCGAGCTCGAGCCGCCGCACCTCGAGGAGGTACTCGCCGTCCTCGCGCTCGCGCACCCGGATGGCCTCGACCCCGTGGTCGGCGCCGCCGAGGGGCGCGTCCTCCCAGCCGACGTCCGCGTCGGTGCTCGGGTAGCGCGCGACGAGCCGGAGCTGGTCGTCGGGGTGACGCCAGGTGAGCGCGACGAAGATCGCGGGCGGATCGCGCAGCGCGCCGGACTGCCGCTCGCGCCGGCGGATCGCCGCCCGCGCCTCGTCACCGTCCGCGTCGAGCTTCAGCCGCGCGAGGCGCACCGTGGTCCAGAGCCGCGCGTCGCCGGCCGCCCCCTCGTCGGAGCCCGGGTCGGTCGACTCGCTCAGGCGCTGCTCGAGCCGGAGGGCCTCGTCGACCCGCCCCGCGTCGGCCGCGGCCCGCGCGAGGAGGAGGAGCGAGCTGCCGTCCCCCGGCCGCAGACGCGACAAGGTGCGGTACTCGCGATAGGCGTCGTCGGCCCAGCCGTGCGCGCGGTAGAGATCGCCGAGGCGCCGCCGCGCCCACGGGTCGAGCGGGGTGCGCTCCACGATCTCGCTGAACACCCGGCGCGCCTCCGGCTCGTCGTCCTGACGGAGCCAGAACTCGCCCACCTGGGTGCGCACGCGCGCGTCCGCGAGCGGGTCGGCCCGGAGCTCGCGGGCGACGCGACGCGCCTCCGCGAGGTTGTCGGTCTGCTCGAGCAGGCTCAACAGGCGCAGCCGCAGGTCCATCTCCTCGGGCACGACCTCGAGCCAGCGGCGCACGAGGCGCAGCCGGTACTCGGCGTCGTCGTTGCTCTTCCAGAGCCGGGAGAAGAGGCCCCAGTCGACCGGCACGTCGAGGCCGAGGCCCGCGCGCACCGCCATGACGTCGTCGGGGCTCTGGACGTTGCGCAGGATGATCCGGCGCAGGTAGTCCGCGATCGACTCGCTGCCGCTGAACGCGCGGTAGAGCGCGACCTGGCCGCGCACCCCGCCGACGTGGCCCATCATCTGGTGGAGCAGCGTCCGCCGCGCGCGCCAGTTGTTCAGCTCGCACTGCCGCCGCGCCTCGCGCCACACGCTCAGCGCGCCGCCGACGCCCCCGTTGGCCGCGAGGCGCTCGCGCCACAGCCCGCGCCGCACCGACAGCGCCTGAGCCGACGCGTCGCTGCACTGACGGCGCGAGCCGAACTCTCGCTCCGGCATCTGGAAGCTCAAGGTGTGTTGCACCGTGACGGTGCCCCCCGAGCCGGTCGCGGGGAAGCGTAGGCCGCGGATCTCGGTCTCGACGCAGCGCCGCACGTCGTCGTCGCCGAGGCTCTCGCGCACGATGTTCACCGCGCGCGGCTGGCCGTCGCCGCCGACCTCGACCGAGACGGTCATGTCGCCCGCGAGGTCGGGGCGCACGATGGAGCGGCGCTCGTAGCAGCCGCGCGGGCCGCGCTCGCCCTCGGACAGCGCGCGCTGGACCGCCGCCTGGGCGAGGCCGCCGTCCGCGCCGTAGCCCGCGTTGCCCTGGCTGTCCTCGTCGCTCACGCGCGAGACCCAGGTCACCTCGGGCGAGACCGCGGGCTCGGCCTCGGTCCGCCGGAGCCGGCGCCGCCAGCCCGACGCGTCGCTCGTGAGCTCGCTCGCCGGCACCTCGGCGCTGCCGCCCCCGAGGCCCCACGCGTAGGCGAGCGGGTCGTGGTCGAAGCCGGTGACCGGCGCGACCGTGCCGCCGCTCATCGCGCCCACCACGAGCGAGGTCCACGGCGAGACGAGGCCGAAGCGCACGCCGAGGTCGACCATCGCCTCGCGGCCCGCGTCCTCGTCGATCAGCTCGGCGAGGCGGTTCTGGCCCCAGCGCCGCCGCACGTCGCCCTGGTCCTCGACGAGCCGGCGCGCGACGTTCATCTGGCGCTCGAAGGGCTCGCCGTCGACGTGGCCGCGGATCGTGATGCGGGTCGGCATGTCGCCGACGAGGCGGCCGACGAGGCGCAGGTGCTGGCCGTCGGCCACGAGGATCGGCGGGCGCGGGTAGACGCGCTCGACGTTCTCGCCGAGGTCGACCTCGACGCCGCGAAGGGTCGGGTGCGCGGCCTCCGCGAGGATCCGCATCACCACGCGGGCCGCCTCGGTGCGCTCGTGGACGTCCTCCGCGTTGCCGTCGAAGAGGCGGCGCAAGAGGCCGAGGTTCGCGCCGTCGCCGACCGCGAGGCCGAAGAAGCGGGGCGGCGCGTCGAGGGTCGCGAGGGTCGCGCGGAGCGCGGTCGCGTCGAGGTCGCCGGTCGTCGGCAGGCCGTCGCCGAGGTAGAGCACCGCCGCGCGCGGGCGCCCAGCGACGAGCTGGCCGGCCTCGCGGAGCGAGCGGCCGAGGTCGGTGGCGCCGCCGAGGTGGACGCGCGCGATCGACTCGAGCAGCGCCTCGCGGTTCTCCTCGGTCGCCTCGACGAGCCCCTCGGGCGCACCCTCGGGGAGGTGCGCGGTCACGTCGGCGAGGCGGATCGCGACCCGGTCGGTCGGGGTGACCTGGCGGAGCACCGCCTCGACCACGGCGCGCGCGATCTCGAGGTCCTCGGGATCGGTCTCGCCCGAGACGTCGAGGAGCAGCACGAGCTCGAGGGGCGGCGGGGCCGCGTCCTCGTCGCGCTCCGCGACCGCCTCGGTCGGGATGTCGAACAGGACGTAGGACTCCTCGCCCTCCGCGAGCGGGCCCCCGCCGCGCTCGGCCGGCGCGCTGACCACGTAGCTGCTCGCCACGTCGTTCGGCGGCGCCTCCTGGTCGTAGAGGTCGAGGACGAAGTCAGCGCGCGGACGGAAGTCGCTCTGACGCAGCACGACCCGCCCGTCCTGGACCGTCGCGCCCATGCCCGCCCGCATCGCGCCGACGAGCGCCTGGCTGGTGTCGACCTGGAGGATGAACTCCGCGAGCGAGGGCGGCTCGCCCTCGACGCGCATCGGGTAGACGTAGGTCCGGCGATCCGCGCGCCGGTCGAGCCACTCGGTGTAGGTGATGCGGACGCGGACGGTCCCGCCCGGGCCGATCGGGTGCACCCGCGCGCGGAGCCGGCCGGGGCCGTCGTAGGTCAGCTTCGCGCCCTGGGCCTGGTAGCCCAGCCAGCTGAGCTGGTAGCCGTCGCCGACCGCCATCGCGTTGACCACCGCCTCGGTGAAGCCGCTGCCCTGATCGATCGCGAAGCGCTGGACGATCGCGCCGCGCGGCAGGCGGATCGCCCACTCGCCCTCGAGGGTGTCGCTGCGCGCGTTGAAGAACGTCTGGACGATCTCGGTCTCGGCCAGGTCGCCGCGCAGCGTCACGTTCACCTCGTGGGCGCGGATCGGCAGCGGGGTCCGCGCCTCGCCCTGCTGATCGAGGCGGCGGCCCGCGAGCACGCCGAGGTGGGTCGCCTCGGGGAAGCGGTCGCGGCCGGGGTCGGCGAGGCCGCCCGTCCAGTCGTCCCACAGCTCCGCCGGCTCGACCTCGGGCTCGGTCGCGCCCGCGAGGACGACCTGCTCACCCTGGGCGAGGCGGTCGCTGCCGCCCTCGCTCGTGTAGGTGATCTCGCCCGAGCCGCAGTAGACCTCGGCCCCCGCGTCGGTGATCGCGACCGCGAAGGTCGCGTTCGACGCGCGCACCGAGCCGTGCTCGGTCTCGATCGTCGTCTCCTCGGCGCTCGACGCGTCGACCCAGACCCGGCCCTCGCTGAGGTGAACCTGCGCGAGCTGCACCTGACCGCGCGTGCGCGTGTCGAAGAGGATCCACGCGCCCGAGTCGAGGGTGACCGCGCCGCGGCCGTCGTCGGCGGTGCGCGCCTCGGCGTCCTGCTCGACCCGGGCCGAGCCGACCACCGTCTCCTCGGCGTCGCCCTCCCCGAGCGTGAAGCCGCCGCGGATCACCTCGGCCGTCGCGACCGTAGGCGCGGGGTCGTGGTGCTCGGTGCCGCACCCGGCGAGCGCGAGCGCCGCGACCACCGCGAGCGCGTGCGAAGTGAGCCTCTTCATCGTGCCGCCTCCGTGAGCGCGCGACCGGTGATCGTCCAGGCGTACGCGTCGCGCGCCGGATCGAACGTCAGGTCGACGATCTCGATCTGCTCGTCGTCTTGTCCCTCGTTCCACACCACCACGAGCTGCCCGGTGACCTCGTTGAGGTCGCCCTCCGGCGCGGTGCGCCGCACCTCGATGCGGTAGGGCCCCGGCTCCTGCTCCTCGAGGTGGAACGCCTCGAGGCCGTACTCCGGGGTGATGTCCATCGGGCGCGTCGGGCTCAGGCCGGGGAAGCCCGCCCAGAGTCCGATCTGCGCGTCGGGGTGCGACCAGACCAGGGTCACGCGGAGCTGGCCGGCCTCGCGCAGCACGCCGCTGCGCCGGCGCCGGCGCTCGAGGGTCTCGAGCCGCTCCTCGTCGCCCGCCGCCTCCTGGCGCAGCCGCGCGAAGCGGACCGACGACCAGAGGAGCGCGGTGCGGGCCACCCCGCTGCTCTCGCCCGCCTGGGCGGTTTGCATGAGGCGCTGCTCGAGGCGGAGCGCCTCGTCGACCCGGCCCGCGCCGGCCGCGGCCTGGGCGAGCAGGAGCATCACGCTCGGGTCGTCGGGGCGGATCTCGCTCAGCGTCTGGTACTGGCGGTAGGCGTCCTCGTGCCAGCCGTGCGCGCGGTAGAGGTCGCCGAGGCGGCGCCGCGCCAGCTCGTCGAGCGGCGCGAACTCGACGATCTCGGAGAACACGCGGCGCGCCTCCTCGGGCTCGCCCATGCGGAGGTACATCTCGCCGATCGCCGTGCGGACGCCCGGGTCGGCGAGCGGGTCGGCGCGCAGCCGGTCCGCGTAGCGCTTGGCCTCCGCGCCCCGGCTCGACTGCTCGAGGAGCGAGAGCAGCCGGAGCTTGAGCTCGAAGCTCTCCGGGTACTGCCAGGTGAGACGACGCATCGCGCGGACCTTCGCCGCGTCGGTGCTCGCGCGGCCCATGATCTGCTCGACGAGCTCCCAGTCGACCTCCGAGCCGAGGCCGAAGGTGCCCCGCACGAGGCGCAGATCCTCCGGGGTGCGCACGCGGCGCAGGGCCTGAGCCCGGACGAACGCGCGCGCGGCCGCGTCGTCGAGCAGCCGGTAGACGTTGAGCGTGCCCTGGATCGTCCCGGCGCGAGACAAGATCTGTTGCAAGAACGAGCGCCGGTCGCGCCACGTCGGGGCCTCGCATTGGCGGATCGCCTCGCGGTAGAGGCGGACCCACTCGCTCGGGCTGCTCTGGGCCGAGAGCCGCTCGCGCCAGAGAGCGACCCGATCGTCGAGGAGCAGGCCGGCCGCGTCGCTGCAGGTGCGGCGGGCGTGGGCGCGCGCGTCCTGGGTGTGGACGATCCGGGTGAGGATCCGGGGCTCCGGCGCGGACGGCCGCGCGCCGGGCTCCGCGCTCGGGCCGGCCGCTCCGCCCGGGTTGGCGAGGATGAACGGGTAGCGCACGACCACGACGCCCGCGTTGCTCGGCGAGGGGAAGGTCCAGCGCCGGACGGCGTCGGCGATGCACTGCCCGGTCGCCGTGTCCCCGAGGGTGCTGTCGGCCACCGCCGCGGCCTGGACGCCGCCGGTCGTGAGGATCACGAAGTTGATCGTCACGCGCCCCGCGAGGCTCGGCTGGCGCTGGAGGCCGGTCTCGTAGCAGTAGCGGACCTCGTTGAGGTGCCGGCGGATCACCCGGCGGATCACCTCGCGGCTCAGCCCGCCGCGGACCTCGGCCTGGCCGGTGCGGATCTGCGGGACCGCGGCGCTGCGCGCGCGGAGGCCCCCCGAGCCGCGGCCGTAGCCCGAGCCGGTGCCGCCGCCGTGGCCGATGGTGCCGAGGTTCCCGAGGCCGATCGTGCCTTCGCCCGAGCCGCCGCCCCCGCGCCCGGTGCCGCGGAGGCCGAGGCCGCCCGACCCGAAGTTGCCGCCGACCTGGTCGCCCATCAGCGCGCCGAGGGCGTCCATCGCGTCCTCGCCGCCCGCCGGCTGGTTGGCCTCTCCCGACG
>JAUHXR010000303.1 GCA_030426845.1 Polyangia bacterium | reverse complement strand
GCCGCACGTGTCAACGCGTCCCCCGCGGGCTACCTTGAGGCCGTGCCCCCCACCGACCGCGTCACCTTCGCCGACATCCGCCGCGACCTCGCGCGCTACGGCAAGGTGCTGTTCGGGTTCGTCGCGCTGCTCTGGGTGATCGAGGTGGTGAGCTGGGTGCTCCCGATCGATCGCTTCGGCGTCCACCCGCGCGAGGCGATCGGCCTGATCGGGGTGGTCACTCACCCCTTCCTCCACGGCGGCGCCGCCCACCTGTTCGGCAACAGCCTGGGCCTCTTGATTTTCGGCGGCCTGGTGGTGCTCAAGGAGGAGCGCGACCTCTACGTCACCGCCGCGCTCTCGGTCCTCGTCGGCGGCCTCGGCACCTGGCTCGTCGGCAGCAGCCACTCCAACCACATCGGCGCGAGCGGGCTGGTGTTCGGGCTCTTCGGCTACCTCCTGAGCACCGGCTTCTTCGCGCGGAAGGTCGGCGCGATCTTCCTGTCGGTCTTCGTCCTGCTCGGCTGGGGCGCGATGATCTTCGGCGTGCTCCCGGGCCAGCCCGGCATCTCGTGGGAGGGTCACCTCTTCGGGTTCCTCGGCGGCGTGCTGTCTGCCGGGCTCCTCGCCGCGGTGGACCGCCGGCGCGCGTCCGCGCCCGAGCGGTCCTGACCCGCGCGGGCGCGACGATCCGTCGGGGCTCGGATCGGCGCCTTTTGGGTTACAGTGCCCGGCGTGAACCGCTCAGCTGTCTCCCTCCTCACCCTCACCCTCTCGCTCCTCGCGGCCGCCGGCTGCGGCGACCCGGTCACCCAGATCGTGGTGGTCGTCGACACCGACCTGATGGTCCCCGACGAGGTCGACACGATCCGCATCGCGACCTACCGCGCGTCGGCCGACGTGGTGGAACAGTTCGACTTCGCGATCTACCCGATCGACGCGAGCGCGCTGCCGCTCACCGTCGGGGTGCTCCTGCCGCCTCAGCTCCAGGACGAGAACGGCGACCCGCTCCCCGCCGACGAGCTCGACGTGGCGATCGAGGTGACGGCGACCGGCGCCTCGGACCGCAACCGCGTGAGCACGCGTGTCAACACGACGTTCGTCGACGGGCTCTCGCTCGAGGTCCCGATCTTCGTCGGTCAGAACTGCCGCCGGGTGACGTGCCCGCTGGGCCAGAGCTGCGGGATGAACGGCTGCGTCCCGATCGCCGAGCTCACCCCGCCGCAGATGGTCTATGGCGGGGACCTCGAGGGGCTCGTCACGCTCCCGCCCGACCCGGCGCCGGGGGAGTAGCCGGTGGGTACCATGCATCGCTGGAGCCTCCTCGCTCCGTTCCTCGGCTCGATCGTCGCGCTGGCCGTGGCCTGCGACGGCGGCGACGCGTGCGTGCCGGAGACCGACCTCAGCTTCTGCTCGCGGCAGGGGTTCACCTGCGGCGAGGCGACCGGCTTCGACAACTGCGAGGCCTCGCGCACCGTCGCGTGCGGGATGTGCAACGCGGGCGAGGCGTGCGTCACGAACATGTGCGTGGGCGGCCTTGACGCGGGCGGGCGCGATGGCGGTGGCGTGGACGGCGGCCCCGACGGGGGACCGACCGACGGCGGCGCGGACGACGCGGGTGCGCCCGACGCGGGCTCCTGCCTCGCGGCCAACGGCTGGCCGGTGAGCACGCTGCCCGCCGGCTACGCCGGCACCGGCTTCCGCGTGGGGGACCAGTTTGCGGCGGTCGAGGGGCTGACCGACCAGCGCGGCGCGACCGACGTCTCGCTCGGTCAGTTCTACGGCGCGATGGTGATCGTCGCGGTGCACGTCCCGACGAGCCCCCCATCGGTGACCATGGACGCGACCGCGGCCGCACGGCTGGTGACCCTGGCGTCGGGCAGCCCCGACTACACGACCGTCCAGGTCTCGTTCCTCGTCGACGATAGTACCCCGGGGGCCAGCGCCGCTGGAGGCTACGCGACCGGCGCCGACGCCGCGGCCTGGGCCGCGCTCGCGGGCGGCGACTTCCCGGTCGTCGCGGGCCTGCCGGCGTATCAGCTCTCGGTCGACGCGGCGATCGCGGCGCTGCCGACGATCTTCATCCTCGACCCGACCTACCAGATCCGGGGGGTCATCGAGGGCTACCCCGGTGACGCCGCGATCGTGCAGGCGGTGCGTGACGCGTTCGCCGCGTTCCAAGGCGAGAACCCGCGCTGGACGTCGACCTACTGCGCCGAGTGAGCGCCGCGCGCGACGCGAGACGGGTCACTCGTGCTCAGCGCGGCGACGGGCACGGTCCGTCGTGCCGCGTCGATGTGCCGGCCGCGGCCGCGGTGCACGGGTTGCCGTAGGTCCGCCCGTCGCAGCCGCAGACCGGTCTCCAGTCGCGCGTGCAGCGGGTCGGCTGGGGGGCGCACTCGCCCGGTCGGTCGCCCTCGCCGCACTGCGCCTCGGGACCGCGCAGGCAGACCTCTCCGTCGGGGCATGCGTCGAGACCCTCGAGGCCGCAGGCGACCGGCGCGGGCTCGGGGACCGGCGCTGGCGCGGGCTCGGCGGCCGGCGCGGGCGGAGGCAGCGGGGCTTGCGGCCTCTCGGGCGGGGGCGCCGGGGTCGCGGGGCAGCCGCTGAGCGCGAGGGCGGCCGCGAGGGCGGGCAGGCGAGACACAGACGACGGAGCCTCCGCCGGCGAGTCTCTTCGAGCCTCGGGGCCGCGTAAAGGGGTAAGCTGCCGGCGAAGGGGGGCGCCGCGCGCGGTCCCGGAGGAGGCTGGAGCGACCATGAGCGACGACTGGAGCAACCAGTTCGCGGACGAGACCCTGCCCGTCCTGCGCCCGCGCGAGCTGCGTCCTCCCCACGAGGCGCACCCCGCGGACCTCGCGGGGAGGACCCACGTCGGCGCGGTGCGGGAGCAGAACGAGGACTCCTTCCTCATCGCCGACCTCGGGCGGTGGCTCGACGTGCTCGAGACGAGCATCCCGCTCCGCGACGCGCAGCGGCGGATCCCCGGCCCCAAGGGCACGCTGCTGATGGTGGCCGACGGGATGGGTGGCCACGGCGGCGGCGAGATCGCCTCGTCGGTCGCGGTCGACATGATCGCGCAGTTCGCGCTCTACGCGATGCCCTGGGCGCGCCACCCCGAGCAGCTCGAGGAGAAGGAGCTCCTCGAGCAGATGGGCGACGCGATGAGCAAGTGCCAGGCGCGCCTCGAGCGCGTCGCGGTGCGCAAGCAGATCGACGAGCTGCAGCCCGGCACGACGCTCACCGTCGCCTATGCGCTGTGGCCGCGGCTCTACGTCGCGCACGTGGGCGACAGCCGGCTCTACCTCTACCGTGACGGCGAGCTGACGCAGATCACCCACGACCACACGGTCGGCCAGGCGCTGCGGGACTCGGGCGCGATCGGCGACGAGGCCTCGCGCTTCGATCACATCCTCGTGAACGTGGTGGGCGGAGGCGGCGAGCGCGTGCAGACGGAAGCGCATGGGCTCCGCCTCGAGATGGGCGACCGCGTGCTCCTCTGCTCCGACGGGCTGACCGCCCACGTGAGCAACGCGGCGATCGCCGAGGAGCTGCGCACCGGCGTCTCGTCGGCCCAGGTGTGCGAGCGCCTCGTCCAGGCCGCGATCGACGGCGGCGGCACCGACAACGTCACCGTCGTCGTCGGCTGCTTCTGACGACACCTCTGACGACACCGCTGACGGCACCTCTGACGGCACCTCTGACGGCGCAGCCGACAGCGCCTCGAGCGGCGCCGTGCGTGCGCGGCGCGGCGCGGCGGCTCGAGAATTTCTTGCAATCGGCGGGGCGGTTGTGCAATGGACGCCCCTCGTTCGAGAGGAGCTCTGTCGATGCACGCCGCCGCCGCCACCAAGTCACGTTCGCTCCGCATCTGGGGCAGCCGCAGCTTCGAGAACGAGGCCGCGATGACCTGGCTGGAGGACCTCGACCAAGCCGAGGGCCTGGAGTACGTCGAGGAGACGCTCGACGAGGTCCTCGACGCCGACGCGTCGGGAGAGGCGCCGCCCAACGACGCCGCGGCCCGCGCGATCGCGGCCGCCGAGACGGTCGCGACCCTCGTGTCCACCCCGGCCGACGGCGTGCCCGAGGAGGT
This sequence comes from Polyangia bacterium, assembly GCA_030426845.1. GTDB lineage: Bacteria > Myxococcota_A > Polyangia > Polyangiales > Sandaracinaceae > JAUHXR01. The sequence continues at coordinate 6,823 of JAUHXR010000303.1, read as the reverse complement.
CCGCCAGTGGTGCTTCGATCACCCGGGCTTCGACCTCTCGGAGGTCCAGCCCAAGGCGCTCCACGCGCTCGGCGTGATCATGACGGAGTCGGACCTGCGGGCCGCCTTCGACCGCTCGGGCGAGGGCGAGACCTGGGAGTCCGGCCTCGAGCAGCTCCGCGACCGTCTGCGCTGACCGACCGCGCGGTTGACCGCGCCGACCGAGCGGCCGACCGAGCGGCCGGCTGACCGGGCGGTTCGTCGAGGGGCCCCAGTCGGCTATCCTGGCGCCGCCTTCTCTCGATGACCCCGCTCGCCGCGACCGACAAGCCCCGCTTCGCCGAGTTCGGCCACTACCTCCTCCTCGAGAGGTTGGCGGTCGGCGGCATGGCCGAGGTCTACCTCGCGAAGCGCTTCGATCCGGGCGGCGAGGTGAGCGACCTGCTCGCGATCAAGCGCATCCTCCCTCGCCTCGCGCGCGACGGCGAGTTCATCCGGATGTTCCTCGACGAGGCGAAGATCGCCGGCCGCCTCCACCACCCGAGCATCGTCCGGATCCAGGAGCTCGGCCGCATCGGCAAGTCCCACTACCTCGCGATGGACTACGTGTGGGGCAAGGACCTGCTCGCGATCATCCGCCGCTGCCGGCTGCTCGGGGCGCGGCTCTCGCCGTCCTTCGTCGCCTACGTGGGGGCGCGGATGTGCGAGGCCCTGCACGCGGCGCACACCGCGCGCGACCGGCACGGCGAGCCGATGAACGTCATCCACCGCGACGTCTCGCCGCAGAACGTGCTCGTGAGCTTCGACGGGATCGTGAAGCTGATCGACTTCGGGATCGCCAAGGCCCAGGCGCGGCTCTCCAACACCCAGTCGGGGCTGCTGAAGGGCAAGATCGGCTACATGAGCCCCGAGCAGATCGCGACCGGGGCGGTCGACCTGCGCTCGGATCTGTTCGCGGTCGGCACGTGCATGTACGAGCTGCTCACCTTGCGCGCGCTCTTCGCGCGCGAGAACAGCTTCGACGCGATGGAGAACGTGCGCGCCGCCCGCGCCGCGCCGATCCGCGACCTACGCGCCGACGTGCCCGAGGCGCTCGAGGCGATCCTCGCCAAGGCGCTCAGCCGCGAGCCCGAGGGCCGCTACTCCACCGCGTTCGACATGCAGCGCGCGCTCGACGACTACCTCGCGTCGCACGACCCCGACTTCGATCGGCTGGCCGCGGTGACGTGGATCCGCGACGCGTTCCGCAAGGAGCTCTTCGCCGAGCAGCGCCACCTCGACGCGCTCGATCAGATCGGTCGGCCGCAGCTCTCGCCCGCCGATCCGCCGCGCCTCAACACCGCGACCGACCTCGAGATCCCGGCCGAGCGCACCGTGCCCGCGGCCGAGCCGTGGCGCGACACCAACGAGCACGCGATCGTCGAGGCGGAGCCCATCCGGCTCGAGGACGACGAGGACGACGACGCGCCCACGGAGGTCTTCTTCACCGCGGGCGAGGGCTCCGAGGCGCCTCCCCCGGGGCCTGAGCCGGCCGATCCTGGGCCGGCGGCCCTCGGGCCGGCCGCGCTCGAGCCGACCCCGCTGTCGGAGAGCGACGACATCTCGTGGGACCCGGCCCAGCTCAACTCGGGGATGATCGCGCGGCTGGTCCCCGAGGAGGTGCGGGCGGCCGAGGAGCAGGCGCGCCGTCGCCAGGCCGCGCGCGAGCCGACGAGCCGCCACGTCGCCGCGACCGCCGACCCCGAGGAGAAGCCCAAGTCCGGCGGCCGCTGGCTCGGCCGGGTGGCGATGGGGCTCGTGCTGCTGCTGGTCGGCGCGGGCGGGACCTTCGCCTGGCTCCAGCTCACCGCCACCGCGCGGGTCGAGGTGCGGACCGAGCCGTCGGTCGGCGCGACCGTGCTGTTCGACGGAGTGGTGCAGGGCCCCGCGCCGGTGGCGCTCGAGAACGTCGAGCCCGGGCGCCACGTGGTGACGATCATCGCGCCCGGCTATGTCGACGAGACGCGCGAGCTCGAGGTGTCCGGGCACTCGACCGCGCACCTCGACGTGGCGCTCCGCTCGATCGACGACCCGTGAGGCGGCCGGCGCGGTTTTTTCGGCGCTCGGCCGGGGCGCTGCTACGTTCGCGGGCATGCGGCGGTGGGTCCCCGTAAGCCTCGCGCTCCTCCTCGGCGTGCTGATCGCGCGTCCGGCCCACGCGGAGCGCCCGCTCTACTCGACCGAGGCGGACGTCCGGCTCGCGCCCCAGATGCACGCCGCGCTGCAGCGCATCGCGCGCCGCTTCCACGAGCGCACCGGCCGGTGGATCCACGTCACGAGCGGCACGCGGACGGCGGGTCAGCAGGCCGACGCGATGTACGAGAAGCTCGTCCGTGGTCAGCGGCTCACCCGGCTCTACCGCGACTTCGAGGCGGCCTCGGCGATCCAGCAGGCCTACCGGGATCACCGGCGTCAGGGGCGCGGTCGCTGCATCGCGGCGATGCGTCGGGTGATCGAGCAGCAGGTCGCGCGCGGCTGCTACATCTCGCGTCACCTCGTGGAGAGCGCGGCCGACGTGCGGAGCCGCGATCTGTCCCGGCGCGAGCGCGCGGTGTTCCGCCAGGTGGTGGCCGAGGTGGGCGGGGTCTCGCTCCTCGAGGAGGGCACGCCCCCGCACTTCCACCTCCAGCTCCGCTGAGCTCGAGGCTGGAGGACGGAGCGGGTGGAGGTCGGCTTCGGGCGCGCCCCGATGGACGTCTTCGAGCCGGGCATGCCGATGCTCGGCTGGGGGGTGCCCACCAACGTGGCCCGCTCGATCGGCGCGCCGCTGTTCGCTCGGGCGTTCGCGACCCGCACGCGCGGGCGAACGCGGGTCTACGTGGTGGCCGACCTCTGCTTCGTGGCGGCCGCGCTCCGCGCCGAGGTCCTCGCCCGCCTCGCTCCGTGCGGCCTCGCGGCGGCCGACGTGGTCCTCACCGCGACCCACACCCACCGCGGACCCAACGGCTTCAGCCACGCGTTCTTCTACGACCTGAGCGCCCTCGGCTTCTCACCGCGCGTGTTCGACGGCGTCGCCGGCGCGATCACCCGCGCGGTGGAGCGCGCGCTCGACGCGCTCGCGCCGGCGACCCTCCACCTCGGCGAGGCGGTGGTGCCGGCGTCGGCGCGGGTCGCGTTCAACCGGTCGCTCGACGCCTACCTCCAGAACCCCGAGGCGCGCCGCGAGCCCGCGGTCGACCGGCGCCTCCTCGCGCTCGAGGCCCGCGACCGCGCCGGGCGGCCGCTCGGCGCGGTGAGCTTCTTCGCGGTCCACGCGACCACGATGCACAGCGACGCGACCTCGCTGCACCCCGACCACAAGGGCCTCGCCGCGCTCGCGATGGAGCGCGCCCGCGGCGGCGACTACGTGGCGCTCTTCGCGCAGGGCGCGGCCGGTGACGTCAGCCCGTGCTTTCGGTGGTCGGCCGCGCGCGGCTTCACCCTCGGGGTCTCGGACGACGACGAGGCCTCGGCGCGCTGGGTCGCGGACGCGCAGGTCGCGGCGACCGAGCGCGCGCTCGAGACGGCCAGCCCGATCGACGGCCCGATCGACGCGTGGCTCCGGCGGGTGGACCTCGAGGCGGAGGCGGAGCCCGGTCGCCTCGGGCTCGCGATGGCCGCGGGGACGCGCGAGGGCCCGGGGCCCCTCTTCGGCCTGCGCGCGCGGCTGCCCCGCGGCGGCGCCGACCCGAAGCGCACGCTGCTCTACACCGGCCCCGGCCGGCCGCGCCGGCTGCTCGGGCGCCTCGACCCGGCCCGCGCGCCGCTGCCTCACCCCGCGTTCGCCCACGCCCGCCGCGTCGGGACGGCCGCGCTCGCGCGCGATCCCTGGATCCCCACGATCCTGCCGATCCAGATCCTCCGCTTCGGCGACGCGCTCGCGATCGTCGCGCTGCCGAACGAGCCGACCACCACCGCGGGCCGCCGCATCGCCCGCGCCCTCGGGCCGCGCCTCGGGGTGCGGCGGGTGCACGTCCAGGGCTACGCCAACGCCTACGCCGGCTACCTGACCACGCCCGAGGAGTACGCGCTCCAGCGCTACGAGGGCGCCTACACCCTGTTCGGTGCGGGCACCCTCGTGGCCTTCGAGCGCGCGCTCGCGCGGCTCCTCGACGACCCCGCCGCGCCCGAGGGCCCGCCGCTCCAGACCCTCTCGGCGAAGGAGCTCGCGGCGCGCCGGTTCACTCCGCCTCGTCGTCGATGACGGTCGGGTCGTCCTCGAAGCCGACGTCATCGTCGATCACCGGCGGGTCGATCATCATCGGCGCGCCGCCGAGCGGCACCTCCGGGGTGCGCCACATGGGCTTCGCGATCCGTCCGAGGGTCGTGCCCTCGATCCACTCGCCGACCGCCTCGCGGTCGCGCCCGCCAAGCACCCCGAGCCCCGCGACGAGGCCGATCACCGCGACGAGCACGGCCGCCGCCCCGCCGATGCTCCGGCGCGCCGCGAGGCGGAGCCTCCGGAAGCGGATCGGCGCGCAGTCCACGGTGGACACGGTGCCGTCGGCGCGTCGGTAGAACTGCACGCAGATCTGGCCGTTCGCCGGGTCGAGCAGGGCCTCGGCGTCGGCGGCGGTCATCGCGGAGAGGTTGTAGACGTTCTTCTCGCAGACCCCGCAGAAGCGGGTCTGGTCGTCGCCCTTCATCCGATCCCACGGCTCCGGGCACGGGTCGGGGACCTGGAGGACGTCGAGCCGCCGGCGGGCCGCGGCGCTCACGCGTCGGTCGGCGCGTCGGCCGCCTCGGGCGTGGTCTCGGTCTCTTGCTCGTCGACCTCGGTGTCGTCGGGCGGCGGCGCGAGGTCTTCGGGCTCGACCATCTCTCCCATCATCTCGATGTCGGGCGGGCCGAGGACCTTGTCGATCACGTCGCCGACCGCGCCCGTGGTGAAGGCGGCGGCGCCGACCGCGCCGACCAGAGCGAAGACCCCGGCCACCGCCGCGCCGGCCAGGGTGAGGCTGCGCCGCGCGCCCCGGCGCATCGCGGCGAGCCGGTCGGGCGCGCAGTCGCTGGTGGTGACCGTCCCGTCGGCGCGCCGGACGAAGCGGACGCAGACCCGGTCCTCGGACTCGGTCACGAGGCGCTCGGCCTCGTCGCGGCTCATCCCCGCGAGGTTGTAGACGTCGCGGTGGCAGAGCCCGCAGAAGCGGACCCGCTCGTCCCCGCGCATCGCGTCCCAGTCCTCGCGGCAGGGCTCCGCGACCTCGATCACGTCCAGCGCCAGCTTGCGACTCATCGACCCTCCCATGCCCCGATCGACCGGGCCGGCGCGACGGATCTTGGCGCCCAAGATCGATCCAGGGCCGGGGGTCGGTCCTCTCATGCGCTGGCGGAACCGTCTCCTCAAGCTGCCCCTCGCCACCGGCGTGGGGGCGATCCTCAGCACCCTGGCCGCGCTCGTCTGCGCGGTCGTCGCCTACGTGACCTCGTCGCGGGGGCTCGAGCCCAGCGTGGCCGGCTTCGCCCTCGCGCCGCTGCCGACGGTGCTCGGCCTGTGGCTCGACTGGGCCCGGCTGTACCGGCCGACCCGCCGCACGCGACGCTGGAGCTTCGCGTTCCTCGTCCTCGCGGTCTTCGGGGGCCTCGAGGCGGGGTTCGTCGCCGATCGCGCCGGCGCCTCGGGTCTGCTGCTCGGCGCGGCGGTGCCCCTGGCCTGCGCGACGCTCGCGGTGCTCGGCGGCGGGCTCTTGATCGCGCTGAGCCGTCGGGGCCGGGGCGTGCTCGGGTTCGGCGTGGTCTGCGGCGCGATCCGGCGCGAGGAGAGCGACCGGATCCTCCTCGACAGCGACGAGGGCCTCGTGGAGCTGCGGCGTGGGGACTCGGATGAGCTCGGCTCGCGGCGCCTCGTCGACCTCTCCAACGGCGCGCCCCTCGCGGTCCTCGCGCGGCTCGCCCCGATCGTGCCGGGCGCCGACCCGTTCCGCACCCAGGCCCGCGCCCTCGCCCGGCCGATCCTCGGGGTCGCCGCCTCGCCCTCGCTCCTCCGCGCGACCCTGAGCGCCCGCGCCCGCGCCTGGACCGCCTACCTCCTCGCCCTCGCGATCGGCGGGGCCGCCCTCGGCTGGGGCGTCTCCGACCTCGGCGCCCAGGACGCGCCGTGCACCGTCGGGTGCGTCACGAAGACGTACTGACGTCGTCCTCGGCGCTGACGTCGTCTTCGGCGCTGACGTCGTCCTCGGGACTGACGCCGTCCTCGGCGCTGACGTCGTCCTCGGGCCGTGGCCGTGAGGGCCAGGCCGCGAGGACCACGAAGCCGACCGCGACCAGCCCGAGCTGGACAGCGTGGGCGAGCAGGGCGATCGCGGCCGCGCGCGGCTCGGTCGTCCCGAGGGTGTCGGCGGCGGCGACGAAGGCCCACTCGCTCGCCCCGATCTGACCGGGCACGAGGACCCCGAGCGCGGCCACGACGAGGTAGACCCCGTGGAGGGCGAGGGCGCCGAGCGCGCTCGGGGTGATGCCGACCGCGGCCGCGAGGACCGCGAAGTGCGCGGCCTGGAACAGGCGGCCGAGCATCATGGCGCCGACCGGCGCGAGGGGGAACAGCGAGGTCTCGCGCGAGGTGTCGGTGAACGTCGCGAGCTGGGCCTCGAACCGGGGGAGCCGACGCGCGAGCCACGCGCCGAGGCGCTCGTAGCGGACCGCCGCGCGGAGCGCGAGCCCCGAGGCGTTCATCGACACGACGTGGACCGCGAGCAGGACCGTCAGGGTGCTCGCGCCGGTGAGCGCGTAGGCGGCGGCCGCGCTCAGGATGGTGAAGGTGCCGGACGAGATCAGCACGTTGGCCTGGTTGGCGGTGCCGAGCGCGGCCGCGGTGGGTCCGCCGATC
>JAUHXR010000302.1 GCA_030426845.1 Polyangia bacterium | reverse complement strand
ACCGCCGCGCGCTGGCGGTGCGCGGCCGGGACATCGACACCCGGCGCCGCGTGATCACTCTGCTCATGCGCTCGGGGCGCCTCGACGAGGTCGTCACGGAGTACCGCGCGCTCATCCGCGCCGCCCCGCGCGAGCCGCGCTTCGTGATCGAGCTCGCGCAACACCTGTTGCAGACCGATCGCACGGAGGAGGCGATGCGGATGCTGCGCGACGTCGGCCGCCGGAACCCGCGCGACCCGACGCTCCACACGCAGCTCGCGCAGCTCTACGCGCGCCTCGGGATGGATGAGGAGGCGAACCGCGAGATCGAGCTCCTCGCGCGGATCGACCCGAGCGACCCGGCGCACCTCATCGCGCTCGGCGCCTCGCAGCTCGCGGCCGGAGAGCGCGATCGCGCGATCGCGACGTGGCGGCGGGTGCTCGAGGTGGAGCGGGGCCCCGGTGGGCAGGCCACGCTCGCGCAGATCTTCGCCGATCACGATCTGCTCCCCGAGGCGATCGAGGCGTACCGCGAGGCGGTGCGCGGCGCGCCCGAGCGGCTCGAGCACGTACGCGGCCTCGCCGCGACGCTCGAGCGGGCGCGCCAGCCAGCCGAGGCGGAGGCCGCGTGGCGCCGCGTGCTCGAGCTCGCGGCCGACGACCGGGTGGCTCGCCGCGAGGCCCGCGAGCGGATCGTCGGTATCTGGCAGCGGACGTCCCGCCTCGCCGCGCGGACCCGCGAGCTGGCCGCGGCATTTCGCGCCGAACCGCCGGACGCCGAGACGGGGCGCTTCCTCGCCGAGGCATACCGCCGCAGCGGGCCCGAGCACCAGGCGCGGGCCGAGCAGGTCCTCGAGCGCGTGGTGGAGGCCGAGCCAGGGGACGTCGAGAGCCTCCTCGCGCTCGAGCGGATCCGGCGCGCGCGCGGCGATCTCGCCGGCGCGATCGAGGTGCTGGCGCGCCTGCGAGACGCCGACGCGCGCCGCGCGTCCCACTACCTCTCGCAGATGGCGGAGCACGCGCTCGCGCTCTACCGCGACGAGGAGGCGGTGCGCTACGCGGCCGAGGCGGTGCGCCGCAACCCGGACGACGCGGCCGCACATCAGCGGCTCGGTGACCTCTACCGGGCACGTCAGGACACGGGCCGGGCGGTGACGAGCTACCAGCGCGCGCTCGAGCTCAACGAGCGCCTCTACCCCGTCTACTTCCAGCTCGCGGAGCTCCACCTCGCGCGCTCCGAGACGGCGGAGGCGGACCGGCTCTACCGGCGCGTCCTCGCGATGACGCCCGACGACGATCTCGTCGCGCGGGCGGCGCGCGCGTCGGTTCAGATCAACCTCGGCGCGGGCACCCTCGAGGTCCTCGAGCGGGACCTGCTGCCGCTCGCCCTCGGTCACCCCGAGCGCCCGATCTTCCGCCGCATGGCGGTCGAGCTCTACGACGCCTACGCCGGCCCGCTCGCGCGGCGGGCCCGGCGCGGCGGCGAGGGCGCGGCCGAGGCGCGCGAGGAGCTGCGCCGCATCGGCGGGCGCGCGATCAAGCCGCTCCTCGAGGCGCTCGCCGATCCCGATCCGGGGCAGCGCCGCGTCGCGCTCGACATCCTCGGTGACCTCGGCAACCCGAACGCGGCCGCGCCGCTGCTGGCGGTGGCCGAGAGCTCCGCGATCGACATCCGCGAGCGAGTGCAGGCGCTGCGGGCGGCCGGCGCGGTCGCGGCGCCGAGCCTCGCGGGCCGCTTGTGGGCCCTCGCGAACGGGGAGGACCGGCGGCTCCGCGGGCTCGCCACCTGGGGCCTCGCGCGGGTCGGAGGCCGCGAGTCGGGCCCGCGCCTCGCGCGGCTCGCGGAGAACCCCGACCTCTCGGTCCGCGGCTACGCGATCCTCGGCCTGGGTCTCCGCGGCGACCGCAGCCGCGCCGCTGTCGTCGCGCGCCTGCTCGAGCGCGAGCGGCACGAGGACATCCTGTTCGCGGCGACCTGGGCGCTCGGTCGCGTCGGGGGCCTCGACGACGTCCCGACCCTCGTCGCGGTGCTCCGGAGCCGCGGCGGTGAGCTCGCGGAGGTCGCCGCCGTCTCCCTCGGCCAGCTCGGCGGGCCCGGGGCGGAGCGCGCGCTGGTGGGCGCGCTCTTCAGCCCCGACGCGTCGCTTCGTCGGGCCGCCGCGCGGGGCCTGCGCCGCGCCGCGGCCGAGACGCGGGCTCCCGAGCTCGACGCGCCCCCGCCGGAGGGCTTCGAGCGGGTGAGCGCCTACGCCCTCGAGCTGGCGCGCCGCGACGACGGCGCGCCGCCGCTCGAGGATCTCGCCAGGCTCGAGGACCACATCGCCGAGGCGGCGCGTGCCGCCCTGGGCGGTTCGGTGGAGGAGGTCCTCGCCGCGCTCGAGGTGCTCGGGGGGGACGACGCCGGGCTCGCCCTCGGGCCCCTCGTCGCCGATCGCGCGTCGTGGCCGGAGGCGGCGCGGGCGCAGGCCGAGGCGTCGCTCGAGCGGCTGACGGCGTCGCTCCAGGAGCCGCTCCTGGCGGCGGCGTCGCACCCGGACGCGGCGGTGCGGATGGCCGCCGTCCGCATCCTCACGCGGCTCTCGATCCCGGGCGCGGAGGAGGCGGTGGCCCGGGCCCTCGCCGGTCCGCCGCCGTCGGTGCAGCGCGCGGCGCTCGACGCGCTCGCGGAGCGCGGCCGGGCGCCGAGCTCGGAGGTCAGCGAGCGGCTCGCGGAGATCCTGGACGCGCACCCGCGCTGGTCGATGCGGACCCGTGCGGCCCGGGCCCTGAGCGGCACCTCGAGCTCAGCAGGGCGCGCCGCGCTGCGCGCCGCCCTCGCGGAGGATCGCTACGCCTTCGTGCGGGAGGCCGCGGCCGAGGCGCTGGCGGACGGTCTCGGTCCCGAGGACCGGGAGGCGCTCGCGCGGGCGGCTCGCGAGGACCCCGAGGCGCGGGTGCGGGCGAGCGCCGCGCGCGCGCTCGAGCCGCCGGTCCGTTGACGGGCTGCCCGCGGCTGGAATAGAAAGAGGCCCAAATTCGCGGGGCCTTGGTAGGCTATCGAGATGGAAGAGGACCTCGGGATCGCGTGTGGCCGGTGCGACACGTTCAGCCCGATGGGGGCAGGTTTCTGCCCCGAGTGCGGCAACGCGCTCGTCCTCTTTGGTCGCGCCGAGGAACCCGCCGCGGAGGAGAGTCAAGAGATGGAGCAGTCCCGTTACTACGTGTGTAAGGAGTGCTCGACCCCGGTACCGACGGGTCACAAGTTCTGCGGCGCCTGCGGCGCGACCGTGCCGAAGGACATGCTCGAGAAGAACGTCGAGTTCTTCGGGAGCATGCAGGCGCCGGGCAAGGCGAGGCTCATCCTGATCCGCGGCACCGAGGGCGCCGATGGCCTCAGCTACCTGCTGCAGGGCACCGAGCACATCGCGGGCACCACCGACGCGCAGATCCCGTTCCCCGAGGACGAGTGGATCAGCCCGCGCCATGCGAATTTCTTCTATCGCGGAGACAAGCTCATCGTGCGCGACGAGGGCAGCCGAAACGGCGTCTACGTGCGCCTGCGGCAGCCCGTGACGCTCAAGGCAGGCGACCACTTCCTGTGCGGTGAGCAGGTGTTCCGACTCGACCCGACGCCCAAGGACAGCGCGGGCCCGGACCCGGACCAGACCTACTTCTATTCGTCGCCCAAGCGCCCCAGCCCGTTCCGGATCGTGCAGATCCTCGAGGGCGGGCGCGACGGGATGGTGTACTGCGCACGCGAGAACAGCATCCAGATCGGCCGCGAGGACAGCGACATGAACTTCCCCGAGGACGTATTCATGAGCGGCTCGCACGCGAAGGTCGAGCTCGGCGCGGACGGCACCTACTCGCTCGTCGACCTCGGCTCGCGCAACGGGACCTACCAGCGCCTCGGCGCCGAGCGCGAGCTCAGCAACGGCGACTACGTGTTCATCGGCCACCAGCTCCTGCGGGTCGAGCAGACCGCGTAGCAGGGCGCGTTCACCAGTGTGGCGCTCGCCTGAGCCCACCCGCGCGCCGTCTCCACCGGGGGGCGGCGCGCTACTCGTTTTGCGCGATGATGCGCTCGATGATCGCGCGGTCGGGGGCTTCCGGCGCGAGCTCGAGGTAGCGGCGGTAGGCGCCGACGCCTCGGGCGAGGTCGCCGGTGCGCATGTAGACTCGCCCGAGCTGCTTCTGCACCTGCGCGTTGCGGGGCATCGCGGCGGCGGCGCGCTCGAGCTCGCGGATCGCCGTCGGGAGGTCTCCGTTGAGGAACGCCTCGCGTCCCGCCGCGAGCGCGCGCGGGCCCGCGCGCTCCGCGGCGCCCGGGCGCGGTGACGTGGGCGGGACGGCGTCGCCCGCGGGGCGCGGGTTGGGTGACTCCACCTCACCCGGGGTCACGGCGTTCGCGGCTGGGTCGCTGGCGGCTGGGTCGCTGGCGGCTGGGTCGCTGGCGGTTCGGTCGCTGGCGGCTGGGTCGCTGGCGGCTGGGTCGCTGGCGGCTGGGTCGCTGGCGGCCGCGGCGTTCGCTCCGACCACCGGCGCCTCCGGCGCAGGCTCGATGACCGCGGGCCCGCCGGTCTCGGTCGGTGTGGTCTCGACCGGGGCCTCGATGGCGGGTCCGGCCGCCGTGGCCGCCAGCTCGCCGGGCACGGTGTCGTCGGAGGCGGTGGATCGCGCCCAGAGCCAGATGCCGAACGCGAGCACCGCCAGCGCGGCCGCGAGCCCGTACAGCCAGCCGTAGCCGCTCGGCTCCGGCGGAGCGACGATCGCGCGCTCCTGGGTCGAGCTCGTGCCGATGTCGTCCTCGGGGTCGGCCTCGTCTCTGACCTCGACGCGGAAGGTGCCATGGCCCAGCCGCTCCTCGGCGCGCTCGCCGAGCTCCGTGACCGCCGACTGGATGGCGCGCGACATCTCCCGCGCGCTCCCGTAGCGCTCGTCGGGCGACTTCGAGAGCGCGCGGAGCGCGATCGCCTCGAGCGATCGGGGGATGCCCCAGGACGGCTGGACTCGCCGCGGCCGCGGGGGCTCCTCCATGAGATGGCGCGTGATCACGCCGAGCGCGTTCTCGGCCTTGAAGGGCACGCGCCCGCAGAGCATCTGGTAGAGCACGACGCCCGCCGAGTAGAGGTCCGATCGCGCGTCGACGGGCTCGCCGCGCGCCTGCTCCGGCGCCATGTACTCGGGCGTCCCGCAGACGTAGCCGTCCTTGGTGATCGCGGTGCGGTGCCCTTCCTGCTCGACGATCTTGGCGATGCCGAAGTCGCAGACCTTCACCCGCTCGGTTCCGTCGCGCGCCTCGAGCACCACGACGTTCTCGGGCTTCAGATCGCGGTGGATGATCCCCGCGTGGTGCGCCTCGTCGAGCGCGCGCAGGAGCTGCTCCATGAGCGCCCCGATGCGCCGCGGGGTGAGGGGCGCGTCGGTGTCGATGACCGCCTGGAGGTCGTCGCCCTCGAGGAGCTCCATCGCGATGTAGAGGTCACCGTCGCCGGCGTCCCCGAAGTCGATGATCTGGAGCGAGTTGGGGTGCGAGAGCCGCGACGCGGCGCGCGCCTCGCGATGAAAGCGCCGCGCGACGCGCTTGTCACCGCCGAGGTGGCGATGGAGCACCTTCACCGCGACCGGCTTGTCGAGGGCGACGTGCTGGGCCCGGTAGACCCGCCCCATCGCGCCCTCGCCGATGAGGACCTCGACCTGGAATTTGCCCGCGACCGTGCGCCCGATCCACCGATCCTCGGGGTCTGCGGTGGGCTCGGGACGCGGTTCGCTCAGGCTCGTCATCGGAGGCGCCCCGGGGCGCGGGAAAGAGGCGGTCGAAGGATAAGGGATGCGGAGGGGGTGGGAAAGCGGCCAGGCCTTGGAGATCCTTGACCTTCGCGATGACCGACGGCTATCGTCCGACCCGATCTGCCGCAAGAGAAAGGGCGTCTCCCGTGATCGTCTGCCCGCGCTGTGGGAAGGAGAACCAGGACCATTACAAGTTCTGTCTCGGATGCGGGGCCGAGCTGCCGCGTGACGCGGCGGCCCCCAAGAGCTTCTCCGCGACTCCCCCAGGAGGCACTCCGGTCGTGTCGCCCGGCGGTGCGCCCGCGCCGGTGCCTCCGGCGCCGGTGCCTCCGGCGCCCGTGCCTCCTGCGCCGGTAGCCACCGCGCCCGCGCCGGCTCCCGCCCCCGCGATGGCCCCGGCTCCGGCGCCCGCTCCGGCTCCGGCGCCCGCGCCGGCTCCTGCCCCCGCTCCGGCTCCTGCCCCCGCGCCGGCTCCTGCGGCCGGGCCGGCTCCTGCCCCCGCGCCGGCTCCTGCGGCCGGGCCGGCTCCTGCGCCGGCGTTCGGCAGCGCTCCGGGCGGCGCCGGCAAGGTGGAGTGCCCGAAGTGCGGCACCCAGAACAACCAGAGCTTCAAGTTCTGTGGCACCTGCGGTCACCCGCTCGACCAGCTCGGCGCGCCCGCGCCCGCGCCGGCGCCGGCCGCGCCCCCGCCGGCCGCCCCCGCGATGGGCGGCGAGGTCAGCGGCACGCTGGTGCTGATCCGCCCCGACGGCACCGAGGGCGAGACCATCCCCTTCAACGCCGCGACGGTGGTGGGGCGGACGGCGATGCCGCAGTTCTCGGGCGACCAGTACCTGAGCCCGGAGCACGCGACGTTCAGCTTCGCGGCCGGCGCGCTGACGGTGCACGACAACGCGAGCCTCAACGGCGTCTACCTGCGCATCGACCGCGAGGTGCCGATCGAGCTCCACGACCAGTCCATCTTCCGGATCGGCCAGGAGATCATCCGCTACGAGGCGCTGCCCGACGCGGAGGCCGACGACGATGGCGTGCACCAGATGGGCAGCCCGCGGGCCGGCCTGATCGGGCGCATCTGCCTCGTGACCGGCCGTGACTCGCACGGCAACTCCTACGCGGTGCCCGCGGACGGCCTTCACCTCGGCCGGGAGCGCGGCGACATCCTCTTCCCCGACGACGGCTACGTCTCGGGCCTCCACGCGCGCGTGCACGGTGAAGGCGGGCAGGTGTTCCTCACCGACGTGGGCAGCTCGAACGGTACGTTCGTGCGGATCGAGGGCTCCGTTCCGGTGCCCAGCGGCGCGATGCTCCTGATGGGGCAGCAGCTGTTCCGCGTGGAGTACTGAAGCTGGCTGGGAGGGTTTGACGCAAACCCTCCCCCCCATTCGGAGTAAATCCGAATGGGGCCCCCCCTCCCGACATCGGCGCCTTTGGCGCCGTGGGCGGACCTCCTAGGCGCGGGGGGGGCGAGACTTCGCTTCGCTCGTCTCGCGTGTGCGGGCCTTGGGCGGGTCGGTGGTCGCTTGGGGGGTGGTCGCCTGGGCTTGGCGGGACTTCGCTTCGCTCGTCCCTCACGCGGCCGGGCGGGCTCGGTGCTCGCCTGGGCTTGGCGGGACTTCGCTTCGCTCGTCCCTCACGCGGCCGGGCGGGCTCGGTGCTCGCTTGGGGTGTGCGCGCCTGGGCTTGGCGGGACTTCGCTTCGCTCGTCCCTCACGCGGCCGGGCGGGCTTGGTGCTCGCTTGGGGTGTGCTCGCCTGGGCTTGGCGGGACTTCGCTTCGCTCGTCCCTCACACGCTCGCGGCTCAGCCGGCTTCGGAGGCCTCGGGCTCGTCTTCGGCGCTGACGGGCTCGAGGTGGTCGCGGAGCCACTTGTCGAGGCGGAGCTGGATCGCGACGGGCTGCTCGATCGGGGCGGCGTGGCTGGCGCCGCGCAAGATGAAGAGGTCGGCGCCCGGGATCGCTTCGGCCATGTGCTCGGCGAGCGCCGGGGGCGTGAAGGTGTCGCGCTCGGCCGCGATGATGAGGGTGGGGACGTCGATGCGCTCGAGGATGTCCTCGGCGGTGTGGTCGCCGGCATAGCGCAGCATCGCCAGGAAGAGCTGCGGGTCCATCGCGGCGACATGCTCCATGTACGGCCGGAAGTCTTCTTCACGGATGGTGAAGGCGTCGACCTCGTTGCTCAGGCGCGCCATGTGGAACGCGAGCTTGGCGGGGATGCGTCCCCACAGCGCCCTGGCCAGGCCGCGACGTCGCTCGACGGCGTCGATCACCGACGGGAGGATCTGCTTGAGCACGTCGCTGCCATGGAACGTCGCGGTCACCTTCCCGTAGGAGCCGCACAGCAGGACCATGCCGGCGACGCGGTCCGGCGCGAGGCGGTAGGCCTCGAGCGAGACCTGGGTGCCCATGGAGTGGCCGCACAGGACCGCGCGGTCGATCTCGTGGGTGTCGAGCAGACTCAGCAGATCGCGCGCGTGGGCCGGGACGTCGATGCGCCCCGGGTCGACGGGGAGGCCGCTCCGGCCGTGGGCACGGTAGTGCCAGTGCACCACGCGGTGCTTCTGCGCGAGGTGCGGCTGCAGGTACTTCCACGCGAAGCCGTCGCAGCCGATGCCGTCGTTGAGCACGACGGCGGGGCCCTGGCCGCGCTCGCCCCAGAAGAGGCGCGTGCCGTCCGGCGCGCTCGCGAAGCCCTGGCGGTCGTACTGCATGGTCATCGGCACCGCGTCATTCGGACCGCGTGGTCATTCGGACCGCGTGGTCATCGCCCGAGCGCGCTCGTCCTCAGTCATCGCCGCCGTCGTCGACGACGTCGTTCACCGAAGGGAGCTTGCGGATCTCGGACAGGCCGATCTTCACGCAGCGCTGCACGATCCACGACAGCGACCGGTCGAGGCGGCTCGCCTCGTGCTTGATCTCGTCGAGCATCGTCTCGGGGAAGTACAAGCTCTGCTTGCGCTTGTCGGTGCCGGCCATGCCTCGCCTTGCTCCGGTGGGTTCGCTCTCTTGAGGGGTGCCCGCGTCCTGCTGGAGCCCGGGCGGAGGTGACCGATCCACCTCCAATGTGGTTGAGGGTGTTACTTTGACCGCTCGCGAACGTCAAACCGAGCGGGCATGCTACGGCCGTGAGCCTCCGCCGCCCCTCCGCCGCCCGCCTCGCTCGCGCGCTCGCCGTCGTGCTTGCCGCCTTCGCGGGCTCCTTCGCCGCCACCCTGGTGCTCGGCGGCGTCCGCCACGCCGAGGCGACCGAGGGGGACGCCTCGCCCTACGCGAACCTCGCGGTCTTCGCGCGCGCCCTCAGTCAGATCGAGGGGGCCTACGTCGAGGAGCCGGACCAGGACGAGCTCATCCACGGCGCGATCCGCGGGATGGTCGAGACGCTCGACCCGCACAGCACGTTCATGGATCCGGAGGAGTACCGCATCCTCACGAGCGACACGCAGGGTCGCTTTGGCGGCATCGGCGTCGAGGTCGACGTGCGCGACGGCTGGCTCACCGTGCACGGCGTGATCGGCGGCGGCCCGGCGGACGAGGCCGGCCTCCAGCCGGGCGACCGCTTCCTCGCGATCGACGGCCGGCAGGCGCGCGACATGCCCATCTCGGACGCGGTCCGGGTGATGCGCGGCGAGCCGGGCACGCAGGTCGAGGTGCGCGTGCGCCGCGAGGGCGAGGACGAGGCGCTGCGGGTCACGCTCACGCGCCAGATCGTGCGCGTCGACGCGGTCGAGGCGCGTATCCTCCCCGACGGCATCGTGCACGTGCGTCTCAAGGCGTTCCAGAGCACCACGACGGCCGAGCTTCACGCCGCGCTGGACGCGGCCGTCGAGCGGACCGCCTCGCGCGGCGGAGTCCGCGGCGTCCTCCTCGACATGCGCCGCAACCCCGGCGGCCTGCTCCACGAGGCGGTGCGGGTGAGCGACACCTTCCTCGACTCCGGCGTGATCGTCTCGACCCGCGGCCGCGGCGGTCAGCTCCTCTCGTCCTCGAGCGCCACCGGTCCCGGCACGCGGCCCGACTGGCCGATCGTCGTCCTCGTCGATCACTACACCGCGAGCGCGGCCGAGATCGTCGCCGGCGCGCTCCAGGATCACCGCCGCGCGATCATCGTGGGCAGCCGCACCTGGGGGAAGGGCAGCGTCCAGAACATCATCGAGCTGCCCGACGGCTCGGCGCTCAAGCTGACGGTCGCGCGCTACTACACGCCGAGCGGCCGCTCGATCCAGGCGCAGGGCATCGAGCCGGACGTCGAGGTCGAGCAGCTCGACGAGGCGGCCGCGCGCGAGCTGGTGCGGCGCGCGGTGGAGCGGTTCAGCGAGGCCAGCCTCGATCGTCACCTCGAGGGCGAGGCGGAGGCGCGCGGCCAGGTCGAGGACCTCACCCGGCGCACCGAGATCCGCCGCGAGGCCGACGCCGAGGAGGAGGGCGGGGTGTTCGAGGACGACTTCCAGGGCCGCATGGCGCACCAGGTCCTGCGCGCCCTCGTCGCCGAGCGCGCCTCGCGCTGAGCCGGTCGGCTACTCGGCCGAGGCGGCGACCGGGAAGCCGAGCGTCACGTGGAGCGTCGCGCCGCCCGGGGCGGGTCGGCTCCGGCGGACGAGGGTGAGCTCGCGCGGCTCGCCCTCGAGCTCGAGGGTGGCCCGCCGCCCGGCGACCTCGCCGTGCTCGTCGGTCCGTACGCGCACCCAGCCGGCCTCGGGGAGCGGCGGCGCGCCCTCGGGGTAGCGCAGCTCCTGCGCGTCGGGGCCCTCGCGCACCAGCCACCCCGCCCGCGCGCGGCCTCGCTCACGGAGCGGGGCGAAGGCCGCCTCCTGGAGCGCGGCCTGCGAGCGGAACGCGCCGTCGCCGAGCGAGAGCCGGCGCGCCCAGCGGTCGAAGCGAGCGTGCTCTTCGAGGTACGGCTCGATCGCCATGCGCATCTGGCGCGCCTCCGAGGGCTGCCCGGAGCACCCTAGCCAGAGCGCCCCGGCGCAGAACCCCCATGCGAGCGCGCGCCTCATCGGACGCGGCGAGCGTAGCGCCGATGGTGGGGCACGCTATAGATTCGGCCGACCGATGGCGCTCATCGAGTTCGAGGGAGTCCAGAAGGCGTTCGGTCCGAAGGTCGTCTACAAGTCGCTCGACCTCCAGATCCACGAGGGCGAGGCGATCACGATCATCGGTGGCTC
>JAUHXR010000301.1 GCA_030426845.1 Polyangia bacterium | reverse complement strand
AGGCCGGTCGCGACCGCGGCCGCGATCGAGGTGCCGCAGGCGGTGAAGTCGAGCGCGTCGTCCCCGTAGAGGTCGAGCGCGTCGTGGTAGGTGCACATCAGCGCGGCGGACGCGAAGGCGTTGGAGACGTGGGCGCTCCAGAAGCTCTCCGCGGGCGGCTGGTCGCTGCACACCGGGTCGCGGTTGTAGCCGCTCTCGGAGCGGCAGAACCGGCCGACCGGGCGCTCGCGCCGCGCGAGGAGACGCACGAGGACGGTGAGCGCGTGGTTGAGCGCGAACACCTCGAGCGAGAGGAGCGAGAGCTGCCACGCGACGTCCCACGCGCCCTCGCCGAGGCCCGCGTAGAGGAGCGAGTCGATCGCCACCGGCCACACGAAGAGCAGCGCCGCGAGGCCGTCGCTGACCTCCTCGAAGGCGTCGCGCAGGACCGGGTCGTCGAGCCCGAGGCCCGAGGCGACGGCGGTGTCGAGGTCGCTCACCCCGCGCCAGTTGGCGTCGGTCCGGGTCGGCAGCAGCTCCTCGAGGCCGATCACGAGCCCCGCGCCGACCGTGATGACCAGCTCGTCGAAGCGGTACCGCGGGAAGGCCGGGTCCCAGCGGATCCGGTGCGTCGACGACGGGCGCTCGGGCATCAGCGTCTCGCCGAGCCGCCCCATCGCCTGGTTGAGCTCGCCGACGACGTCCTCGCCGTTCTCGCCCTCGCCGAGCGCCGGCCCGGCCTCGGGCTCCTCCGGCCCCTCGCCCGCGTCGGTCGGCTCGCCGCCCGGCCCAGCCTCGCGCGCGGTCGACTCGCCCTCCGCCTGTCCTTCGGCCGCCGGTCCCTCCGCTGCGCCCTCGGCGCCCTCGTCCGCGGGGTCGTCGTCTGCGCCGTCCTGCGCACGGTCGACGGCGCCGCCGCTCGCCGCGGGCGACGTCTCGGTCGCGGGCAGCGGCGCGGCGGCGCGCGGCCCGGGCTGAGCCCGGACGGGCGCGGCCCAGAGGACCAGCGCGAGGAGCGCGACGAGCCGCGAGAGTGCCGCCACGCGCCGACCATAGCAGCCGCCGAGGTCAGGCCGAGCTGACCAGATCGTGGTCAACTGTCCCCGGCTCCGGCCGGACCGCGCGCGGACTCCCGATCGCATCCAACGCAGTATCCCAGTGGGGACGGAAAGGCACAGGAATTGCGTCAACTCACACCGTGCGCACCTCCATCGGCCTGCTGTTGCTCCTCGTCGCCGCCCCCGCTCACGCGCAGACCGTCCAGACCGTCGCCGGCCGCGGGGCGTGCAGCACCGCGGGCGTCGAGGGGATCTCGCGTCAGCTCGCCGAGGAGCAGATGTGCCTCCGGCCGGGCGGCTTCGTGCGCTTCACCCCGCACCCGAACATCAGCCTCTCGTCGTCGCGGGTGCACCCCTACGCGCAGGCGAGCGCGGCCAACGCGATCCGGGCCGCGGCCGACTCGCGCTCGCTCTCCATCAACAGCGCCTTCCGCACCCTCGCCGACCAATACGTGCTCTATCACTCGGGTGGCTGCGGCCTCGCGGCCCGGCCCGGCCGGAGCAACCACCAGTCCGGCCGCGCGATCGACGTGGGCAACCACAGCGCGGCGCGCTCGGCGCTGACCGGCAACGGTTGCGCCTGGTTCGGCTCATCGGACGCGGTGCACTTCGACTGCCCGGGCAGCGACATGCGGGCCGACTCGATCCGGGCGTTCCAGCGCCTGTGGAACCGCAACAACCCCTCCGACACGATCGCCGAGGACGGCGTGTATGGCCCGCAGACGGAGACCCGCCTCGGGCGCGCGCCGGCGGGCGGCTTCGCGATCTCCGGCTGCGAGCCGGGCAGCACCTGTACGCCGGCCTGTGAGGGCGACGGCTTCGTCGACGCGGCCTGCAACCGCACGAGCTGTCCGAGCGGCCAGGTCTGCGACGCCTCCGGGGCTCCGGCCTGCGTGACCCCGAGCGCGCCGGGCGGCGGCGCGGCGGTCGGCGCGATCTACGTCGACCAGGGCGACGGCGGGGTCGACACCTCGGTGCGCGTGCCGCGCGCGGAGGTGCGGCTGCTCGAGACCGGCGAGGCGACGCTGGCCGACGCGACGGGCGTCTACCACTTCGACGTCGAGGCGGGCACCTACACGGTCGAGGCGTCGGCCGACGGCTACGTGACGGCGAGCCGCGAGTGTGTGGTCGAGGCGAGCGGCGACGCGACGTGGTGCCCGATCGGGCTCGCGAGCACGTCGATGGGCACCGGCACGCTCCGCGGCGTGGTCTACGACGCAGATCGCGGGATCACCGAGCGGGTGATCGGCGCGACCGTGACCGTGTCCGGCCAGAGCGCGGCGGTGCACCGGCAGGACGGCAGCTTCCAGTTCGAGGTGGCGCCGGGTGAGCACACCGTCGAGGCGAGCGGCCCGGGCATCGTCCCGGCGTCCGCGACCTGCCTCGTGGTCGCGGACGACACCACGTGGTGCTCGGTCGGGGTGCGCGGCGCGGACGGCGTCGACCTCGAGACGGTCACGGTCGACGAGCCCATCCCGGACAACGGCGGCGGCATGCCGACCGAGATGATGCCGCCGGGGCCGGAGGGGCCGATCCCGGGCGACGGTCGCGGCTCGGTCGGCGGGTGCGCGACCGCGCCGACGGGCCAGCCCGCGCCGTTCGCGCTTCTCGCGGTCGTCGCGCTCGGGTTCGTGCTGCGCCGCCGCCGGCGTTGAGCCGATCGGCCGGGGCGGGCATCCTCGGGCGTTGTCCGCCTCCGGCAAGAGCTTCGCCGCGGTCTCGGGCCTCGCGTTCGCGGTGCTCTTCGCCTACGCGCTGGGCCGGCCCCCGATCGAGTCGCTGTTCCTCGCGCAGCACGGGTCCGCCGCGCTGCCGTGGGTGTGGGCCGGCGTCGGGGTGGCCGCGGTGCTCGCGGTGGCCGGGGTCGGGCGGCTGGCGTCGAGGTGGCCGCTCCCGCGGGTGCTCGTGGCGGTGGCGGCCGGCGCGGCGGTCAGCCTCGCCGGCCTCAACGCGCTCCAGCTCACCGGCGTCCGCGCGTCCGCGCTCCTCTACGTGTGGAAGGACGTCCACGTCGTCCTCCTGCTCGAGATCCTCTGGGCCTTCGCCAACGCGGTCTTCGACGTCAAGAACGCGCGCCGCGCCTACGGCATCTTCTGCGCGTGCGGCTCGCTCGGCGGGATGGCGGGCAACCAGGTGAGCGGCGCGCTCGCCGACGCGGTGGGGACGGAGCTCGCGATCCTCGCGCCCTTGCCGGTCCTCGCCGTGATCGCCGTCGCTGCCGCCTACGTGCCGCCGGACGTCGTGGCCGCGGCCGCCCCCGAGCCGGCGTCCAAGGCGCGTACCCAGCCCGGCGCGCGCGGTCTGATGGCCCTCGCGCGCAGCCCCTACCTCGTGCTTCTCCTCCTGCTGGTCCTGCTGAGCCAGCTCTCGATCACGCTCGTCGACTACGCCTACAACCACGTGGTCGAGGCGAGCTACCCCGACATGGACGCGCGCACGCAGGTGATGGGGACGGTCTACACCGCGATCGACGGGTCGGCGCTCGGCCTGCAGCTCCTGTCGGCGCCCATCCTGCGGTTCGTCGGGGTGCCCGCGACCCTCGTGGCGATCCCGCTGCTCCTCGGCAGCGCGGTCACCGCCGCGACGCTCGCGCCCCGCTTCCTCTGGATCGCGATCGCGAAGGTCATGAGCAAGGCCTTCGACTACAGCCTGTTCCGCGCGGCCAAGGAGATCCTCTACATCCCGCTCGACTACGCGCAGAAGACGCAGGGCAAGGCGGTGATCGACATGCTCGTCTACCGCTTCGCGAAGGTCGGCGCCTCGGTCGTGCTCGGCGGGTTCGTGGTGCTCGGGACGAGCGCGCAGGTGCTGTTCGGCGTGCTCGCGATCGTCGCGCTGTGGTTGGGGGTCACGGTCGCGCTCACCCGCCGCTACCGCGCGCGGGTGAGCCGCGAGGAGGAGATCCGTGGGCGCTCTTGAACACGGCCCGCGCCGGTGAGACCGTAGCGATCATGCGTCGCTCGGCTCCCCTCGCGCTCCTCCTCGCGCTCCTCGTGGCTCCGTCCCTCGTTTCTGCGCAGAGCGGCCGCACGGCCTTCGAGGTCGGCCTCGAGCACGCGCAGCACGAGCGCTGGGAGGAGGCGGACGACGCGTTCCGTCGCGCCTACCTCCAGAGCCACAACCCCGCCGCGCTCTACAACCGCGGGCTCGCGCAGCTCGAGCTCGGGCGGCCCGACGACGCGGTGCAGACGCTGACCCGGCTGGCGGACGACGAGGCCGCGCCCGAGGCGCTGCGCGCGGCGGCGCGGGCGGCGGTGGGAGGAGCGGAGGCGCGCCGGAGCGAGCTGCGGGTGGACGGCCTCCCGCCGGCCGTGCACACGATCGAGGTCGACGGTCACGCCCGCGTCGACGACCTGCGCCGCCCGCTCGTCCTCGACGTGCCGGCCGGCCTGCACCGCGTGCGCGTCAGCGTGGCCGACGGGCTCGCGCTCCGGTGGACCGGGCACACGCGCCCCGGTCAGGCGCGCGCGATCGCGCTCGAGCCGGTGCGGCCGCGGCGCTTCCACAACGAGACCCTCGCGTGGATCCTCTCGGGCGTCGCCACCGCGGCCACCATCCTCGTGGTCGCGGGGATCGCTTTCATCGCGAGCGAGCTGAGCGCGCCGCCTCCGAGCGGCGCCACCATGATCCGCTTCTGAACGAGCCGCTTCCCGAGGGAGCTCAGCCGAGCGCGCGGGCCATCAGGTTGGCGGTGGGGAAGCGCCGGTTCGGGTCCGGGGTGAGCGCTCCGTCCACCGCCGCGAGGAGCGCGGGGGGCGCGTCGGGGCAGAAGGTCGCGAGCCCCGGCGGCTCCTGGGTCACCAGCTTGAGCAGGAGCGAGGGCACGTTGGGCTCCACGAACGGGGGCCGGCCGGCCGCGGCGTGCATCAGGAGCGCGCCCGCCGACCAGAGGTCGGTCCGCGCGTCGACCGCGTGGCCGCGCGCCTGCTCGGGGCTCATGTAGCTCGGCGTGCCGATCGTCGCGCCGGGCCGGGTGAGCACCCCGCTCGCGCCGGTGCTCTCGAGGTTCTTGGCCACGCCGAAGTCGAGGATCTTGAGGCGCGTGCCGTCCTCGGGTGTCTCGAGGAGAAACACGTTGTCGGGCTTCAGGTCGCGGTGGACGATCCCCGCGTCGTGCGCGGCCGCGAGGCCCGCGAGGAGGTCCCGCCCGAGGGCGATCACGTCGTCGTAGGGGATCCGCTCCACCTCGCGCAGGTGCTCGCCGAGCGAGCGGCCGCGGAGCAGCTCGAGCGCGACGTAGGGCCACTGGTCCGGGGTCACGCCCGCGTCGAAGACCTTCACGATCGCGGGGTGGCCGATCTTGGCGACCGACTTGGCCTCCCTCAAGAAGCGCGCGACCAGGTTGTCGTCGGTGACGAGCTGCTGGTGCATCACCTTCACCGCGACGCGCTGGTGCGTGTAGGCGTGGGTCGCCTCGTAGACCGCGCCCGTCACCCCGACGCCGAGCAGGCGCTCGAGCGCGTAGCGACCGTCGATCACCTCGCCGACGCGGCGCTTGGCATGCTCCCGGCCGATCATCGCGCTCAGGATACCCGGCTCACGCCTGCGCGTCGCCGGCGACCGCCACCTCGACCAGCAGGTCGCCCGCGGCGAGGGTGTCGGCGTCCTTGACCGCCACCCGGGTGACCTTGCCCGCCACCGGCGAGGCGACCACCGTCTCCATCTTCATCGCGCTGAGGATGACCAGCGCATCGCCCGGCGCGACCGTGTCCCCGGCCGCCACGCTGACCGACACGACCGACCCGGGCATCGGCGCGCCGATCGAGCCGGGCTCGGCCGTCGCCCGCTCGCGCGCCGGCGCGACGTCGGTGGCGGAGGCGTCGCGGACGCTCACCCGGCGCGGCTGGCCGTTGAGCTGGAAGTAGACCGTCCGCTCGCCGCGCGCGTCGAGCTCGCCCACCGACTCGAGGACCACGACGAGGGTCTTGCCGCGCTCGATGTCGAGCTGGATCTCCTCGCCGACCTTCAGCGGCGCGAGGAACGCCCGCGTCGGCAGGCGCGAGACGTCGCCGAACTGGGTGCGGTGCTCGCGGTAGTCGGCCCAGACCTTCGGGTAGAGCGCCGCGCTCATCACGTCGACGTCGCGGACCGGGAAGGGGTCGTGCTCGGCCTCGAGCTCCTTGCGGAGCGCGTCCAGATCGAGCGGCGCCAGCGTCTCGCCGGGGCGCCCCTCGATCGGCTCGCGCCCGCGCAGCACCTGGGTCCGCAGCGGCTCCGGGAAGCCGCCGAGCGGCTGGCCGAGCCGGCCCTCGAAGAAGTCGACCACGCTGCTCGGCAGGCTCAGGGTCGCGGCCTGCGCGCGCACGTCGTCCTCCTCGAGGTCGTTCTGCACCATGAACTGCGCGAGGTCGCCGACCACCTTGGAGCTCGGGGTGACCTTGATGACGTCGCCGAGGAGCCGGTTCGCCTCCGCGTAGCGCCGCTTGATCGAGCCCCAGCGATCGGCGAGGCCGAGCGCCATCGCCTGGAACCGCAGGTTCGTGTACTGGCCGCCAGGGATCTCGTGCTCGTAGAGGTCCGGCGCGTAGCCGGTGAGGCCCGTCTCGAACGGCGCGTAGAGGCCGCGCGCGCCCTCCCAGTAGGTGTTGAGGGCCATGAGCGCGGCCTGGTCGACCGAGGTGTCGCGCTCGGTGCCGCCGAGCCCGGCCGCGATCGCGGCCATCGTCGGCTGCGCGGTGAGCCCGGCCATCGCGGGCAGCGCGACGTCCACGATGTCGGCGCCAGCCTCCGCGGCCGCGATCATCGAGGCGACCCCGGTGCCCGCGGTGTCGTGAGTGTGGACGTGGATCGGGAGCTTGGGGAACGCGCGTCGCAGCGCGCTGACGAGCATGGTGGCGGCGCGCGGCTTCAGCAGGCCCGCCATGTCCTTGATGTTGAGGATGTGGACGCCGAGCTCGGCGAGCTGGCCCGCGAGGTCGAGGTAGTACTGCAGGCTGTACTTGCCCGGGCGGGCCGCGCTGACGTCGCCCGTGTAGCAGATCGAGGCCTCGATCACGCCGCCCGCCTCGCCCACCGCGTCGATGCCGAGCTTGAGGTTCTCGACGTAGTTGAGCGAGTCGAAGATGCGGAAGATGTCGATCCCGTGCTCGCGCGCGAGCCTCGCGAACTCGAACACCACGTTGTCGGGGTAGCTCGTGTAGCCGACCGCGTTCGCGCCGCGGAGCAGCATCTGGAACGGGATGTTCGGGACGGCCTCGCGCAGCCGATCGAGTCGGTCCCAGGGGCACTCCTTGAGGAAGCGCAGCGCCACGTCGAAGGTCGCGCCGCCCCACATCTCGAGGCTGAACAGGCCCGGCATGAGGCGCGCGGTGGCGGGCGCGATCTCGAGCAGATCGCGGGTGCGCACCCGGGTCATCAGGAGCGACTGGTGCGCGTCGCGCCAGGTCGTGTCGGTGAGGAGCAGGCCGCGGTGCTCGCGCACGGCCTTGGCCATCTCCTCGGGCCCACGGTCCTCGAGGATGCGCCGCCAGCCGGGGGGCGGCGGCGCCTTGGTGTCGACCTCGGGGATGACCGGCTCGATCGTGCTCGGGGGGGTGCCGCTCATGCCGGGGACCGACGGCCCGTTGACGATCACGTCGGCGAGGTACCGCAAGAAACGCTGCGCCCGGTTCTTGCGCCGCGGGAAGTCGAAGAGCTCCGCGGTGTCGTCGACGAAGGTCGTGTCGACGTCGCCCGCGAGGAAGCGCGGGTGGGTGAGCACGTTCTGCAGGAACGGGATGTTGGTGCTCACGCCGCGCACGCGGAACTCGGCGAGCGCGCGGCGGAGCTTCTTGAGCGCGCCGTCGAAGGTGAGCGCGTGGGCGGTGACCTTGACGAGGAGCGAGTCGTAGTCGGGGCTCACCCGGGCGCCCGCGTAGCCGGTGCCGCCGTCGAGGCGGATGCCCATGCCGGCGCCGGAGCGGAAGACCTCGATGCGGCCGGTGTCCGGCTGGAACTGGCGCGACGGATCCTCGGTCGTCATGCGGCACTGGATCGCGACGCCGCGAGGCTCGATCGTGGCCTGCGCGAGGCCGAGCACGTCGAAGGTCGCGCCGCCCGCGATGAGGATCTGCGACTGGACGAGGTCGACGCCAGTGATCTGCTCGGTGACGGTGTGCTCGACCTGGATGCGCGGGTTCGCCTCGATGAAGTAGTGGCCGCGCGCGTCGACGAGGAACTCGACCGTGCCCGCGTTCCGGTAGCCGACCGTCTCGGCGATCTTCACCGCGTCGCGGCAGAGCGCCTCGCGCATCTTCGGGTCGAGGCGCTGCGCGGGCGCCATCTCGACGACCTTCTGGTGGCGGCGCTGGACGGAGCAGTCGCGCTCGAACAGGTGGATCACCTGGCCGGCGTGGTCGGCGAGGATCTGGACCTCGATGTGCCGCGGGTGCTCGACGAAGCGCTCGATGAACACCGTGCCGTCCCCGAACGCGGCCGCCGCCTCGCTGGTCGCGCGCGCGAACGCCTCCTCGAGCTGGCCGGCGTGGCGCACGACGCGCATCCCGCGCCCGCCGCCGCCCATCGCCGCCTTGATCATCAGCGGGTAGCCGGCGTCCTCGGCGAAGGCGCGCGCGGCCTCGAGGTCGGCGACCGGGCCGTCGGTGCCGGGGACGGTGGGGACGCCGGCCTTGTCGGCGATCGCGCGGGCCGCGGTCTTGTCGCCGAGCGCGCGCAGGACCTCGGGCGGCGGGCCGACGAAGGCGATGCCCGCCTCGGCGCAGGCGGCGGCGAAGACGGCGTTCTCCGAGAGGAACCCGTAGCCCGGGTGGATCCCGTCGACGCCGTTGTCGACCGCGATGTCGAGGATGCGCTCGATCGCGAGGTAGCTGCCCACCGGGCTGAGGTCGCGCCCGAGGTGGTACGCCTCGTCGGCCTTGTAGCGATGGAGGTGGACGCGGTCTTCGTGGGAGTAGATCGCGACCGTGCGCAGGCCGAGCTCGGTCGCCGCGCGGAACACGCGGATCGCGATCTCGCCACGGTTGGCGCACATCAGCTTGGTGATCGGGCGGCTCACGAGGTACGGATATCACACCACCTCGGGCGACGGCTGAAGTACAACCCAGGCATGCGACGGCTCGCGCTCACCCTCGGGGCGATCGCGCTCCTCGGCTGCGGCGGCGCCCGGCTCCCGCTCAGCGAGACGGAGGGCACCACCCCGACGCCCCTGGTCGGCGCCTGCGAGGCCGGCGACCCGATCGAGCTCACCGACCACCAGCAGGTCGAGCGCGAGCTCTACGTCGAGGTGCGGCACGGCGGCGGCTGCGAGCGGCACACCTACGTAGCGTGCCTCGAGGACCCGCACCCGAGCGAGCCGCAGATCTACCGGCTCACGGTCCACCACGACGCTCACGGCGACGCCTGCCGCGGCGAGGTCACCCAGGTGCTCCACGTCTCGCTCGACCGCGACATCACCGCGACGAGGCTGGCCGGCGGCGTGATCACGCTCGAGTAGGTGCGCTACGACCAGACGAAGAGCTCGTGCTGGAGCACCGCGCCGCTCACCAGCGCGGTGGACGCGAGCGCGACGAGCTGCGCCGGGCGAGGCCACCGCGCGAGCTCCGCGCCGACCACGAGCAGCGCGCCGGGCAGCATGAACATCCAGGTCCGCACCGTCTCGGTGGTCCAGATCCCGCTGAGCGCGGCGAGCAGCGGCAGCGCGAAGCCGAACGCGACGAGCCAGCGCGCCGATCCGTCTCGCGTCGCGCGGTAGGCGGCCCAGAGCGCCGGCACGAGGAGCGGCCACGTGAGCCCGCGGCCGAAGTCCCAGAGGTCCCAGCCGATCGTCGTGGGCCAGTGGCGCGTGGGGAAGTAGCGCGCGGTGTTCTCGCCCTGGTTCTCGAGCGCCTGGGCGAGCACCGCGACGGGGTCGTAGCCCGCGAGCCACGCGACGCCGCTCAGGCCGAGGAGCGCGCCGAGCGCGACGAGGGCGCCCGTGCCGACCGCTCGCCACCCACGCTCGCGCGCCGCCCACGCGACGAGCACCGCGAGCGGCACGCCCACCCCGGCGAGGACGTAGGAGCTGACGCTGCCGACCCACAGCAGCGCGCCGGCGCCCGTAGCCGCGCCGAGGCGACCGCGCATCCCGTGGTGCGCGGCGAGGTAGAGCGCGCAGGCCCACGTCGGCCAGACCGCGTCGAACGAGGGGCAGAACACCGCGGCGGCGGGCGAGAGCGCGAGGCACGCGGCGCCGAGCAGCGAGGCGCGATCGGACAGGCCGAGCGCGCGCCCGAGCCGGTACGCGAGCGGAGGAGCCAGCGCGGCGAGGGAGGCGAGGCTGACGTAGGCGGTCGGCGCGACCGCGGGCCCGTCGCCGGCGAGCGCGCGCAGGCCGCAGTAGCTAGCGACGAGGCCGGGGGGATGCACGCGGACGTGGACGCTCTGTGCGGCGCTGTGGGCCGCGAAGTCGCGGAGCCAGCCCGGGTCGTCGCAGAGCGCCCGCGCGGTCCCCAGGTAGCCGTGGATCTGCGGGTCCTCGAGGATCCAGATCGCGCGCGTCCACGCCGGCCCCTCGGCGCGTGCTGCGAGCGCGACCGTGCCGATCGCGAGCGCGCCGAGCGCGAGCCCGAGCTGACCGAGCGCGTCGCCGCGATCGCGCGCCACCGCGGCCGCGATCGGCGCCATCGCGACGAGCAGCAGCGGCCAGAGCGGCCACGCCGCGAGGGGCACGTAGGGCCAGCGAAAGTAGTCGGGCCCCGCGAGCGCCTCGATCCCCGCGGCGATCCCCGCCGCGCAGGCGACCGCCACGGCCAGCGTGAGCGCGCCTCCCGCCATCGCCGCGCGGCGCGCGGCTCGACCCCCGGCGTCGGCACCCACCCGCTCCGTCTATCACGGGTGCCCAGGGTCTCGTGGATCGTCGCTCTCGCCCTGGAGGGCGGCGCGCTCCTTGGCCCAGCGCTCGTCGAACGCCTCGCGGTGGAGGCGGTAGCGGAAGGCGTCGCGGTG
>JAUHXR010000300.1 GCA_030426845.1 Polyangia bacterium | reverse complement strand
ACGAGGAAGTCGTGGCGCTCGGCCTCGCCCTCGTGCTCGACGCGATCGAACTCGAGGTCGAAGAGCCGCCAGCGCGTCACGTGGCCGCCGGCCTGCGGCACCTCATCGCGCCCGAAGAAGTCCAGGCAGTCGCGCAGGTAGCGGGCCGCGTCGCGCGTGTAGCGCCACGGGCTGTCGCCGACGAGCCCGAGGTACTCGTCGAACGACAGGACGCGCTTCTGCGACTCGAACCGGTCGCGGACGACCGCTCGGATCTGCTGGAGCTCGGCGCGAGGGTCGGTCACCGCGGGCTCAGTTCACCGCGAGGGCGAGCGCGAGGGTGCGGTGCTCGGGGAAGCACGCTTGCGGGGTGCAGACCGCGAAGTCGACCTCCGCGGTGACCGTCTGCTCGCCGGCGGCGGCCGGGGTGAAGCCGACGTCGAAGCGCGCGCGCTCCTCGGTGAGCTCGGCCGCGTCGGAGTTCCCCAGGCTCGCGGTGGGGAGCGTCATCCCGTCGGGGCCGCTGAGCGCGATCTCGATCGGGAAGTCCTGGTTGACGTGGTAGTCCCCACGCGGGGTGAGCTGGATCTGGAACGTGCCGGCCTCCCCCGCGGTGTACGGGCCGCCCGCGGTGGCGCGCAGCTCGTAGGTCGGGTCCTCGGCGAGCGGCCCGGGCGGGCCCTCCGGCTCGGCCGGCGGCGCCTCCGGCGGGGCCTCGGTCGGCTCGCCTCCTCCGGTCGAGGCGCCAGGATCGGGGTCGTCCTCCCCGCACGCGCCCGCGAGCAGGAGCGAGGTCACCACGGCCAGGATCCACCACTTCGTCTTCATCATCTCCTCCGGGCCTGGAGTATGGTCCACCGATGGGCGTCTTCACCAGCGCCAACGCGCCAGCCGCGATCCTGTTCGCGCTGGCCGTCGGCTGCGGCGGGGCTCCTCTCTGCGCGAGCTCCGCCGACTGCGCGGCCGGCCGGATCTGCGGCCTCGACGGACGCTGCGGCGCGCTCCGCCCGCCGCCCGGGGCCCGCTTCGCCGCGTCCCGCTGGCTCACGCCGATCGACTGGGGCGTCACCGGGCCGGGGCCGCTCACCGACCGCCTCCGGGTCGGCGAGGGCCGGGAGTCGCTCCTCGCGTTCGGACCTCTCCCCGAGGCGAGCCGGGTGCTCCGGGCGCGCCTCGTCCTGCACCCCCACGACGCGGCCGCCCGGCTCGACGCGCCGCAGCTGCTCGTGGTGGAGCGCACGCGCCGGTTCGCCGGCGGCCCCCTCCCCCTGCGGCGCGGGGCCCAGCCCGATCGGCTCGCCGCCGCGCGACGCGCGCTCGCCCCCGGCCCCGCCCGGACGCTCCGGGTCGACGTGACGGACGCCGCGCGGGCGGCTGGCGGCGAGCGGCTCTACCTGCTCCTGCGCGCGGGCGACGCCGCCCTCGCCTACGCGTCGCCCAACCACCCGCGCCCGCGCGTCCGCCCGCGCATCGAGCTGCTGCTCCACTGATCCTCGGCCAGGGCCAGGCCTCCCCGCGGGGCCCGGCATTGACCCGCCCCCCCACGGGGACTACCTCCCCGCCGAAGGCCGCAGAAGGCCGCCGAAGGGACGGGACCGTGAGCGACAAGGGACGAATCCTCCTCCTCGAGAACATCCACCCCGGGGCCATGGAGAACCTCGAGAACGCGGGCTTCGAGGTCGATCTCCTCTCGAAGGCGCTCGGCGAGGAGGACCTCGTGCGCGAGATCGCCGACTGCGTGGCGGTCGGGCTCCGCTCCAAGACGCAGATCACCCCGAAGGTCCTCGAGGCTGCGACGTCGCTCCGCGCGGTCGGCGCCTTCTGCATCGGCACCAATCAGATCGCGCTCGACGAGGCGAACCGCATCGGCATCCCGGTGTTCAACGCGCCGTTCAGCAACACGCGCAGCGTGGCCGAGCTGGTGATCGCCGAGATCGTCTTCCTCTCGCGCCGCATGGGCGACCGCGTCCGGCAGATGCACGACGGCGTGTGGCGCAAGTCGGCCACCGGCTCGCACGAGGTGCGCGGCAAGACGCTCGGGATCATCGGCTACGGCCACATCGGCCGGCAGGTCGGCGTCCTCGCGGAGGCGATGGGCCTCCACGTGATCTTCCACGACATCGCGAGCCAGCTCCCGATGGGCAACAACGCCCCGTCGGCCGACCTCGACGACCTCCTCGCGCGGGCGGACTTCGTGACGCTCCACGTGCCCGCGACCCCGCAGACCGCGTGGATGATCGGCGAGGCCGAGATCGCCAAGATGAAGCAGGGCGCGTACCTCCTCAACCTCGCGCGCGGAAACGTCGTGGTCATCGAGGCCCTCGCCGACGCCCTGCGCAGCGGCCACCTCGCGGGCGCCGCGGTCGACGTCTACCCGGCCGAGCCGAAGACGAACGACGAGCCCTTCGAGAGCGCGCTCAAGGGCCTCGACAACGTGATCCTCAGCCCCCACATCGGCGGCAGCACCATCGAGGCCCAGGTCGCGATCGGCCAAGAGGTGAGCCACAAGCTCATCCGCTACCTGGAGGCCGGCACCACGTCGGGCGCGGTGAACTTCCCCGAGGCGGACCTCCCCGTCCGGCCGGGCGTCCAGCGCATCCAGCACGTCCACCGCAACGTCCCGGGCGTGCTCGGCGACGTGCACCGCATCGCGGCGACCCACGGCGCCAACGTCATCGGCCAGGTCCTCGCGACCGACGAGTCGCTCGGCTACCTCCTGATGGACGTCGCGGCCGGCAAGGGCGACGGGCTCATCAACGACATCGCCGGCCTCGCAACCACCGTCCGCGCGCGCCTGCTCTACTGAGCGCGCCCGCTCCGTGGGGTCGGAAGCCCTGGGGTCAGGGACACTCGAGGCTCCGACTCCGGCGCGACCCCTCCGGCGATCCGCATCCCCGCGCCGTGGCACGTCGACTGCACTGGCGGCGGGCATGAGATGGCTCGCCGTCGCCCGCTCTGCGGGCTCGACCTCCGCGATCGCAGCCACGCTGGCCTTGGCGGGCTGCTTCGGCAGCCACGGCGCGTCCGACGACGCGGTGGCGGGCGACGCGGGCTCGCCCTCGCCTCTTCCTCCGCCCCTCCGCGACGCGGGGTCCCTCCGCGACGCGGGGTCTCTCCACGACGCGGGGTCACCACCCGCCCCGCCCGACGCCGGGGGAGACGTGCGCGATCCGGACGCGGGACGGCCCGACAGCGGCCCGCCGCCGCCCCTCTCGATCGAGGTCGATCGCAGCTGCCGCGAGGCCTCCGGGATCGACTGGGTCGGAGCGCCGTCGAGCGCGACGGAGGAGGCGCTGGTCTTCGCCGTCTACGAGCCGGGCGCGGGCTCAGGAGCGACCGTGCAGGTCGACGTCGACCGCCCAGGGCGCGAGGTCACGCTCGTCCTCGCAGCCTACGAGGAGACCCGGTGGGAGCTTCGGATCGCGCCCGGGACGCTCGTCCGCGAGGTGCGCGTTCTGGCCCACGATCCCCAACGGCTCAGCGGGGTGCCGGCCGGCGCTCCGGTCCGCCAGGGGGACGGCTACCGAGGCCTGTTCGAGGACAACCTCCGTACCCGTCTCGAGCGCGACCGGCTGGAGCGCGAGCTCGGGCTCCCGGTCCGCGCCCACATAGGCTGCTACGCCGCGTTCAGCCTCGGCGTGCGGGGACTCGAATGACAACACGTCTAGCACTAGCGATCTCGCTCGTGGCGCTCGGCTGCGCCCGCTCGCACGCGGCCGGCGGGTCCGCCGGCGGCCGACTGGACGGCGGCGGCGTGCCCCGACCCGACGCGGGCCCGTTCGCCGTTCGCGACGGCGGGGCTCCCACTGGCCGCGACGCTGCGCTACCGGACGCCGGACCATTCGGTGAGGACGCGGCCTACCTCGACGTGCCCCCGACGCCGTGGACGCGCCCTCCGCGCGAGCCGCGCGCTCCCTGGGTCGGCGAGTGCGGCCCCGAGTGCGCGTGCGCGCACGAAGACTGCGTCTACTCGTGCGCCTCGGGCGGCTGCGACGCCTTCTGCGAGGGAGACACGGTCTGCCGCGGGAGCTGCCCCGGCGGGGGCTGCGGGCTGGTGTGCGACGTGGGCGCCGAGTGCGAGCTCGACTGCGCGGGCGGCGCGTGCGCGGTGTCCTGCGAGACCGGAGCCACGTGCCACGTGGGCTGCGCGGGGGGCCGGTGCGAGGTCGACTGCGCCGAGGGCGCCGAGTGCCACGTCGACTGCCGCGACGGCGACTGCCGTGTCCGCGCGAGGGACGCCCTGCTCGTCTCGGTGAACTGCGACCGCGGCCGCTGCGCGGTCGAGGATCCGACGGCTACGTTCGCGACCTACGTGCGCTGCCGAGGCGGCACGTGCGCGACGGAGTGCCAGGCCCCCTGCGCGCAGGACTGCACGGGCGGGATGTGCGAGTTCGTCTGCGCCGCGGACACCCCCGGGCAGATCTGCGACCCGAACGCCACACTCTCGACCCGCTGAGGCTCCACTCGCGCTCGCGCTACGGCCACGTGAGCGCGAGGAGCTTGCCGTCGCCGAGCGGCTCGACGGCCGGCGGCGCGACGCCGACCTCGCCCCAGAACGCGCGATCCGCGAGCAGGTCGTGGGTGGCGCGGAGGTGGCCGTCCTGGCTGAGCACGCAGCCGCCCGGGCGGAGGCGCGGCGCGATCGCCCGCAGGCAGGTCGCGGTCGACGAGACGAGGTCGACGTCGAGGAGCGCGACGTCGACCGGCCCCTCGAGCCCGACGAGCGTGTCCTCGAACAGGCCCTTGTGGAAGCGGCAGACCTCGGGCGCGCCCAGCGCCTCGACCCGCCGCCGGACCGCGCCGAGCCGACCGCGGAACGCGCCCTCGAGGAAGCGCACCGGCGTGCCGTCGAGCAGCTCGTGGCGCTCCTCGTTGGCGGGGATGCCGCGAAACGTGTCGTAGACGTCGAGGGTCCCGCCGACCGCGCGGACCGCGAGGCTGAGCTTGGCGGTGCTCGCGCCGGCGCCCGCCCCGCACTCGATCACGCGCGGGCCGGGAGTCCCCGCGCGGCGGAGCACCCGTTCGGCGACCTCGAGCAGCTCGGTGAGGGTGTGGTAGCCGCGCACCGCGTTGGTGATCCGCAGGAAGCGCCGGAGCATCACCAGCCGCGCGCGCCGGCCGACCGGCAGCGGCGCGCCGAGGAAGCGCAGGACCGCGGCGCGGTCGCGGAGTGCGAGGTGCTTCGTCGTCTGGAGCGCGCGCCCCAGGGTGCCGGGCCCGCGCCGGATCCAGCGGCGCTCCCTGCGCCAGCGCGCCGGGTCGCCGCGCTCGCCGATCACGACGCCGTAGGTCACGCGCGCAATCTACACCCGGCGGGCGCTCCGCGGCTGAGGTAGGATCGCGGGCGTGTCGAGGCGGCTGTTCGGTGCGCTGCTCGCCCTCTCGCTCGCCGCGGGCTGCACCGCGGGCGTGACCGAGGTGGTGGTCGTGGTCGACACCGACCTGCCGGTGCCGTCCCAGCTCGACGCGATCGCGGTCACCGTCTCCGAGCCCGTGACCCAGCCGTCCCGCGCGTTCGGCGCGGTGACCGGCCCCGCCGACTTGCCCCGCACGGTGGGCGTCGTGCGGAGCGGCGGCGCGCTCGGTCCGGTGACCGTCCGGGCCGAGGGCCTGCGCGCGGGGCGTACGGTGGTGGCGCAGGAGGCGCGCTTCGACTTCGTCGACGGGCAGACTCGTGTCCTCCGGCTCGATCTCCTCGCCGAGTGCGCGTCGGTCACCTGCGGCGCCGGCCAGACCTGCGCCCGCGGCGGCTGCCGCGCGGTGGACGTCGGCCCGGACGACCTGCTGCCTTACGAGGAGCCCCTCCGCCGCCGCGACGCCGGCCCTCTCGGAGGCCTCGACGCGGGGCCGGGCCGCGACGCGGGACCCGCCATGGACGCGGGAGCGCGCGACGCGGGCGAGGACGCGGGGGCGCCGATGGACGCGGGCGGCCGGGACGCCGGTCGCCGGGACGCGGGCGTTGAGGCGGGCACCGTGGACGCGGGCACCATGGACGGGGGCCCGCGGCGGTGCGTCGGCCTCCCGGGGACGTGCGGGAGCGCGGGCGCGTCGTGTCTCTGCGACAGCTGCGCGTGCGACGTCCAGTGCCGGAGCAACTGCGAGGTGTCCTGCGTGAGCGCGCCGAGCTGCGGGATCGACGCGCGCGCGAGCACCAACGCGGACCTGCGCTGCGAGGCCTCAACCTGCGACGTGGACGCCACCGGCGCGACGCGGGTCCGGCTGCGCGCGAGCGCCTCCGCCGACGCCACCCTGCGCTGCGGCTCGACCGCGAGCTGCGAGCTCGCGTGCGACGCGACGAGCGCCTGCCTCGTCGAGTGCGCCGGAGCCACGAGCTGCGACCTCACCGGCTGCCCGGGTGGAGCCACGAGCTGCCCCGGCGCGATCCTCGTCTGCGGCCGCGCCTGCCCGTGAGCGCTCCGCGCGTCAGGCGCCGAAGACCTCGCTCTCGAAGACCTGCTCTAGAAGACCTTGCCCGGGTTCAGGATCCCCTTGGGGTCGAACACGGCCTTGAGCTGGCGCATCAGCGCGATCTCGCCGTCCGAGCGCGTGTAGCCGAGCCAGTCGCGCTTGAGCAGCCCGATGCCGTGCTCGGCCGACACGCTGCCGCGGTGCGATCGCACCAGCGCGAACATCGCCTCGTCGGCCTCGTGCACGCGCGCGAGGAACGCGGCTTTGTCCATCGCGTCGGGCTTCATCACGTTCACGTGCAGGTTCCCGTCGCCGATGTGACCGAACAGGCAGATCTCGAGATCGGGGTAGCGGCGCGCGAAGAGCGCCTCGAGGTCCGCGCAGAACGCGGTGAGCCCCGCGATGGGCAGCGCGATGTCGTTCTTGTGGGGCAGCCCGGTCGCCGCGAGGCTCTCGCTGATCCCCTCGCGCAGCTCCCAGAGCCGCGCCGCCTGCTCGTGGTTGGCCGCGAGCGTGCCGTCGATCACCAGGTCGTCCTCGAGCAGCTCGCCGAGCCACGCCTCCAGGCCCTCGCGGTCGGGCGCCTCCACCTCGAGGAGCGCGTACATCGGGCAGCCCGCCTCGAGCGGTGGGCGCACGCCGCGGTGCCGCTCGAGCCGGGCCGCGCAGCGGTCGGTCAGCATCTCGAAGGCGCTTATCTCGAACGGGCCGCGGCGCGCCGCGTGGAAGAGCGCGAGGACCGACGCGAGATCGCGCAGCCCGAAGAAGAGCACGTCGAGGTGGCCGGCCGGCCGGGCGAGCTTGAGCGTCGCCTCGCAGACGATCCCGAGCGTCCCCTCGCTGCCGATGAACAGCTGCCGCAGGTCGACGCCGGTGTTGTTCTTCTCGAGCGCGCCGCCGAGGTCGAGGATCGCGCCGGTCCCCGTCACCACGCGCAGCCCGAGCACCCACTGGCGCGTGAGCCCGTAGCGGATGACCTTCACCCCGCCCGCGTTGGTCGCGATGTTGCCTCCGACGTGGCTGCTCCCCTTGGAGGCGAAGTCGACCGGCCAGGTCAGCCCGTGGGGCGCGGTCGCCTCGTGGACCGCCTCGGTCACCGCGCCAGCGTCGACCCGGACGGTGCGGCCGACCACGTCCACCGGATCGATGCGCCGCATGTGGTCGAGGGTGAGGACCAGCTCGCCCCGGGCCGCGACCGCCCCGCCGGCGAGCCCCGTGCGGCCGCCCGAGGGCACCACCGCGATCTCACGGTCGTGGCAGATCGTGACCAGGGCGGCGACCTCCTCGGTGGATCGCGGGAACGCGACCGCCCCCGGGGCCGGCGCGTAGACGCGCGTCCAGTCGCCGCCGTAGGCCTCGAGATCGCCCGCCTCGGTGGACACGCGCGCGGCCGCTCGGAGCGCCGCCAGATCGTCGTCGGAGATCGCCATCGCGTGGGTGGTTTAGCCTCGTTCCGCGGGCTTTCCAGGTTGCGGCCGATGAGCGGCCTGAGGCACTCTGTCCCCTGGAAAATGCGCCGCCGCACCAAACGGCTCGGCCGCTACCATCTCACGGAGCGCATCGCGTTCGGCGGCATGGCCGAGCTCTTTCGCGCCTTCACGTTCGAGGAGGACGGCTTCAAGCGCGACGTCGCGATCAAGCGGCTGCTCCCGCACTACCTCGAGGATCAGCAGTTCATCACGATGCTGACCGACGAGTTCAAGCTCGTCAGCCACCTCAAGCACCCGAACATCGCCGAGGTCTACGAGCTGGTCGAGGTCGACGAGAACCTCCTCATCGCGATGGAGTACGTCGACGGCAAGGATCTGCGCTCGACGGTCGAGAAGGCGCGGGCTCGCAAGGTGAAGCTGCCGCTCGACGACATCGCCTACGTCCTCGCGCGCGCGCTCGACGGGCTCCACCACGCCCACGTCGCGCGCGACGACCACGACGCGCCGCTCAAGATCGTCCACCGCGACTTCAGCCCGTCGAACCTCCTCATCGCCTACGACGGCACGGTCAAGCTCTGCGACTTCGGCATCGCCAAGGCGAGCCACAACCGCATCCAGACCAAGACCGGGATCATCAAGGGCAAGGTCAAGTACATGAGCCCCGAGCAGGCGTTCGGCCGCAAGCTCGACTGGCGATCCGATCTGTTCAGCGCCGGCAGCGTGCTCTACGAGCTGGCGACCGGCGCCGCGCCGTTCCACGCGAGCAACGAGATCGACCTCATCTTCGCGGTGCGCGACGCGGCGCCGACCCCCGTGCGCGAGGTGAACCCGGACGTCCCCGAGCAGCTCGCCAAGGTCATCGACAAGGCGATGAGCCGCTCACGCTCCGCGCGCTACCAGACGGCGCTCGAGTTCCGCGACGCGCTGCTGCGGTTCCTCCGCGCGCACAACCCGAAGTACCGCCGCACGAAGCTCTCGCGCTTCATGAAGCGGGTCTGGCGCGAGGAGATCGAGCGCGACCTGCGGGCGATGGAGGACTTCGTGCTCGACACGGTCGACCAGTCGGCGGCCGACTTCGGCAAGAACCTCATCGCCGACGCGCTCGGGCCGGACGCGACGTTCAGCCGGTTCAGCCCCAACCCGACCAGCGCGGCCCAGGCGATCGAGGACGCGGTGCTCGAGGGCGACGAGGCGGTGCACCACGCGCGGACGGAGATCATCACGCCCGAGATGGCCGAGCAGGCGCTGGCCGACGGAGCGCGGGTGGAGGGAGCCGAGCCGGGCCTCGCCGATCTCCCGTCGGCCGCGGTGGCGGCGGACGCGCGCGACGAGGTTCTCTCGGACGAGGCGACCCTCCAGCCTGGCGACGACGCGGAGACGGGCAAGGCCGAGAGCGAGGCCTACGATCCCATCCACGACGAGAAGACCGCGGTCGTGGGGCGGCGCGGATCGAACCGGCCGTGAAGGTCCACCTCCTCGACGGGACCTACGAGCTGTTCCGCATGTTCTTCGGGGCGCCGAGCGCGAAGGCGCCGGACGGCCGCGAGGTCGGCGCGACCCGGGCGCTGCTCCGCAGCTTCGTTTTCCTGCTCCAGGACCCCGAGGTGACGCACGTCGGGGTGGCCTTCGATCACGTGATCGAGAGCTTCCGCAACGCGCTCTTCGCCGGCTACAAGACCGGCGAGGGGATCGACCCGGATCTGTGGGGGCAGGCGCCGCTCGTCGAGCGCGCGGCGGCCGCGATGGGCTTCGTGGTCTGGCCGATGGTCGACTTCGAGGCGGACGACGGGCTCGCGACCGCGTCCGCCCGCTTTGCCGACGACGCGCGCGTCGCGCAGGTCGTCATCGGCACGCCCGACAAGGACCTCGGCCAGTGCGTGCGCGGCGACCGGGTGGTGCTCTGGGACCGACGGCGGCGCGCGATCCTCGACGAGGCCGCGATCCGAGCGAAGCATGGCGTCGCGCCGGCGTCGATCCCGGATCTGCTCGCGCTGGTCGGCGACTCCGCCGACGGCATCCCGGGCATCCCGCGCTGGGGGGCCAAGAGCGCCGCCGCGGTGCTCGAGCGCTACGGCCGGCTCGAGGACATCCCAGACGACCCCGCGGCGTGGGACATCAAGGTGCGCGGGGCGGCGAGCCTCGCGGAGAACCTCGCGACGCGGCGCGCAGAGGCGTCGCTCTACAAGACCCTCGCGACGCTGCGGACCGACGCCCCGCTCGACGAGGACCTCGACGCGATGGCGTATCGCGGCGCGGACCGCGCGGCCCTCGAGACGCTGTGCGCGGAGATCGGCGACGAGCGCTTCCTCGAGCGCGTCGAGCGCTTCGCCTGAGGCAGCCCCCGAGCGACCTGCTATCGTCCGGCCGTGAAGCGAACGTGGCTGATGTGCGCTGGGGTGGTCGCCTCGCTCCTCGTCTGGTCGCCCGCCTACGCGCAATGAGGCGCCTGAGCGAACCCTAACCTCCCGGTCGGGGGGTCAGCGCTCGACGTCCAGATGGGATCCCGCGCCGCGCTGCCGGAGGGGTTGACGCAGCTCTCCGTCACGGGTGCGTACCTGCGGCTCCCGCGCCTGCTCGTCGGCGACGCCGCGCAGCCGAACACCCGGGCCCTCGAGTCGGCCCTCGTCACGATGGCAGCGCGCCACCACTTCGGCGAGGGGTGGGCCGCGGATCTGGCGCTGCCGATGGGACTCACCTCGGTCGCGGGCGGAGGGGCGCCGCGCGAGGGCGTGGCCGGGTTCGGGGACCTCGAGCTCGGCGCGCGCTACGAGCTCGGTGCGCTGTGGGGCGTCGGCGGGTACTCGCCCAGCGTCACCGTGCGCGTCGCGCTGGGCCTGCCCACGGGGACGCGAGCCGAGCCGGGCGCGGCGATGGACATGCCGATGGCGCTTCGCATCGGCATGGCGACCTTCGGGGCCGCGGGCGAGCTGCGCTACACCCAGTTCCTCCACCCCATGGTCGCGCTCGCCGCCAGCGTCGGGGTGCGCGGGCCGTTGAGCCCCGACGCGGACGGCCGCGTCCCCGGAGCCCGCGTCACCGCGGGCGTCGAGGGCCTGGTCCTGCCGCTCCCGTGGCTCGTCCTGCGCGCCGCGCTCGAGTACCAGCACGTCGGGCGATTCGACGAGGGCTCGGGGCTGATCGCGGCCAACTCGGGCGGCCACTGGCTCCGGCTCGACGGCCTCGCGCTGTTTCGCGTGGGCGACGTCCTCTCGCTCGGCGCCGGCGCGCGCGGCCCCCTCTACATCCACGTCAACGG
>JAUHXR010000537.1 GCA_030426845.1 Polyangia bacterium | reverse complement strand
TGCTGGTGGTCGACCCCGTCGAGCAGCGCCTGCTCGTCGCGTGCGGCTCGGAGCCGACTCCTCACCTCGACCTCGTCCGCAGCCGCGCGCTGGCCGACCTGCGCGTGGGCGAGGAGGGACAAGGTCGCTGTCTGAGCCTCGATCCGTGGAGCTTCGCGCCGTGAGAGCCCTCTGGATGGGTCTCGCGCTCGCCGCCAGCTTCGCGCCGGCCACCGCCTGGGCCCACCCTCGGATCGACGCGGCGCGCGCCGCCTACGAGGAGGCGGACCTCGACGCGGCGAGCGCGGCCCTCGACGAGGCCTTCGACCTCGGCCACCTCGATCGCGAGGAGTACCTCGACGCCCTGGTGCTCCGCGCCCTCGTCGCGAGCGCCCAGCGCCGCAACGCCACGCGCGACGACGCGCTCCGCCAGATCGGCGCGATCGCGCCCGACTACGCCCTCCCGGACGAGGCCCCGCCGAGCCTGCGCGCGCGCTACGCGGAGATCGTGGCCGAGCTCGGCGGCGAGCGGGTGAGCGCGCGCCTCAGCGTCCGCCGCGAGGGCGAGCGCTTCACCGCCCAGGTGCGGCTCACCGATCCGGTGCGCGCGGTCGTGCGCGCCTCGGTGCTGTGCCGCGCGGGCGAGGAGGTGTTCGCGAGCGAGACGCGCGACGTGTTCGGGCTCGTGCCCACGTGGCGCCCCGTCGAGTGCGCGGCCCAGCTCCTCGGGCGCGGCGACACCTTGCTGGCGGAGCTGTCGGAGCGCGTGGCCGGCGAGGGCGAGCCGCCACCCTCCGGCGAAGACGCAGGAGGCGACGACGCCCTCGCCATCGGCTTCGGCGTGGCCGGCGCGGTCGCGCTCCTCGCGGCCGTGGCGGTGGTGCTCGCGGTGGTGCTCGGCTCCGAGTCGGGCGAGCCGGGCGTCCTCCCGAGCGACCAGCTGATCTTGCCGATCGGCTTCAGCGGGATGTAGGCGGGTAACGTAAGTAGCGCGCGCGAAGCGCCTCGAACGCGGCAAGCCCTTCGGCCCAGCGCGGCTCCAAGCTCGCCGGGTCCTCGCCCGCGAGGAGCGCCCGGTGGATCGCGCGGTCGCCGATCATCGGGGCGGCGCGCGCGGGCTCCCACGCGTCGGGGTACAGCCGGCGCAGCGCGGACGCGATCGCGAGGCCCGTCTGGACGGGGCGGTAGCGCGCGGGGTCCACCACCCGCAGCGACACGCCGCGACACCGCCGGCCCCGGTGGCGAGCGCTCCGCGGGGTGAACACGGTCGGCTCCACCGCGACGCCGGGCACGTCCGCGAGCGCGCGCTCCAGGGCCTCGCCGTCGACGAACATCGCGCCGAGCACGCCGAACGGCCGGTCGGTCCCGCGGCCCACCGAGACGTTCGTCCCCTCGACGAGCGCGAGCGCCGGGTAGAGCTGGACGGCCTCGAGCGAGCGCAGGTTCGGCGACGGCGGGACCCAGCGGAGCCCGAGCGCGTCCCAAGGCCGTCGCCCCCACCCCTCGACCTCGATCACCTCGAGCTGCGCCCCGATCCCGCGCTCCTCGTTGAGCAGGGTCGCCAGCTCACCGAGCGTCAGGCCGTGCACCGCAGGGAGCGGGTGGTGGTTCACGAAGGAGGCGACCGCGGGCTCTGACACCGGCCCGCGGGGTGGCCCGCCGCCGAGCGGATCGGGGCGGTCGAGGATCCACACGGGGAGCCCCCGGGCGGCCGCCGCCTCGAGCACGCGCCGCACCGTCGACGCGTAGGTGTAGAAGCGGACGCCGACGTCTTGCAGATCGATGACCACGCCGTCGACGCCCTCGAGCATCGCGTCGGTCGGCGCGCGCGTCGGGCCGAAGAGCCCGGCCACCTCGACCCCAGTCGCCTCGTCGACGCCGCCGCGGATGACGCCCTCGCGATCGGAGCCGAGGCCGTGCTCGGGCGCGAGCGCGCGGACCACCGTCACCTCGGGCGCCGCGGCGAGAACGTCGAGCGCCCGCCGGCCGTCGCGGGTCCGCGCGGCCCGGTGGGTGAGGAGCGCGACGCGCCGGCCCGCGAGGGGAGCGAAGCCGTCGCGCTCGAGGACGTCGAGGCCGGAGAGCACC
The DNA here is from genome assembly GCA_030426845.1 of Polyangia bacterium. Classification (GTDB taxonomy): domain Bacteria; phylum Myxococcota_A; class Polyangia; order Polyangiales; family Sandaracinaceae; genus JAUHXR01. Next base: position 169 of record JAUHXR010000537.1, on the reverse strand, counting down.
GCGCTCTCGGTCGGCGGAGCGGCCCGGCGCGCGGCGGCGACCCCGAGCGGGCCGAGCGCGCGGACGAGCGGCTGCACGTCGCCCCCGCCGTCGGGGTGGACGCGGTTGGAGAGCACGATCACGAAGGCGTCCCGCGCCGGGTCGATCCAGAGGCTCGTCCCGGTGAAGC
>JAUHXR010000299.1 GCA_030426845.1 Polyangia bacterium | reverse complement strand
GCGCGCCTGCATCGTCCTGACCTGCCTGCTCGCCGCCGCCGGCTGCGACGACCCGGGAGGGTCCGAGGACGCGGGCCGGGCCGCCCGCGACGCGGGCCCAGCGTCCGCTGACGCGGGGTCGCCCACCGGCGACGCCGGTTCCTCGGAGGTCGACGCCGGGGCTCTCGACTCCGGCGCGCCGCGCCTCACCGAGTGCACGACCACGCTGGCGGCAGCGACCGCGGGCGACTTCGTCGAGCTCTGCCCGATCGACGGGACCGTCGAGCACGTCCGCATCGAGGGCTTCGCGACCGCGCCGCCGCACGGCTCGGCCCAGATCGTCTTCGGGTTCGACGCTCCGCCGATGGACCCGCAGCCCACCCTCGAGGCCGACCAGCTCCAGGTGCTCTTCTATGCCGGCGCCTCGCCCTTTCCGCCGCCACAGGCCCAGGTCACGTTCGGCGCGCATGGACTCGTGGTCGACGACCCCTCGTTCGTCCTCGGCCCGTCCACGGTCTGCTTCGACCTCCACGACGGCGCGGCGGACGAGCCTCCCTACTTCGCCCTCTGGGTCGATGGCGTCCGCGGGGCCGACTGCGCCCAGCCGGCGACGCTCACCGTCGCGAGCGCGCACGCGGTGGGGGCGACCTGGCGTGGCCTGACCGGGGCGGTGGACAAGACCACCTCCCTCTACTTCCGACAGTCCAGCGGGCAGACGGCCGAGCCGGTCGTCACCCTCTTCGACGACCCGGTCCTCGACGCGACCGTGATCGCGGAGGCTGGCCGCTGCGTCACCGCGCCGGCCGCGTCGGGCGACTGGCAGCCGGTGTGTGAACCGACGGTCGCCGCGACGCGGCACGTCCGCGTGGAGGACGTCGAGACGAGCGGGGACAACAGCTACTTCCATGTCGTCCTGGGCGCGGCCGGCGCGCCCCTGGCCGGCCCGCCCGTTCCCTCGACCGGCCAGCTCATCGTCACCGGCGGCCAGTCCGCCACGGGTGCCTCCTGGACGTGGTTCCGCTTCGGGGAGTCCGGGTCTACCTCGCAATTCGTCTACACCCGGGACGTTGCGGAGACCCCGATCTACACGGCGGGGCCCTCCACCGTGTGCTTGGACCTCGGCCAGGGCGCGGCCGGCAACGCCCGGCTGCTCTTCTGGGCGACGGGGGCCGGCGGCGCCGACTGCGCCGACCTCGCCAGCCTGACCGAAGCCAACGCCCTCTACGACAGCGACACGGACCCGACGACGGGTGGGATCTGGGCCGCGCCTCTGAGCGACGGCGCCACCTACTTCCGGGCCAACAACCCGGCGACCCTGAGCGTCGGCGAGGTGATGGTGCTCTCGGAAGCCGTCGTGCTGTAGCGCAGCGCGCCCTGGACCATCCTCTGGGACCCAGGCCTACCCGCCCGGCCGCTCGAGGCCGTACTGGCGGAGGCGCCGGTAGAGGGTCATTCGCGGGATCCCGAGGGCGCGGCCGACCCGGGAGACGTTCCAGCCGTGCTCCTCGAGGGCGGCCGCGATGCGCTGCCGCTCGTCTGGCTGGGCCCGCTCGCGCGGCAGCACGAGCGCGTCCGCTGTCACCCGCCCGCCCTCGGCGAACACCGCGGTGGCCCGCAGGACGTTCTCGAGCTCGCGCACGTTGCCCGGCCACGGCTGCTCCGCGAGGGCCCGCGCCGCGCTCGCGGTGAGCCGGGCCCGCGGGCCGCCCTCGGCCGCGACCCGCTCGAGCAGCGCGGCCGCGAGCTCGGGGATGTCCTCGGCCCGGTCGCGGAGCGGCGGCACCCTCAGCTCGACCACCGCAACCCGGTAGTAGAGGTCCTCCCGGAAGCGCCCGGCGCGCACCTCCTCGCGCAGCGTCCGGTTGGTCGCGGCGAGGACCCGCGCGCGCAGGGGCTCGGTCCGGGTCGCGCCCACCGGGCGGACCTCGCGCTGCTGGAGCACGCGAAGCAGCTTGACCTGCATGCCCATGGGCATCTCGCCGATCTCGTCGAGGAACAGCGTCCCCTCGCCCGCCTCGAGGAAGAGGCCGCGGCGGTCGCGGGCCGCGCCGGTGAAGGCGCCGCGGACGTGGCCGAACAGCTCCGACTCGAGCAGCGCCTCGGGGATCGCGCCGCAGTTCACGCTGACGAAGGGCTCGGCGGCGCGGCGGCTCGCGTCGTGGATCGCGCGGGCCACCAGCTCCTTGCCCGTCCCGCTCTCGCCTTCGATCAGGACGGTGACCGGGGCGTCGGCGAGTCGCCGTATCGACGCGACGAGCTCGCGCATCGGCCGGCTCCGACCGACCAGCCCGTGCTCCACCCGCGGCGCGGCGGCGAGGCGCTCGACCTCCGCCGTCTTGCGCGCGAGGAGGGCGGCGATCGCCTCCCGCTCGGCGGCCAGCTCGCGGGTGCGCGCCTCGAGCTCGCGGTGCAGCCGCGCGTTGGTCAGCGCGACCGCCACCTGATCGGCGAACCCCGCGAGGAGCTCGACGTGGGACTCGTCGAAGCGCCCGCGCTGGAAGCGGTTGTCCACGTAGAGCGCGCCGAGGGTGGCCTCGCGCGTGCGGATCGGCGCCGCGAGGACGGAGCGCAGCTGCATCGCGTGGATCGAGCGGCCGCCCGTGAAGCGCGCGTCCTCGTGGGCCTCGGCCGTCAGCACGGGCCCGCCGGAGGCGATCGCGCGCTCCGCGATCGTCCGGCTGAACTTGTCGCCCGCGCGGGTGAGGTCCTCGCGATCGAAGTTGCGGGCGACCGCCACCTCGAGCTCGCCGGTCCGGGGATCGGAGAGCAGCACGAACCCGCGCTCGGCTCCCGTCAGCTCGACCGCGGAGTCCATCGCGAGCTCGAGCACCTCGTCCGGGTCGAGCGCGCCCGCGACCCGGGCCGCGACGCCGAGGAGGCGCCGCACCGACGCGCCGACCTGGCCCCGCGGCGGCTCGGGCGCGGCGTCGCGGAGCCCCCGCCGGAAGGGGTGGCCCCAGTAGCGATCGCGCATGGCCTCGGGGAGGGTGGCCGCGGCCCGGTCCCAGCGGGCCAGCGCGTCGCGTCGCGCGGCCTCGGCCGCGTGGGGCGCGCCGAGCGAGAGCGACGCCTGGGCCGCGCGAGCCGCGAGCCGAGCGCCGAGCTCGGGCTCGCCGCAGCCGTCGGCGAGGCGCCGGGCCTCGTCGAGCGCGCGGAGCGCGTCGGCGCCGCGACCCTCGGCCACCGCGAGGAGCGCGCGCGCCTCGAGCGCCCGGGCCCGCAGGTCCGCGCCGTGGCCCGAGTCGACGGCGTCGAGGGCGGCCGCCGCGCTGGCCAGGTCGCCGCCGTCGATCGCGAGGTGGGCCAGGACGACGCGGGTGTCGTCGCGCTCGCGGCTCGCCTCGAGCCCCTCGAAGGCGTCGATCGCGCGCTCGGCCGCGGCCTCGCCGCCCGGGGCGCCCTCCATCCACGCCAGCTCCGCCTCGAGCGCGTAGGACTCCGCCGCGAGGAACGCGAGGCCCTTGGCCTCGGCGAGCTCGCGCGCGATCGACAGGCCCTCGCGGGCGCGCTCGAAGCCGCCGAGCTCGCCGTGCAGCCGGGCGCGGTTGAGGCGCAGGGTGACCTCGGTGCTCACGCGCCCGAGCGCGCGCGCCCAGCGGAGCGCCTCGTCGTAGCGCCGGAGCGCCGGGCCGAGCTCGCCGAGGCGGTGCTCGATCGTCGCGAGGTTCAGCGCGGCCTGGGGGAGCTGCTCCTCGAACCGGTGCGCGCGGGCGAGCCGGTACGCCTCGCGGTAGCCCTCCGCCGCCTCCGCGAGCCGGCCCTCCCGGTAGGCGTCGATCGCCGCGAAGCTCACGACCCGCAGCCGCGCGCGCGGCGCGAGCGGGCCGCGCGCCGCCTCGGCCAGCACGAGCCGCGCCTCCGCGTGCTCACCCCGGTAGCTCAGCGCGACCCCGAGCAGCGCGCGCGCGTCCGGGTCGCTCTCGCCACGCAGCGCCTCCACCGCCTGGCCCGGGTCCCCGCGCCGCAGGTAGGCTTGCCCGATCGCGCGGGTCGCCGCGGCTCTCACCGACGGCTCGGATCGGGCGCGCGTGAGATGGCGCAGGGCGGCCGCGGGGTCCCCGAGCGCGAGCCGGCACCGGCCCGCCCTCAGCCTCAGCTCCGCGACCTGCCCGGGCGACGCCCCTCGCCGCAGCCGCGCGAGGACCCCGAGCGCCTCGGCCGCGTGACCGGTCCGCTCGAGCAGCTCGGCCACCCGCAGGCTCGGGCGTACGCGGGCCAGCGCGCGGGCCGCCTCCGCCTCCGCGTGGGGCGGGTCCCCCTCGATGGCACCGAGCGCGGCCTCGGCCTCGTCCAGCGCGCCGGCCCGCGCGAGGTGCACGACGCGTCGCGACCCGACCGCGCCCTCGGCGAGGCGAAGGTGCACCTCGCGCAGCGCGTGGGGCTCGACCGCGCCGAGGATGCGCGCGCGATCGCCCGGCCGCCGCAGGCGATAGCCCGCGCCGTCGCCGTCGACCCAGCCGGCGGCGCGGAGGGCCTCGAGCGCCGGTCCGGCCGGCTGGCCCCCGCACGCGAGGGCGACCAGCGCCTCGCGCGCCACGTCGTCGAGGCCGGCGAGCGCGTCGCCCGGCAGCGGCTCCGCGAGGGCGTCGGCCGGATCGACGTGGTGGCTCGCGAGCGCGCGCTGCACGTCGGCCGGCACCCCGCCGGTCACCTCGTGCAGCCGCTCGAGGGTCTGCTCCGACGGGCCGTCCCCGAGCCACCGCCGCAGATCGGCCAGGCTCAGCGGACCGAGGCGCTCCCGCTCGGCGGGCACGTCGTCGGGCAGGCCGCCGACCACCACGAGGCCGGCCCGGTCGGTGGGCTCGAGCGCGCGCGCGAGCCGGAGCAGCGCCGCGCGACGGTCGGCCGGGGCCCGGTCGAGGTCGTCGACCAGCCAGAGGGTCGGGCGCGGGTCCGCGTTCACGCGTGACAGCAGCGCGGGGAGGTCGTCGGCCTGCCAGCGCTCGAGGAGATCGCCGAGCGCAGAGGCAGGCGGCCCCACCGCCTCGTCCACGGTGAGCGCGCGCTGGGCGATCCACTTCCACTCCTCGAGCAGCCGGGAGCGGCCGACGCCCGCGGGGCCCTCGATCGCGAAGACCCGCGGGCCCGGCGCGCCGGCGAGGAGCGCGCCGATCCACGCCTCGAAGCGCCGGCGCGCCTCGCTCCGCCCGACGAACGCCGCCCCGGCCCGCGGGGGCGGCGGCGCGGACACGCCGAGCGCCTCGAGGACCTCGCGCGCATCGGCCGGTCGCCCGGCGGGATCGACCGCGACGCAGCGCCGCGCCAGCGCCCCGAGGGCACCCGCCGGATCCACGAGGGGCGCGAGCGTGGCTCCGAGCGCGTAGAGGTCGATCGCGATCGAGGCTCGCCCGCCGCGGAGGATCTCCGGGGCCGGGTGGGTGCCGTCGAGGGTGTGCAGCGGCTCACCGAGCGGGCGCGCGCAGCCGAGGTCGATCAGGGTGGCGTGACCGCCGCGGTCGACGAGCAGGTTCGACGCGCTCAGGTCGCCGTGCATCAGGCCCGCGTCGTGGAGCGCGGCCAGCGCGCCGACCGGCCCGCGCAGCGCGCGCCGGAGCGCGTCCTCCGCCCGCCCGCGCGCCCAGGCGTCGAGGGGCACCGCGTCGGGGAGGAGCGGCGAGGTGTAGAAGCCGAAGCGCCCGCGCGCGTCCGCGCCGAAGCCCAGGTCCAGCAGGCGGGCGAGGTGTGGGTGGGCGAGGCCGCGCAGCGCCCGCAGCTCCCGCGCGAAGATCTCCACGCTCGCGTCGTCGTCCAGCCGCACCCGCTTGAGCGCGACCTCCCGCCCACACGCCCGGTCGAGCACCCGGACGACCTCGCCCGCGGCCCCCTCGCCGAGCCGGCCCCGCTCCTCATAGCGCCCGGGATCCACGCCAAACTGTACCAGGTGGTGCACATATACGGTACAGTCTTGGTGCGATCTCTCGAGCGGGACGACGTGGATCCTGGACGCGAGCGCTGGCACGTTGCCTGCTGATGGATCCCCTCGTGATGGCCCTCGCCCGCACGATCGTTTCGCCCTGGCGCGCTCTCCGGCGTGGCCTGGTGGGGATCGTCCTCGCCGTCCTGGTCGGGGGGCTCGCGGGCTGCGTCGGGGTCCCTCAGCCCGAGCCGCCGAGCCTCGACCCGGCCGGGGTCACCGGCATCCCGGGCGGCCGCAACACCGGGCAGGCCTACCGTGTCGCCGAGGGCTCGATCGATCCGCCGGTGGGCCGCCTCTGGGTGGTGGGCCTCGACGACGACGAGGACCCGCAGCTCCTCCCGGTCGAGCCCGACGGGTCGGTCGCCTCCTTCGAGGTCGCCTCACCGCGGCTCCGCGTGCAGGTCCGCGACGGCGAGGTGCGCGAGCGGCCGTGGGACTTCGAGCGCGACGGCGACGCCGCGCGGCGGATCGACCCGGCCGCGCCCTGCCTCGAGGCGCCGCTCGAGCTCGAGGTCGGGCGGGTCCAGGTGGGCGGCGCGGTCGAGGCGCGCCTCACCCTCGCGAACGGCTGCGCCGAGGCTGTCGCGATCGGCCGGGTGGCGATGCGCCGCGCCTCCGACTTCGAGGTGGTCCTCGCCCCGCCCTCGATCGACGCCGGCGCCTCCGGCGAGATCCTCGTCCGCCTCACCCCGCAGGCCGAGGGCCTTCGCGAGGAGGTCCTCTCTATCGATCACGCGGGCCCCGCCGAGGGGCGCCGCTTCGTGACGCTGTTCGGTCACGGCTTGCCCTGAGCTCCCCTCAACCCTCCCTCGCGTGACGCCGCCCCCGCGGCGGCGGCCCGCCTGCGCCCGGAGAACGCTATGAAGAACTCAACTTGGGTTGTCGCCGCCCTCTCGCTCGTCGGCCTCGCTGGCTGCTTCGGCGCCCACAACGGCTCGGGGGATCGGTGCGTCGCGATGGACGCCGAGGGGGTCGGCGCGTGCCGGGCGATCCTCGGCTATAAGTTCGACGGCGAGGGCTGCGTCTCCATCGGCGGCTGCGAGTGCGTCGGCGCGGACTGCGACGCCCTGTTCAACTCGGAGACGAGCTGCGAGGACACCTGCGTCGCGTCGCCGCCGCCGCCGCCCGGGTCCGCCTGCGACGCGCAGGACGTGATGGGCGTCGGCGACTGCCGGGCGGTCGCCGGCTGGGCCTGGGACGGCGCGGCCTGCGCGATCGTCGGCTGCGCCTGCGAGGGCCCCGACTGCGACGCGATCTTCGACAGCGCCGAGGCGTGCGAGGCGGCCTACCGGGTCTGCCTGCCCGCCCCGCCGCCGCCCGAGTGCGCCCCCGAGGTCGAGCGCGTCCCGACCGCGCCGGTCTGCCGACCGGGAGCCGATCGCTGGTACTTCTCCGCCGACGGCTGCGTCGAGGGCTGCCCCTGCGTCGAGGGCACGGGCGACTACGGCTGGCCGCGGGCCTGCCCGCCGTCCTACGCCGACGAGGCCGCGTGCCAAGCCGCTCACCCGGGCTGCGGACCCACCCCGCCGCCTCCGCCGATGTGCGTCGGTGAGGTCGACGGGCCGTTCGAGCGCTGCGAGACCGGGCCGGAGGTGTTCTGGTTCACCGAGCGCGGCTGCGAGCCCGGCTGCGAGTGCAGCAACCCGGCCGGCCGCTGCGCGCGTTCGTACCGAACGATCGAGGAGTGCCTCTGGGCGCACCCCTCGTGCGTCGGCGGCGAGTGCGGCCCCGGCCGGATCGGGGACACCCTCTGCCGTCGCCTGCCCGTCTGGGTCTGGAGCGGCACCGCCTGCGTCACGACCTCGGCCTGCGAGGGCGACCTCTACCTGACCGAGACCGAGTGCGTGGACGCCCACCGCGCCTGCCTGGACGCGTCGCCCGCGCCGGCGACTCGGAGCTGCGACGAGATCGAGGTCGCCTGCCGGCTCGTGCGCCCCGACTGCCCGCCCGGGCAGGTCCCCGAGGTCGTCGAGCGCTGCTGGGGCGCGTGCGTGCCGATCGCCGAGTGCGCCCCCGTCCCGTGCACCGCGGAGACCGCCTACCGCTGCCCGGGCGACGACGACGTCTGCGTCGACGGCGCCTGCGTCTTCTGATCGACGGCCGCCCGGAACAATCCCCCGCCCGCGCGGTCGACCGGCTCGATGCGTCGCGCGACCCCCCTCCAGCGCGGGCGAACTGCCCGCGCCGATCGGTTACCCTCGACCCTCCAAGGTCGGGGGGACCGCGGGGGTCGGAGCAGGCGGCCCGAGACGGGGGAGACGATGATGAGAGGCGCGTGGGTCCTGGTCGTCCTGGCGGCGGTCGGGTGTGGGGGCATCAGCGAGGAGGTCGACAACACCGTCGCGACGCTCACCCCGGTGCGCGGCGAGGCGCAGCTCGCTGAGCGCGCGAGCGGCGTCGTAGCGCGGGCCTCGGCCGGCGAGACCCTCCACACCGGCGAGGGCGCCCTCGCGCGCCTCTCGCTCGATCAGGGCCCGCAGCTCCTCCTCGACGCCGACGCGACCGTCGCGCTCGTCGACGGCGCGACCGTCTCGCTGAGCGGAGGGCGCGTCTTCGCCGAGACCCAGGCCGGCGAGCAGCTCGAGCTCCAGACCGAGGCGGGCTCGCTGCGGGCCGCTGACGCGTCGATGTCGGTGCGCGTCGAGGGCGGCCAGACCCACGCCTACGTGGTGCGCGGCGAGATCGCGTGGACTCAGGGCGAGGAGCGCGGGATCGCGGTCTCCGGCGAGGAGCTGGTCCTCGGCGGCGACCGCGCCGAGCGGACCCCCGCGCGCTTGTGGCACGACTGGACGGGCGGGCTGGCGAGGCCCGGCCCCGCGACCGCGTCGGGCCCGGCCGGGGTCGGGATGCTCGAGGCCCGCGTCCCCGACGAGGTCGGCCACGCGCGCTGGCCGCTCGTGGTGCGGCGCCTCGACGTGCGCGTGCAGGTCGACCGCGACCTCGCGATCACCGAGGTCGATCAGCTCTTCTTCAACCCGGCCTCCGAGATGGTCGAGGGCCTCTACCGCGTGCGCGTGCCCGAGGGCGCGGTGCTCCAGCGCTTCGCCGTCGATCGCGACGACCGCCTCGTCGACGGCTACGTCCGCGAGCGGGCTCAGGCCCGGCAGGCCTACGAGCAGCAGGTCTACCGCGGCTCCCAGGAGGACCCCGCGCTCCTCGAGTGGGACGCGCCCGGCTCCTACCGCGCGCGCATCTACCCGATCCGTCCCGGCGAGACGCGGCGCATCGTCATCCGCTACGCCGAGTGGCTCCACCGCCCGGCCGGGCAGGACGCGGCCACCGCGCCTCGGCTCTACCGCTACCCGATGGGCGGCGGCGCGCGCTCGCCGCACATCCAGGAGTTCTCGCTCAGCGCCGACGTGGCCGACGCGGGGGCCGAGCGGGTGCGCGCCGGGATGGGCGCGACGGTGGAGGACGGCGCGGTCCGGATCCGCCGCAGCGACTTCCGGCCCCGGGCTGACTTCTGGCTCGAGCTGGTGGGCGGTGAGGCCAGCGGTCAGGGCCAGCGCGCCTGGCGGGCCCGACACGAGCCGCCCGCGCGCGACCCGGGCGCCCGCGCGATGCCCAACGAGGCGGACGAGCGCGACTACTTCTTTCTCCCCCTCGTGATGCCCGAGGACCTCGCGGGTGACGCGGCGCCGTCGGCGGACACCCCCATGGACGTGGTGGTGATCGCCGACGTCTCGGCCGCCACCGATCGCTCGCACCTCGAGCTCGGCCGCTCGGTCGTCGAGTCGGTGGCCGAGCACCTGCGCCCGACCGATCGCCTCGCGGTGGTGAGCGCGGACCTCACGATCCGCAGCGTGCTCGAGGGCCAGGACCCCGCCCTCGCCGAGGCGACCGACGCGCGGGTCGAGGCGCTCCTCGACGGCCTCGCGCGGATCCCGGCCGGCGGCGCCACCGACCTGGGCGAGGCGGTCGCGGCCGCGGCGGGCCTGCTCGACCCGAGCCGCGCCGGCGCGGTGATCTACGTCGGCGACGGCGCCCCCACCGTGGGCGAGCTGCGCGCGGACGGCCTGCTCGAGCGCCTCGATCGCCTCCCCGAGCCGGTGCGGCTCTACGCGGTGGCGGTCGGCGGCGACGCGAACCTCGATCTGCTCGAGGTGCTCACCCGCGGCGGCGGCCTCGCGCTGCGCGTCGAGGAGCGCGCCGAGGCGGCGGACGCGGCGCTCCGGGTCCTCGCCCACGCGGCGCGGCCGATCGCGCACGGGGTCGAGGTCGATCTCGGCGACGGAGTGGAGAACAGCTTCCCCCGCCGGCCGATGGACGCGGTCCTCGGCGAGGTCTTCGCGGTGGTCGGCCGGGTCCGCGACGCGCTCCCGACCGAGGTCACCGTCCGCGGCACGGTGGGCGGCGAGGCGTTCGAGCGCGCGATCCCGATCCGCGTCGAGACGACCGACGAGTCGACCGATCTGCGGCTCCGCTGGGCGCAAGAGCGCTTGCGTCAGCTCCTGCTCGAGGGCGCGGGCCGCGAGGAGGTCGCCGAGCTCGGCACCCGCTACGGCCTCATCACGCCCTTCACGAGCTACTACGTCCCGAGCCGCAACGAGCTCAACCGCATGGGCGCGAGCGCGCTGCGCTGGATCGATCGCCCGCTCCTCGAGGTGGGCCACCACCCGGGCCCGTGGGAGGCGGTCGGCCAGGGCGCGGCCGCGATCGTGCTCGCGCCGCTCTCGCTCGCGGGCTGCACCGACCTGAGCGGCGCGGAGAGCGAGGCGCCCCTCGCCGATCCCGCGCCTGCGTCCGCGGTGGCTGCGCCGGCTGACACGGTCAGCGCGACCGACAACTCCGCCATGGACGACCTCGAGGGCGAGATGCAGGAGGTCAGCGAGGAGGCGATGCCCGAGGCGGAGCCGTCGCCGGCCGAGCCCAGCGCCCCGGCGCGGCCGCGAAGTGCATCGACGATCACCAACGGATGGGGGGACGGCTCCGGTGATGTCGCGCGCTCCCAGGTGATCACCGGCCCGATGGACGAGGACCTCCGCGAACAGCTCGCGGCGACCGGTTACGCGGGTCGCGGGGCGGAGGAGCGGTCGGCCGATGTCGGCGCGATCGGCGTGCTCCGAGCGTCGGGAGAGGCCAACCAGCCGGCGGGCGGCGAGGACGCGATGGACGCCCTCGGCGCGCTGATGGGCGACCAGGTCGGCGGCAACTTCGGGTCGGGCGGCCTCGGCCTCCGCGGCACCGGGCGCGG
>JAUHXR010000298.1 GCA_030426845.1 Polyangia bacterium | reverse complement strand
CCTGCGTCGCGTGCTCGAGCCCGCTCGAGCTGTCGGTCGACGTGCGGAGCGACTACGCGCCCGGCCTCGAGGCGCGCGGGCTCGACGTGACCCTCGAGCGGGTCCAGGGCGGCGAGCCAGAGACCGCACACCTCACGCTCGGCCGGGCGGACGACCTCTACCGGGGCGTCCGCGCGCTCGACGCGGACGGGCTCAGCCCCGGCGACTATCGAGTGCACGTGTCCTTGTCGGGACCCGCCGGCGAGCTCGCGCGGCGGGATCGCGCGGTGACCCTCGAAGGCGACCTCGCGCTCACCCTCGTGCTCGGGCGGAGCTGCGAGGGGGTGAGCTGCGCCGCGGGGACGACCTGCGCGCTCGGGGCCTGCGTGGATCCGAGCTGCGGGCCGGAGGCCGATCCTCCCTGCCCAGCCCCGGCCTGCGCGACCGCGGCCGACTGCCCTCCGCGCGACGGATGCCTGGTCCCGGCGTGCGCGCTGCGTCAGTGCCTCTACCTCCTCGACGAGGTCTGCGCGCCGGAGGACGGCGGCGTCGACGCGGGGCCGGACGCCGGCCTGCCCGACGCGGGCGGCGGAGACGGCGGCTGCGGCCCCGAGATCTGCGACAACGGGCTCGACGACGACTGTGACCTCCAGCCGGACTGCATGGACCCCGACTGCGACGGCGCGACCTGCGCGGGCGACGGCGACGACTGCACCGACGACGTGTGCATGGCCGGCGCCTGCGCGCACCCCGGCCGGCCCGACGGCGCGTCGCTCGGCGGCACGATGCGGTGCTGCGGCGGCATGGCGACCGACGTGGCGACCGATCGGAACAACTGCGGCGCGTGCGGCCTCGCCTGCTCGGGCGCGTTCGAGTGCACCTCGTCGTTCGGGCACCCGACGTGCGACTGCATGGACCTCAACACCCAGTGCCACGACGCGATGGGGTGGGTCTGCTCGACGTCCTACTTCGTCTGCGCGTGCGAGGTCGGCATGGGCGGCTGCCCGGCGGGGGCGACCTGCGTGGACGACCCGTCGGGGCCGAATTACTGCGAGTACCGCTGAGGCGCGGGCGGCGTTATCCTGCCCGCCGCGGGAGGGAGCCGGATGAGCCAGAACGATCGCGACGACGAGACGACGAAGACCCTGGACGACGAGGAGATCGTCTCGGAGAGGGGCCGCGCGGTGGGGCGGCGCAAGGCGCTTCACCTGGCCGGTGGGGCGGCCGCGTTCGGCGCGGTGGCGCTCGCGACGGGCTGCGGACGTCGCCGCACGGTGGTCGTCCAGCAGGCCGCGATCACCGACCAGGACGGCGGCCCCTGCGCCGATCCGGTCAACGGCGGGCGCGGCAACAGCGGCCTGACCGACCAGGACGCGGGTCAGTGCGCGGACCCGGTGGGGCGCGGCCGGACGGGCAACCAGGTCGTCCAGCCGCAGCAGCCCTACACGGGGATCACCGACTCCGACGGCGGCCAGTACGCAGACCCGGCGGGCTACGGCCGCGGCGGCGGCGGCGCGTCCGGCATCACCGACTCCGACGGCGGCGCCTACGCGGACCCGGCGGGGAACGGGCGCGGCCGGAGCGGGTGCACCGACTCCGACGGCGGGGCGTACGCGGACCCGGCGGGTCGCGGGCGGTGCTGAAGCTGGCTGGGAGGGTTTGACGCAAACCCTCCCCCCCATTCGGAGTGAATCCGAATGGGGCCCCCCCTCCCGACATCGGCGCCTTTGGCGCCGTGGGCGGACCTCCTAGGCGGCGAGGGGCGAGACCTCGCTGCGCTCGTCTCGCTCCGTGCGGGCCTGGGGGCAGGTGGGAGGTCGCGTACGCGGCCGGGACTTCGCTCCGCTCGTCCCTGACGCGCGGGCCGGCGGGCGAGGGGCGAGACCTCGCTGCGCTCGTCTCGCTCCGTGTGGGCCTGGGGGCGGGGCCGGGACTTCGCTCCGCTCGTCCCTGACGCGCGGGCCGGCGGGCGCGGGGATCTTCGCGCGGCGGTCAGTCCCAGGAGCGATCCTGGTTGCGGGCGTTCTTGCGGCGGAACGCCTCCTCGAGGTCGATGTCGAGGCGGTTCGCGATCGCGAGGAGGTAGTTGAGCACGTCGACGAGCTCGTCGGCGACGTCGGCCTTGCGCTCGGCCTGCGCGGCGGCGGGCGCCTCGGCCTGCTCGAAGAGGCGCTCGCAGCGACGCACCGCCTTGAACAGCTCGCCGACCTCCTCGCCCATGAGGAAGCAGTTGTGGACCAGGTCCACATCGAGCCAGCCGTGCAGAGACTCGAGCTGGTGGATGTAGCGCTGGTAGGCGCTCATCGGAGCGCCCTCGTCGAGGGTGATGCGGTCGGTCACGAGCCGGAGGCTACCTGAGCTCGACCGGGCACGAGCCATCGTCGGGCTGGCCGCTCGCGTCGACGGGGACGCGCGGCCCGCAGAGCTCCCGGATGCCCGTCGCCTGGCGGCGACCGAGGGGGTGCGGCCGGTAGTCGCACGCGCGCGGGTCGGCGCCGGTCAGGGTCGCGTAGAGCACCAGCGCCGCGAGGTAGGTACCGGCGACCGAGGGGTGCGTGCCGTCGTCGCGGTGGAGCGAGGTCTCGGGGAGCGCGCGGCGTGCCTCCGCCCAGAGCCGGCCGACCGGCGCCACCGGGGCGCCCAGCTCACGGCCGAGCGCGCCGTAGACCGCCTCGATCCGCGCGAGCATCTCGCCCGGATCGCGGACGGTGGAGTGGCGGTAGAGCAGGTGGTCTTCGCGGCGCGCCCAGGTCTCGAACAGCACCACGCGCGACCCGTGCGCCTGCGCGTGGGCCGCGAACCGGTTCGCGTAGTCGCGCAGCTCGTCCGGCGTCTCGATCGGACCGAGGCTCCGGCCCTGGAGCACGACCGCGTCGTAGCCTCCGTCCGCGATCCGACGGCGAGCACGCGCGCGCTCCCAGTGGCGGCGGAGGCTCCAGCCGGGGCGGGTGGACTCGCTCGGCCGCACCGCCCGGCCGCCGGGGATCGACTCCGAGATGCGCCGCACCATGTGCGTGAGGCCGTTGAAGCGCGTGTAGCTGTTGCCGACGAACAGCACCCGCAGCGGCCTCGGCCGGTCCGCCCGCGCGAGTCCCGCGGCGCTACCGAGGAGCCCCAGGCCGATCACGGAGGCCGCGCGACGACGCCACATGGGATCATCCACCGTACACCAGGCGCGTCGCGTACGGTACAAAGGGGCGTGTCACGCTGGACGCTCGCGCTGCTCCCGCTCCTCGCGCTCGCGCTGCCGCCGCCGGCCGCCCACGCGCAGGAGATCCGCGTGGCGGTGATCCCGCTGTCGGGCACGGGCGGCGCGATCGCGACCCCGCTCGTCCGCCGAGCCGCGGAGGAGCACGCGGTCGTGGTCGAGGCCAACGAGCCCGACCCCCACGACCCCGCGGGGCGCGCGGATCTCGCGCGGCGGATGAACGTGAGCCTGCTGATCACCGGCTCGGTGAGCGGCACGCGGCGCCGGCCTCGGATCTCGCTGGAGTTCATCGACGCGCGGGGGCAGGAGCGCGCGACCCAGCGCGGGCCGGTGCCCCCCGGGGCGCGCGGGCGGCGGGCGCTCCGGCGGATGATGCGCCGCGCCTTCGCCTCGCTCGGGCCACTGCCGACCGCGGAGCCCGAGCCCGAGCCCGAGCCGATCTACCAGCCCCCGCCGGCCGCCGTCGCGGCGCCGGTGGAGGAGGAGGTGAGCGTCCCGGAGCGCGACGGGTACCGGCCCTGGCTCCGCCTGCTCGCAGGCATCTCGCTGCGCAACCGCAACGCGCGGGTGAACCTCCCCGGCGGCCGCATGCCGCTGCGTCACAACATCCCGGCCTACCCGGAGCTGCTGATCGACGCCGAGCTCCGGCCGCTCGCGTCGCTCGGGGACGACGCGCTCTACGGCCTCCTCGTCTCGGCGCGCTTCGAGTACGCGCTCTTCTGGTCGTCGTCGGATCGGTTCGGCAACGAGTTCGGCGGGTCGCAGTACGGCTTCAGCGGCGCGGTCGGCTACCTCGCGTCGGTCCACGAGGTGGTCCAGATCGGCGCCTCGATCGGCGGGGGCTACTCCACGTACCAGCTCGATCCCAACCCGTACTACCCGAGCGTCGACCACGCGCACTTCGAGATCCGGGCGCTCTCGCGCTTCCCCGTGCTCGACGAGCTGCTCGTCCTGCGCGCCGAGGCGGCCTACCGGTACGCGCGGGGCGGCGACGCGCTCGCGGCGCAGTTCGGGTCGATCGACGCGAACGGGGTCGCGCTCGCCGCAGGGGCCGGGGGGACCGTGCTCCTCTCGGACTCGGTCGGCTTCGACTGGGGCTTCGACCTCGAGTGGAACCGGCTCTTCATGGAGTTTGGCGACGACGGCTCCGAGATGGCGCGGCGTGCGTTCGACGAGCTCCTGCGAGGACGCTTCCTCGTCGGGATCAGCACTCAGTAGCGGGCCCCCGAGCGAACAAAAAAAAGCGGTCGGCGGTGGGAACCAGTCGCGGCGCCGCGCGTGAAACCCGGCGTGACGATGGCAGCCCCGGCCCGCGGCCCCGACGACGAGCTCGACGAGCTGACGCTCGCGCGTGCGCGCCGCGGCGATCCGGAGGCCCAGCGCGCCCTCGTGCTCCGCTACCAGCGACCGGTCTTCGCCCTGCTGCACCGCTTCGGCGGGACGCGCGAGGGCGTCGAGGATCTCGCCCAGGAGACGTTCCTGAGGGTGTTCCGCGAGCTGCCGGGCTTCCGCTCCCAGGGCCGCGCGCGGCTCTCGACCTGGATCCTCACCGTCGCGACGCGCCTCGCGATCGACGCCAAGCGCCGCGCGGAGGTCCGCGCGCGTCACCGGCCCGAGCCGCCCGAGCCGGTGGCGACGCCCGATCGCGACGTGAGCCGCCGCCGCCTCGGCGAGGCGGTGAGCCGGGCGATCGCCGAGCTGCCCGAGCCGCAGCGGGCCGCGCTCCTGCTCCGCGCCTACCACGACCGCAGCTACCGCGAGATCGCGGACGCGCTCGAGTGCGACGTCGGCACGGCCAAGTCGCGCGTCGGCCGGGCACGCCAGCGGCTCCGCGAGCTCCTGAAGGAGGAGATGGGATGACCGACGAGGAGCTCGACGAGGCCCTCGCGTCCTACGAGGCGCTCGAGCCCCCGGCCGACTTCGCCGACCGGGTCGTCTCGGCCGCGCCCGCGGACGAGCCCGCGCCGACGGCCCCGCCGCGCACGCGGCGCCGCTGGCTCGCCTGGGTCGCGGCCGGAGCGCTCGCGGCCGCCGCCGCCACGGTCGCGCTCTGGCCGGCGCCCGTCGAGGAGGGCGCGCTCGACGCCGACGCGCGCACGTCCGTCGCGCTCGCCGGTCGCGGGGTCGCGGTGGCGGAGGCCGGCGCGTCGCTGCGGTGGCGGGTGGAAGGCGCGTCAGCGGAGATCGAGC
Source organism: Polyangia bacterium (assembly GCA_030426845.1). Classification (GTDB taxonomy): domain Bacteria; phylum Myxococcota_A; class Polyangia; order Polyangiales; family Sandaracinaceae; genus JAUHXR01. The sequence goes on along the minus strand of JAUHXR010000298.1, from coordinate 5,720 downwards.
AGTCGGCGGGCGACGTGTTCTACCGCGCCGAGCCGAGCGAGCGGTTCCGGGTGCAGACCCCGGCGGGTGAGGTGCGCGTGCGCGGCACGTGCTTTCGAGTGGAGGTCCTGGACATGAACGTGAGCCCCCAGCTCTTCGTCGGCGCGGCCGCCGGCGCGGCCCTCGCCGGCGCGGTGCTCGTGACCGTCTACGAGGGAGAGGTGGCGGTCGGCAACGCGCACGGCGAGCTGGTCCTCGGCCCTGGCGAGCGGGCGACCCTCGACCCGGCGCGCGCGCCCCGACCGGCCGACGACGACGCGGAGGCGCGGGACGAGGCGGAGCGCGCGGGCCGGGACGCACCGGGCGGGCCGGCGGTGGACGAGGACGCCCTCGCGGCGATGGACGAGGACGCGCTGCGCGGGCGCGTCCGCGCGCTCTCGGCCCGTGACCGCGAGCGCGCGCAGGAGATCGAACGTCTGCGCGGGCTCCTCGGCGACGCGGACCTCCAGGCCGACGCGAGCGAGGCGCGCTTCTTCCCCGCCAGCCCGGCGGAGCTCCGGCAGTGGGCCGAGGCCTGTCAGCTCCGGGTCGACATGCCCCCCGTGATGGGCATGGAGGCGGGCCGCGTGGGCGCGCACGCCGAGACGCTGGGGCTCAGCCCGGAGGAGGTCGAGGTCATCCAGGCTGCGATCGACGAGGCGCACGCCTCGATGGCCGAGGACCTGCGGGCGCTCTACGTCGAGGCGACCGGGGACGCGCGCGGCGCGGCTCATCTCTCGCCCCAGGCGCTCTTCGCCGAGCTGCGCGACAAGGCGCCGCGCGACGAGGGGCCGGGGTTGATCATGAACCGCATCGCGCGCGAGCGCGCGGGCCTCGCGCCGCCGCCCGGGCCGGAGCTCGAGCAGAGCCCGACCGAGCGCGCGATCCGTCGCTACGCGAGCGCGGGCGACGACTTCCAGGCGCGGCTGGCGCAAGCGCTCGGGCCCGAGCGGGCGCACGCGCTGCGCGCCGCCGACGGCGGCTGGCCCTGGTCGCACAGCATCTTCAGCGGGTGCCCGGACGAGGACTGAGCCGCGCGCGGTCGGCGAGCTCACCGGCGAAGCCGAGGAGCGCGCGGCCGTCGGCGTCCGGCGACAGGCGCGTCAAGAGATCGTGTGGATCTCCCTCGGCGACGAGGCGGAGCGCGTCGGCGATCGCGCGCTGGCCCTCGCGCTCGACGAGCCAGCGGACCATCACCAGGCTCTGGTCGTAGGCGAAGCCGGCGTCGGCGGGATCGTCGATGACGAGGAACGGGCCCTCGAGCGAGGCGAACGGGATCCAGACGCCACGCGAGGCGAGCGCCGCCAGCCGCCGGGCCTTGCCCTCGGTGATCGGCCCCTCCATCCACTGGGCGACGCCCTCGTTGAGCCAGAACGGGATCGGCCCGCGCGCGAGCGCGAGCTGGGCGTGGGTCGCCTCGTGGCGGACCGTCCGGAGCCCGTCGGGATCGGCGAGGCGATCGAGGTCGACGTGCAGCGCGCCGTCGAAGACCGCGCCCGTCCACTCCGGGCTGCACGTCGCGCTCCGCATCTCCTCGCGCGCGCGATAGACCACCACCGTGAGCTCGGGCCGGCGCGCGACGCCCATCACCCGCGCCATCGCGCGCATCGCCCCGTCGACCGTCTCCATCAGCGCGTCGATGGGCGTCGCCCGCGGGTCCTGATCGGGCCACAGCACCTCGACGCCGTTCCAGCTCCGACGCGCGTGGGTCTCGGTCAGCTCGGCCCGGACGCGCACGCGCGCCCGCCAGCCGGTGACGCGCGCGTCCTCGGGCACCTCGCGGAGGTAGGCGTCGATCGCCTCGCGCGCCGCAGCGTGCTCGCCCACGTCCTCGCTGAGCCGCGCGTGGAGCAGCGCGATCGCGGGCTCGTCCGGGGTCCCCGCGAAGGCCGGGGCCAAGGTCTCCCAGGCCGCGCGCTCGCGCCCCTGCTCACGCAGGACCATCGCCCTCAGCGCGCGGGCCCCCGGGTCGGCGGGCGCCTCCTCCACCGCGCGCGTCGCGCGGCGCGCGGCCGCCTCGAGGTCCCCATCGGCGAGGGCCCGGCTCGCCGCGTTGAGGAGGCCGGCGACCGCCACGTCGAAGCCGTCCCGGTCCCGGTCGGGGGCCGCGCGGAGGCGCTCGAGGGCGGGGTCCGGATCGGCGGCGCTCAGACCGACCAGCCCCGCGCGCAGATCCGGGCTCGCGTCCCGCGAGAGCTGCGGCAAGCGATCACGCAGCTCGGCGTTCCGCAGGCGGATCAGCTCCCACACCGACGGGCGCACGAAGCCGGGCGGGTCCGGCTCGTCCTCCGCGCACCCCGCCGGCGCGGCCGCCGACACGGGCGCGGGCTCGGGCCGCGGCGCGGGCGAGGCCTCGGGGCTCGACACGGGCGAGGGCGCGGACGGAGGCGCGGACGGGGGCGCCGGCGGAGGCCCAGCCGGGGCCGGCGCCGGCTCGGGCGCGCGGAGGAGGTAAGCGAGCCCCGCCGCCCCGAGGGCGAGCGCCGAGAGGCCGAGGGCCGCGCCGCGGAGCCGACTCACCCCCCCGGGGTAACGCAGCCAGCGCCGGCTTCAACGCGGACGGCGCGCGGCGACGCCGTCGCGGCCCGGCGGACGGCGCCACGGGCGCTGAGGCGCTGCAAGCTAGGTTGCTATATCGAGTGCCGCTCGGGAAGCGGCGCTGCTATCCTCGGCCCGTGTCCGCGGAGGAGCCCGCCGAGGTGTTGGCCGACGAGCCGGTCGTGTTCCGCGGGGCGTCGCGTCGGCGCGCCGTCCGGAGCCTCGGCGCGCTCGCGCTCACCTACGCGTCCGGCTACGCGGCGCTCTGGGCGATGGGCCTGGTGATCCGGGGCTGGCGCGGCTGGGTCCTCCTCCTCGGGCCACTCGTGATCTTCGCGGGGAGCCGGCTCATCAGCTGGCGCCGCGTCAGCGTCTCGGTGGACGCGGGGCGCCTGCGCTACGAGGGCTCGGCCCCGGCGCGCGACTTCGAGCTGCCGGTCGACGAGATCGCCGAGCTCTACTGGGACGCCACGCTGCCGGGGCGCCCGCTGGTGCTCACCGGCGCCGATCGCGACGAGCGGGTGTGCGAGGAGCTCGACCGGCGCCCGGCCGAGCGGCTCCGCGCGTGGCTCCTCGCGCGCGGGGTCAGCGCGGTCGACGAGGCGTAGGGCCTGGACGGCTCAGCCGCCGAAGCACGCGATGAACCCGGCGTTGAACTGCTCGCAGTTCGCCTGCTCGGCGCACTGCGCGTCGCCGCTCCCGTCGATCACTACCCCGCAGGTCGTCCGCGCCGTGTCGAGGCAGGCCGCGCAGGCGCTGTCGGTCGGGTCGACGCACGCGCCGCAGGCGATCCACTCGCGGATCGCGCAGGCGCTCTGGGCGGAGAGCTCGTTGCCGACCGCCGGCATGACGCTGCCGCACTCGACGAGGGCGGGGACGGTCTTTCGGTAGAGCAGCGAGGCGTCGGGGTCACCGGGCACCAGCATCGGATCGCCGATGGTGTTCGTGTTCGACCCGCAGAACACCCCGGCCGCGGTCGCCGACAGGAGCGCGCCGTGGAGCGCCGCGAGCTGGGAGCCGTCCGCCACGTCATCGACCGTGAGGTCGAGCGTGGCCGCCGGCCGATCGCCGCCGTGGCAGCTCGCGCCCCCGCACGACGGGATGAAGATCCGCTCGACGATGTCCGGCCAGGTCGGGTCGACGCAGCGCCGCGCGCAGGTGGGCGCGACGCAGCCGACGCGCACCGCGACCGGAGGATTCGGCTCCACTGTGCGCGACACCAGCGGAGCCTCGCACGCGAGCCAGTTGCGGAGGATCTCCCGGCCTTCGGCCGAGCCGATCTCCGGCAGCGGCCGGAAGGTCCGGCCGTCCGCGCTCACGCGCTCGTAGGTCGGCGTGCTCGCGAGCACCGCCTCGGACTCGGGCCCCGACGGCGGCATCAGGCCTCGCTGGACCTGATCGAGGATCGCGCGACGGTTGCGGACGACGAACCTCTGGGCGAGATCGAGTCGGGCGACCTCGGTCGGGTGCTCGCTCGGGTCGAGCGCGATGAGGCTCAGATCGAGCTCGATCCCGGCGGGCGCGCCGAGCTGATCCACCGGGTCGATGCCGCTCGCGTGGCAGAAGCCTCCACCCCCGCAGCTCTGGTTCACGAGGCCCTGCCCCGCGGTCGCCGGGAGCCCGTCGGCGGTGTAGACGAGCTCGAACGCCGCCATCGAGTCGCACTCGCCGAGCTCGGGCTCGCAGCCCATCGCGAGGAGCGCGAGCGCCAGGCACGCGCCTGCAGACGTGCACGCGACGCGAGACCTACGGTTGTGGAACATCACGCGATCCCCTCTCCTTCGCCTCCGCCCGGAGGCGCCGATGATAGCCGACGCGGCGCCTCGATCGCCGCCTGCGCGCCGAGATCCATCACGGTCGACACGGGATCGGCCTGTTAGGGTCGCGCCCCATGAGCCCGGATCCAAAACGCATCGACCTGTTCACCGTCTCGCTCCCCATCTGCGCGGCGGTGGCGATCTGGGGCGTGGTCTCCCCGGACGGCCTGGCGAGCGCGGCCACCGCGATCACCCAGGCCAGCTTCACCGCGCTGGACTGGTTCTACGTCGGGACGGTCACCGGGTTGCTGATCTTGTGTCTCTGGCTCGGTTTTGGCCGCTACGGCAATACCAAGCTGGGCCGCCCCGAGGACGTGCCAGACTTCTCGACGCCTTCGTGGCTGTCGATGCTGTTCGCGGCCGGCATGGGCGTCGGCCTCGTGTTCTGGGGCGTCGCCGAGCCGATGAGCCACTTCGCGTCGCCGCCGGTCGGCCCGGGCGGCGACGCCGAGGCGGCCCGGCGCGCCCTCGTCTTCAGCGGCTTTCACTGGGGGCTCCACGCGTGGGCGGTCTATTGCCTGGGCGCGCTCGCGCTCGCCTACTTCGGCTTCCGCCACGGCCGCCCCTACCTGTCGGGCACGCCCATCCGCTTCGCGTTCCGCGGCCGCTGGGTCGAGCCGGTCGCCAAGAGCGCCGACCTCATCGCCGTCCTCGCGGTCGCCTTCGGGGTCGCCGGCTCGCTCGGCACCGGCGTCATGCAGCTCCACACCGGCCTACACCTCGTGTTCGGCGTCCCGCTCGAGAGCCAGCTCGTCGCCATCGCGATCCTGGTGGTCCTGGTCATCTGCTACACGGCGAGCGCCTCGACCGGGCTCGACAAGGGCATCCAGATCCTGAGCAACGTCAACATGGCGGTCGCCATCCTGCTGCTCGTGTTCCTGCTGATCGTCGGCCCGACCTCGTTCCTCCTCTCGGCCTTCGTCACCTCGATCGGCGACTACGTGGCCGCGCTGCCGCGGCTGTCGCTGTCGCTCTACCCGTACTCCGACGCCGAGGGCTGGCTGCAGAGCTGGACGCTCACCAACTTCGTCTGGTGGATCGCGTGGGCGCCCTTCGTCGGCGTCTTCGTCGCGCGCATCAGCCGCGGCCGCACGATCCGCGAGTTCGTCCTCGGGGTCCTGTTCGTCCCGAGCCTCTTCAGCGCGATCTGGTTCGCGGTGTTCGGCGGCACCGGGATGCACGAGGAGATCTTCGGCGGCGGCGGGATCGCCGCGCTGGTGCGCGAGGACGTGACGGTCGCGCTCTTCGCGCTCTTCGATCGGCTCCCCGGCGCGTCGATCCTGAGCGGCCTCTCGCTCGTCCTGGTGTTCATCTTCCTCGTGACGAGCGTCGACAGCGCGACCTTCG
>JAUHXR010000297.1 GCA_030426845.1 Polyangia bacterium | reverse complement strand
GCCGACGATTCTGACGAGGAGCCGTTCGACGAGGCGCCGTTCGACGAGCGCTGGGACGCGCCGTGACGGATCGTGCCGACCCCGCGGCGGAGCGCTCGGTCGATCCCGTGGTCGTGGCGGCGCTCGCGCGCAAGTACGCTGTGATCCGGGAGCTCCGGATCGCCCACGCCGACGGATCCGAGGTCGACCCGCGCGATCGGATGCGCCAGCTCGCCCAGGAGTTCCCGGGCGCCCTCCGTGAGCTCGACGAGCTGCCGTTCGAGACGATCGAGGCGCGGCTCGCGGCGCTCGGGCGCCCCCGCCCCCCGCGCTGGGCGGACGCGATGGGGCGGTTCCACGGCTGGGTGCGCCTCGCGCTGGCCGTGAAGCGTCGATTCACGCGCGGGAGCGATCCGTCCGAGGCCCGGCGGTGGCTGCTCGAGGCGCGGCCGCGCGGGCCGGGGGAGCCTCCCGACGCCGCGCTGACCGATGAAGTCCTGGCCGCGATCCTGCGTCCTCCGGGTGGCCGATTGAGCCGCTGGGCGCTGGAGCGAGTGGCCCTAGAGGTGGGTCGAACGGTCGCCGCGGTGGAGGGTGAGATCTTCGAATGCTTGAAGAAAACCCCATGAACGCATATGCCGGGGCGGGTACGACCCTCTGGAGGTCCGATGATGCGTAGTAGCTTTTCGGCGATCGCCCTCGCGGGCGCCACGCTCCTGGCGATCCTGCTGGGCGGCACCGTCTCCGCCGAGGCGCAGATCCCCATCAACATCGAGTCCGTGCCGCCCGGCGCCACGGTGTACCTCGATTCGACGAACAACCCGCCGCTCGGCACCACGCCGCTGCGCAACGTGCGCGTCCCGCGCGGCGAGCACACGATCATCTTCCAGCTCCTCAACCACGAGGAGGCGCGGCTGCAGGTCAACGTGCGCCGTCGCCGCGAGACGTTCCGCGCGGTGCTGCGCGCGCTGGGCACGATCGAGGTGTCGGCCGCCAACGCGAGCGCGCAGGGCGCGTCGGTGTCGGTCGACGGCCGCGAGGTGGGTCAGCCGCTCGGCGCGACGCCGATCCGGGTGACCGATCTGCAGCCGGGCCGGCATCAGGTCCGCGTCTCTCGTGAGGGCTACGACACCTTCGAGCAGTGGGTCGAGGTCGGCGGCGGCCAGCTCGTGCGGGTGGCCGCGGTGCTTCAGCAGTCGGCGCCCGACACCGGCAGCATCCTCGTGTCGGGCCCGCCCGGCGCCCCGGTGTTCCTGGACGGCGCGCCGCGCGGCGCGACCCCGACGGTGATCGAGGGCGTCTCGGTGGGCAGCCACACGGTGGAGATCCGGCCGCCCGGCCGCTCGCCGTTCGCGCAGTCGGTGACCGTCCTCGCGGGGCAGCGCGCGACCGTCGCGATGGGCGACACCGGCGGCACGCTCCGAGTGCTCGCCACCGCGCCGGGCGCGATCATCAGCATCGACGGCGAGGTGGTCGGTCCGTCGCCGGCGGTGCGCGAGGGGCTCGCGGAGGGCGAGCACATCGTGACCGCGACGGCCGAGGGCTACCAGCGGGCCCAGCAGACGGTGAGCGTCACCGCGGGGCAGCAGCGCGTGATCTCCCTCGAGATGCAGCGCGACGAGGGCGAGACGGGGCGGGTCCTCGTCGAGGCCAACGTCGACGGCGCGACCGTGCTCATCGACGGCGAGGAGCGCGGCCAGGCGCCGGTCGTCTACACGCCGGCCGAGCCGGGGCCGCACGCGATCGTGGTGCGCGCGGACGGACATCAGGAGTACAGCACGACCTGCGAGACGCGGCCGGGGCAGAACTGCGAGGTCCGCGCGACGCTCGTGCCGCAGCAGGTCCGCGTGCGGGTCGCCGTCCAGCCGGGGATCCGCGGCGCCGAGCTGCGGGTCGACGGCGAGGTCGCGGGGCCGGTGCCCTACGACGGGACGCTCCCCGCGGGCAGCCACGTGATCAGCGTGGCCGCGCCGGGCTACGAGGAGTACCGCCAGCAGGTCCTCTTGCAGCCCTCCAGCGAGGTGCGGCCCTTCGACATCGTCCTGCCCGAGGAGGGCGCGGCGGTGAGCGAGGAGCAGCGCCAGGCCCAGGCTCAGGAGGACGAGCGCCAGCGCGGCGCGGCGGTGACGCACGGCGCAGGGACGATCCCGGTCAACCAGGCGACCCTCGACATCTCGCTCGGCTGGCCGTACCTCGGCGAGCTGCGGCTCGGCGTCGGCCTCCTCGACTTCCTCGACGCGGGCTTCGCGGTCCGCAGCTTCGGGCGCCTCACCGAGTTCGAGGGCCGCGTGCGCGCGGGCTGGCGGCCGATCGAGCAGGTCGCGATCGGCGGCCACGTCGCGTTCGGCGGCGGCATCGGGCCGGAGTTCAGCTACGGCCGCTACACGAACTTCTCGGTGGCCGCGGGTGAGCCGCAGCCGGCGAACGGCGAGGAGTGGCACGACGGGCGACCGGCGGACCCGAACTCGACCCCGTTCTCCTACCCGACCAACAGCCTGTTCCTCTCGCTGCAGGCGCAGGGCAGCCTGTACTTCGGCGACCAGGGCGCGTTCACGCTCTGGGTGGGGCTCGACATCAGCAGCGACGAGTACCCCGGCCACGGGCTCAACCACAGCGTCTACGTCTCGTACACCGACGACCCGAACTTCGCGATCCCCGCGGGCGGCCCGCCGGCCGAGAATTACTGCACCACCAACGGGACCAGCATCCTCTCGTGCCCCCGCGAGGACTGGGCGCGCGCCCGCCTCGGCGGCTCGCTCGAGCTCGTGCTGACCCGCAACTGGAACCTGTGGTTCCTCCTCGAGGGCATCCTCAACCAGGCCCCGCGCCGGATCATGGGGAACCTGCTCGGGATCGAGGCGAACGACACGCAGTTCTACTTCCGCATCGGGACCACCTATAAGTTCTGAGTGAGGATCGCCCCTACGCCGGGCTCCCCCGCGCCGGGCCGCTCGCGGTCCCGCGCCTTGCTCGCGGGGAGCCTCGCGCTGGGGCTGCTGTGCGTCTCCGTCGACGCACGCGCGCAGATCACGCGCGCGCTCGACGAGCCTGCGCTCGACGAACCTGGGCTCGACGAACCTGGGCTCGATGAACCTGGGCTCGACGAACCCGCGCTCGATCAGCATGCGCTCGATCGACCCCGCGGGGTGGCGCACCTCGCGGCCGACGCGCCGATCACGGTGCGGCCGGGCCAGGGCTCGCGCAGCTTCGCGCGTGAGGTGACGCGGGTCCTCGAGCTGCGGCTCGACGTGGACGTGACCCTCGGCGAGGACGCGCACGGCGCGCTGCTCGAGGCGGTGCCGTCCGGCCACGTGGGCATCCTCGTCGACGGGACGCGCGCCCAGGTGGTGGTGGCGGCGCCCGAGGCGCAGGTGTTCCGGACGAACCTCGAGCTGTCCGGGACGATGGCGGAGCGGCACCGAGCGGTGGCGCTCGCGGTCGAGGCGCTCCGCGACGCGGCGATCGCGGGGCCCCCGGAGGGGCAGCGCTCGGGGCAGAGCTACGCGCTCGGCGACGACCACGCCGTCGCCTGGGTCTACAACGAGCCGCGCGGCGGGCTGTTCGGCGAGCTCCCGGACAGCGACGCGATCGCCAAGCCGCTCGTCTACCTCGGGTTCATGGGCGGGGCCTCGACCGAGCGGCTCACCGCGCTGATCGGCCCGCGGCTCGGCCTCGGGCTCTGCGTGTTCGACCAGTGCGTGGTGATCGAGGGCGATCTGCCCGTGATCCCGGAGGAGAGCGAGGCCTGCGACGGCCGCCGCGTGGAGTACCGCGCGGTGAGCCTGGCGCTCCGGTTCCAGCTCCGTCCGCTCGTGTTCGGCGACTTCTCGGTCGCGGTCGACTTCGGGATCCTGACCCGGTTCGGCCTCGCCAACCTGCTCGGGACGACCGCCTCGGAGGTGCGGACCAACTTCGGCCTGCGCACCGGGCTCGAGCTCGGCTGGCGGGTGAGCGGGCCGATCGAGCTCGTGCTCGAGGCCGGCTTCGACACCGCGATCACGCCCGCGGTGCTCATCCGCCGCAACCGGCCGCCCCCGGGTGTCGACTGCCCGCCGGTGGAGCGGCTCTTCGTCGAGGACCTCGTGACCGGCTGGGGCGTCCTCGCGGTGAGGCTGCGGCCGTGACCGTCGCAACCGGAGCCGTGACGAGGGACTATTTTTTCCGTCTAATGGAAAACCCCCACGTCGGGAACGACCCCTGGACGTGGGAGCGGCGATGGCAACAGACCGACTCGTGGCGCTGGAGGGAGGCCGATCCGAGGGGCACCAGCGCCTCGTGGACGCGGCCGGCGGGGACGAGGCTGCCGTGCGGTGGCTCTACCGGCGTCACGTGGACGCGGTGTTCCGCTGCGTCGCCCGCATCCTCGGACCTGGCGACGGGGACGTCGAGGACGTGGTCCAGCAGGTCTTCCTCGCCGCCCTCGACGGAGCCGAGCGCTTCGACGGGCGCTCCAAGCTCTCCACCTGGCTCGTCGGGATCGCCAGCCGCAAGGCGCTCGATGCGGTTCGGGCACGCAGCCGGCGTGGGCGCTGGAGCAAGATCACCGAGCTGGTGGGGCTGGGCCGGCCCGCCGCGCCGCCCGACGCGCGGCACGACTCGATCGACGAGGCGGAGCGAGCCCTCGCCGTGCTCACGCCCGAGCAGCGCCAGGTCTTCGTGCTGCACTCGGTCGAGGGCTACACGTTCAAGGAGATTCAGGAGATGACCGGCACGGGCATCTCGACGCTGCACGCGCGCCTCAAGGCCGCGCGCGCGCGGATCGACGGAGCGCTCGAGGCGCTCGATGGAGGAACGCGATGACGGCGCGTCCGAATCACGAGTCGGTGGCGGCGGCGCTGCGCGAGCTACCGCGGGGCCCCGACGAGCTCACGAAGGCCCGGATGGAGAAGCGGCTCCTCGCCGCCGCGCGCGCGGGCGAGACTCGCCCGGAGCGAGGGCGGGGGCCGTGGCTCGCGGCGGGGATCGGCGTCGTGGCGCTCGCGGCCGCGATCGCGCTGTGGGTCCGGGCGGGTGAGCCCGAGGCGCCGGTCGCGCGCTTCGAGGTGCGCGATGTCGGGGCGGCTGGCCAGCGCGGCACCCTCGAGGAGGGCTCCGTGCTCCGGACTGGCGCGCAGGAGGAGGCGGACATCCGCATCGCCGACTCGCGGGTCCACCTCGCCCCGGGGACCGAGGTGCGGATCGCCCACCTTTCGCCCGAGCGCCTGTCCCTCGAGCTCACGACCGGCGAGGTCGAGGTCGAGTTCCACCCCCGCAACCGTGGGGAGGAGCACCTGGACGTGACCTCCGCTCACGCGCGGGTCGAGGTGGTGGGGACCGTCTTCCGCGTGCGGGCCGACGCCGCGCACACCGAGGTCGCGGTCAGCGAGGGGCGCGTCCGGGTGGTGCCCCGCCACGGCGAGGCGCCGCGCTTCGTGTCGGCCGGCGAATCCACCGAGGTGGGGGAGGCGCGCGCCGCGGCGACCGAGGTCGCGCCGGCCGAGGAGCTCCGGACGGGTGAGGTCACCGAGGTGGCCCGGACGACCGAGACCGAGCCGCGGCCCGAGTCGTCGGAGAGCGGGTCGTCGGAGCCCGTGTTGGCGGAGAACGAGCCGACGGAGCCCGAATCGACCGACAATGGCGCCGTGACGCCGGAGAGCCCCGCGCCTCGGCCCCCGAGCGCGCGCGCGTTGCTCGCGCGGGCCCGCGCGCAGCAGCGGGCCCACGACTACCCGGCGGCCGCCGCGACGCTCGAGGGGCTCCTGGCCGGGCGCGCCCCCGCCGGGGTGCGGGCCGAGGCGCTGGTGCTGCTCGGCGATCTGCGGCTCCGCGACGATCCCGCGGCGGCCGCGCGCGCCTACGAGGACGCGATCGTGGCGGGCTCGGGCGCGAGCCGCAGCAACGCGCTCTTCTCGCTCGCCCGGGTCGAGGAGCGCCGCCTCGGCGATCCAGGGCGTGCACGCGAGACGTATCGCCGCTACCTCCAAGAGGCGCCCGAGGGCGCGCTCGCGGCTCAGGCCCGGGCCGCGCTCTGCCGACTGGGTGACACGACGAGCTGCCCCTGAACGAGAACCGCCGTTGAGATCCCCGACCCCGATCGCGCTGCTCGCGTCGCTCCTGCTCCTCGTGGGCGGGTGCTACGAGAACGTGCCGTTCAACGACCCGGACGGCTCCACGCCGCCTTGGGACGCGGCGGGCTACGACGCGGGCGCGCCCCCCGACGGCGGCGAGGTCGACGCCTTCGTGCCTCCGCCGGGCAAGTGCGTGGAGCCGGTCGGCGTGGACCTCTTGATGGTGGTCGACAACTCGAACTCGATGACCGAGGAGCAGTCGAACCTCGCCGCGGGCCTGCCTCTCCTCGTCGAGCGGCTGGTCGACCCGCCGGACGAGGACGGCGACCTCGAGCCCGACTGGCTGCCGGTCGACGACCTCCGCATCGGCGTGGTCACGACCGACATGGGCACCGGCGGCTTCAACGTGCCGACCTGCGCCCTCCCCGACTTCGGGGACGACGGGGTGCTGCTCACGCGGGGCAACACGAGCATCGGGGGGTGCCTGCCGACCTACCCGCAGTTCCTCTCGTACGACCCGCGCTCGGGGATGTCGCCGTCGCAGTTCGCGGCCGAGGCGTCCTGCGTGACCACCGTGGGCGTCGCCGGCTGCGGGTTCGAGCAGCCGCTCGAGGCAGCGCTCAAGGCGCTGAGCCCCGATCGCGCGACGGGCGCCACCGGCCCGGGCTACACGCCGCCGGCGTTCTTCCGGGCGACGAGCGGCCACGCGCTCGGGGCCAACGCCGGCTTCGTGCGGGACGACTCCCTCCTCGCGGTGGTGGTGGTGACCGACGAGGAGGACTGCTCGGCCGCCGATCCGGCGCTGTTCGACCCCGCCTCGCCCGTCTACGGCGCGACCGACCTCAACCTCCGTTGCGCCGTGCACGCGGCCGAAGGCCTGCACCCCGTCGCGCGCTACGTGGACGGGCTCGCGAGCCTCCGCGCCGAGCGGCTCGATCTGCTCGCGTTCTCGGTGATCGCCGGGATCCCGCAAGACCTGGCGGTGCCCGAGCCGAGCGACGCCGACTTCCAGCGGATGCTCGACGACCCGCGGATGGTGGAGGAGATCGACCCGGAGAACCCGACCCGCCTCCGCGCCTCCTGCGAGTCGCCGGAGCTGGGGCTCGCGTTCCCGCCGCGGCGGCTCATCGAGGTCGCGCGCGGTCTCTCGGGGTCCCGGGCCACCGTGCAGTCGATCTGCGAGCCGAACCTCGACCCGGCGGTGCGCGCGACCGCCAGGCTCGTGGGCACCCGCGCGTGCAACGCCCGCATGGTCGACTGACCGTCGGCCCCGGTGACAATCCGGGAGTCGGCTGATAGCGTCGACGCGATGATCGAGGGGCTGTTCATCGTGCTCGAGGGGGTCGACGGAGCGGGGACGACCACCCACACCCGGCTGCTCGCCGACGCTCTGCGCGCGCGCGGGCTGCCCATCACCACGACGCGGGAGCCGAGCGACGGGCCGGTGGGCGTGATGATCCGGCAGATCCTGTCGGGGCGCCTGGTCGTGCCGGGGATCAGCGGGCCGCGCCCCTCCTCGTGGAGCACGATGGCGCTGCTCTTCGCCGCCGACCGGCTCGACCACGTCGAGGCGACGATCACGCCGAATCTGATGGACGGCGTGACCGTGATCAGCGACCGCTACGTTCACTCCTCGGTGGCCTACCAGTCGGTGACCGGCGGCGGGGACGCGGACACGATCGCGTGGGTCCGCGCCATCAACCAGCACGCGCGTCGGCCCGACCTGACGATCGTCCTCGACGTCGAGCCGGCCGAGGCGGAGCGGCGCCGGGCGGCCCGCAGCGTGACGCGTGAGATCTACGACGACGCCGAGCTCCAGGCGCAGCTGGGCGCGTTCTACCGCGCGATCGACGAGCACTTCCCGGACGAGCGCCTGGTGCACGTCGACGCGACCCGGCCTGTCGAGGACGTCGCGCGCGACGTCGCGCATCACGTCGCGGTCCTCCGCGGCGAGGCTTGAACGGCTACCTTCGCCGCGACCGATTTGTGGACCCGATCGGTCCGCGCGGCTACTCATGGGGCATGCGCCCGGACGCTCGATGGCTCGCCCCGATCCTCGCCGTGGGCCTGCTCGCGTGTGGGGGCTCGGCCGAGCAGACGCGACACGCGCAGACGCCGATCGCCGAGGCTTCGCCCGCCCCCGACGCGCCGCCCCCGGCGCCGCCGCGCCGCGAGGGGACGATCGCCCGGGCGGAGCTCGACGCGGTGCTCGCCGAGGGCCTGGGTCGCTTCCTCTCGCACGTGGTCACCGAGCCGCACCTCGATCAGGGTCGGTTCGTGGGCTTTCGGCTGCGCGAGGTCGACGCGCTCTTCGAGGGGGTGGACCTCGCGGCGGGCGACACCCTGCTCAGCATCAACGGGGCGCCCATCGAGCGGCCCGAGCAGGCGCTGTCGGTGTGGAACGGCCTGAGGGTGGCGAGCGAGCTGACCATCGAGTATCTGCGAGCCGGTGAGCGGCGGCAGCTTCGCTTCGAGATCGCGGACTGAGGCGGGCGTGGGGCTCGCGCTCCGCGCGCGCGGCGCCTCCGCGATCCAGGGCGTGGCCCAGGGGCTCTGGGGCGTCCTCGCGCTCGGTCTCGCGACGATCGCGGCGCCCGTGTCGGCGCAGACCACCGCGCCCGGGTCGGAGACTGCGCCGGAGACTGGGTCGGAGCCCAGTGGCGAGACGACCGAGGCGCCCGACGTGCACACGGTCCGCGCCGAGTCGGGCCGCGGCCTGGTCTACGGCGCCCACCTCGTCGTCCCGATCGCGCTCACCGACGTCCGCCGCGCGGGCGGCGGCGCGACGCTGCCGATGCTGAACCCGGGGGCCGGCCTCCTCGTGCGGCTCGGCTGGGAGCTGCCGGCCGGGTTCTCGATCGAGGCCCAGGGCGGCTTCGCGCTGCACGTGGTCGACCACCCGAGCTGCGCCGCGATGGAGTGCCCGCGCCGTCAGCTCACCCGGATCGACGCACGGCTCGCGGCTCGCTACGCGTTCCTCAACGGCTCCGGCTTCACTCCCTTCGTCGAGCTCGGCGCGGGGGCGCGCATCCTCACCTTCGACTTCGGCGACGGCCTCGACGAGCCGAGCCCCGCCGCGTCGTTCGCCGCCCACGCGGGCGCCGGCATCCAGCTCGAGCCCGCGCCCTTCGTCGCGGTCGAGCTCGGGCTCGTGGTGGACTACCTGGTGCCGATCGAGCCGCTCGACGCGCCGGGGATCCTCGGGCTGACGCCCTTCGCGGGGGTCACGCTCTACCTCTACGACGCTGACGACTGAGGCGACTCGAGCGCCGACCTGGGTCGCCCCCGCCGCGGACGAGAACGCCGCGCTTCGGAACGCCGCGCCTCGGAACACGGTCCTTCAGAACACAGCGCCTCAGAACACGGTGCTTCAGACACAGCGCCTCAGAACACAGCGCCTCAGAACACGGTGTCGAGCGCGAGGCCCGTCGGGGTGAGCCGCAGGGTGGCGCGCGCCGCCGCGTCGACCGCGTCCTCGTCCGGCGCGGTCAGCCACAGCACCACGCCCGGGACGGCGAGCGCGGCCGCGACCACCACGCCCGCGATGCTGACGCCGCGGATCACGTTCTGATCGGACTGGCGTGCGGCGAGGGTCTGGCCCTCCTCCTCGAGCCGCTGGCAGCGCTCCGTGAAGTCCGCCGCGCACGGCACGGTCAGCTCGTAGTTGATGTCGACGATGCGATCGTCGGTCGCCCGGATCTCCGCCTCGTTCCAGATCACCACCGACAGCGACGCCGCGAGCGCGGCCGCGCCGGCGATGGTGAGGACTACCCCCGTCGTGCGTTGAGCGTCGGCCGCGTCGAGCCGGACGCGTCGCGCGTCGAGGGTCCAGCTCAGCGCGGGCGCGATCTCGATCGCGCGCCCCGCGTCGACGCGCACCGTGCCCTCGTACGGGCGGCGGTCGGTCACCTCGACCACGAGGTGGTGCGCGCCGATCGGCAGCTCGAGGTCCGCGCCGACCATCGGCTCGTCGTCGACGCGCACGAGGCTCGGGGCGTCGGGGAGCGAGAGGCGCAGGCGACCGAGGTGCTCCGGCGGCGCCGCCGGCTCGCGGCGCAGGGCGAAGGACACCTCGGCCTCTGCGCCCTCGGCGATCTCGACCCGCCGCGTCTCGGCGCGGTAGCCCAGGCGGCTCGCCTCCACGTCGTGGGGCCCCGCGCGGAGGGGCAACGTGGCGTGCAGTGGAGTGAGCCCGACCGACTCGCCGTCGACCGTGATCGCGACCTCGGGGAGGGTGGACGCGACGCGCAGGGTGCCGCGCGGGACGACCTCCTCGCGCAGCGCCAGCTCGAGCCGCGTCTCGCTCCGGCCCGCGATCGACACCGCGCGCCGCGCCGTCTCGTGACCCGGCGCGCGCGCCTCGAGCGTGTGTTGCCCGGCCGAGAGCGACAGCGGCGCGCGCAGCGGGGTCTGCGCGACGTCGACTCCGTCGATCGCGATCGTCGCGCCCTCGAGATCGACCGCGACCACGAGGCGCCCGATGCGCGCGCGCTGCTCCTCGAGCGCGGCCTCGGCCTCGCGACGGCGCCGGGGCGCGATCGCGTCGCCGGCCTCCGCGAGGTAGCGCTCGTAGGCCGCGGCCGCCTCGACCGCGTGACCGAGCGCGGCGTGAACGCGCGCGAGGTTGTAGAGGACCTGGTGCGCGGGGGCGAGCTCGTAGGCCCGCGCCAGCTCGGCCAGCGCGGCGTCGTGGCGGCCCTCGTTGAAGAACGCGATCCCGCGGTCGAAGTGCTCGCTCGCGCGCTGGCGGGTGGCCTCGTCGGGCCCCTGGGCGAGGGCCGGCGCGGCCGTGAGGGCGGCGAGGGCGACGCAGAACGCGAGGGCGCGACGGCTCATCGGTACGGGTTGGGGTCGAGGCCGGCGGCGGCGGCGCGGGTCGGGGCGGGTCGGCTCGCGGGCGGCCCGGCGTCGGGCGGGTTGGTGGCGGCCCGCGCGTCGTCCTCGGGCGCGCGCGCGGCCGCCGAGGGCTCGGGGCCGAGGTCCGGCGTCGGGGGGGGCGCGGTGGGCGCGTCGGGCGGTGGGCTCGCCGCCTGCTCCGCCGCCACCTCGGGCCCGGGCGCGTCGTCGCGGAGC
>JAUHXR010000009.1 GCA_030426845.1 Polyangia bacterium | reverse complement strand
AGGTGCGCCGCGGCGATCGCGTCTGGGTGGTGGGCGCGCGGGACGGGGACGCGCTGGGCGCGCCCGAGGAGGCCGTGCCCCTGCTCGTCTCGATGGTGGACCCACGCGCCTGGATCGCGAGCCGGACTCGCCTGGTGCTCGGCTTCGTCCTGGCGTCGACGACGGCGCTGGTCGCGGTCACCGCGCTCGCGCTCTGGCCGCCGCGCTTCGGCCTCGTCAGCACGATCGGCGGCGCGCTCGGCCTCGTGTATTTCCTTGCGATCCAGCCGCTCGGCACCGCGCTACGCGACGCGCTGCGGACCCCCGCGCGTCGGCTCCTGAACGGAGAGTGGCGGCGCGGCGCCTGAGCGCGGCCCTGCGCCCGGTCGGCCTCCGCGGCCCGAACCACCCGCGGCTATTTTGACCCGGGCTTCGCGGCCTCCCTACGATCGCGGAGCCGTGAAGCGCTGTCTGACGATCGCCCTCTACCTCGCCCTCGGGGGTTGTGCGGGTGCCGCCGCCGAGTCCAGGCCCGCGACGACGATCGCGACCGAGGTCGATCCGGCCGCGCGGGACGCCGAGCGCGCGCGCCTCGCCGAGGCCCAGGGTCGCGCCCGCGAGCTCGAGACGCAGCTCGCGCTGACGCGCTCGGAGAACGACGCGCTGCGAGATCGGCTCCACGCGCTCGAGGAGCGATCGAACCGCCAGGTCACCCGCATCGCCGCGGCGTGCGAGCCGGCGGCGAGCGAGCCGGCCGCGGCTGACTCGGTCGACAGGACGAATGACTCCGTCGGAGTCGACGCCGAGCCGGTCGCGAGCGGGCCGCGTCCGGTCCTTCGCCTCTACGGGCCCGAGCCGACCGCGCGCCCCGCGATGAGCACCGCAGGGGTCAGCGCGATCCCCGGCCCGCCGGCGCCCGCGATCGTCGCCGCTCCGCCGGCCGGCGCCGCGCGGTTGCCGGTGTTCACGTCGGGGAGCGACCCGAGCGACGTCCCCGCGATCCCGCTCGCGCCCGTCGCGGTGGCGGGCGAGCCCCCGCCCCAGACCGCCGCGCCGCTCCTCGACGCGGCGAGCCACGACCGCGCGGTCGAGGAGTACCAGCGCGCGCTGCGGGCCCTCTCCGAGCGCCGCCTCCAGGACGCGATCGTCGGCCTCGACGCGTTCGTCCGCGCGCACCCGGGTCACCCCTACGCCGACAACGCGATGTACTGGCGCGCCGAGATCACGTTCACGCGAGGCGACTACGACGGCGCGCTGGCCGCGTTCTCGCGCCTCATCGAGCGCTACCCGCGCGGCAACAAGGTCCCCGACGCGCTCCTGCGGATCGCCCGCTGCTACGAGCGGCTAGGGCGCCACGGGCGAGCGCGACGCGTGTTCGAGCGCCTGCGAGCGCAGTACCCTGAGAGCTCGGCTGCCCGACGGGTGGCCCGGGAGGACGCATGAAGCGCGTGAGACTCCTCTTCATCGCCGCGGCCCTGGTGGGCGCCGGGGCGGCCCAGCTCACCCCCGTCGCGGAGGCGCAGGTCGGCGTCTACGACGAGGAGCCCCAGTCCCTCGATGACGCCGAGCGGGCTCACACGGGGATCGTGATCAGCGGCAATGTGCGTCACCGGGTGATCCCCCAGACCTACACGGTCCACCGCGGCGACACGCTGTGGGACGTGACCGGGCGCTTCTACGGCAACCCGTGGGAGTGGCCGCGGGTGTGGTCGTACAACCCCGAGGTCACCAACCCGCACTGGATCTACCCCTACGACCAGCTGCGGCTGCTCCCGCCGGACGCGCCCCTGCAGGCGTCGAGCGGGCCGGGCGTCGTGGCCCCCGTGCGCGCGATGCGGAGCGGCTCGGTCTACCTCGAGCAAGAGGGCTTCCTGGACGAGGAGGCCCTCGAGCAGGTCGGCGTGATCACCGGCTCCCCGCAAGACCACATGCTCCTCGCGCCCTACGACCAGGTCTACGTCGAGTTCGGCGACGAGCTGCGCGGCCGGCCCGCGGGCGAGTACACGATCTTCCGCGAGATCGACGACGACGAGCGCGTCGACGACGAGACCGGGACGCTGGTTCGCATCATGGGCGCGGTGCGCGTCGAGACCTACGACGAAGACCGGCGCACCGCGCGCGCGACGATCATCGAGGCGCTCGACCCCGTCGAGCGCGGGTTCCGCGTCGCGCCCATCCCGCGCCGCTTCGAGATGGTGCCCCCGCGCGTCGCGTCGCAGGACCTCGCGTCCACGGTCGCGGCCACGCTGAGGCCGCGCGAGATCCTCGGCGAGCAGCAGA
Source organism: Polyangia bacterium (assembly GCA_030426845.1). Taxonomy (GTDB): domain Bacteria; phylum Myxococcota_A; class Polyangia; order Polyangiales; family Sandaracinaceae; genus JAUHXR01. The sequence continues at coordinate 63,928 of JAUHXR010000009.1, read as the reverse complement.
TCGTGTTCCTGCCGATCGGTCGCGAAGACGGAGTCGAGCAGGGCTACCGCTTCTTCATCGTGCGGGCGGGCGACCGGTGGCGCGACGGGCTCAGCGGGAGCCCAAGCTCCGCCGGCGCGATCGTCGACGCGCCGGACGAGCCGGACGAGTACCCGGCCGAGATCGTGGCCGAGGGCCGCGTGGTCCACGTGCGTCCGCACAGCGCGACGCTGATGATCACGAGGTCGGTCCACGAGATCGAGGTCGGCGACCGCGCGGAGGCTCGCCGAGGGTACTGAGCGCGGTCGCGCCGTCGCGGTCGCGCCTTCGCGGTCGCGCGTCGCGGAGCGCCACGGTCGGCAAGGACGCGAGGTCAGGCCGCGGTCGCTCGCGGTGCCGGCCTGGTGCGCCGCAGCCACGCCGGCCGCAGCCACGCCGGCCGCAGCCACGCCGGCCGCAGCCACGCCGGCCGCAGCCAGGCGCGCGCGGCTCGCCACCAGCGCGCGGGCGGAGGTCCGGCGACGGCCGCGATCAGCGGGACGAGCGGCAGGTGGTAGCGGTCGCCGCCGAGGAACGCGAAGTGGACGAGCGCCACCGCGACGCAGGCCGCCACCACGATCGCGCGGGGGCCGGGGCGCGCGCGTCGGCCGCGGGTCAGCGCGAGCGCGAGGAGCCCGAGCCAGAACGCGCTGCAGACCACGGCCAGGCCGAGCGCGGCGGCGTGCTCGCGAGGGCGCTCGACGCCGAGCCCGCGCGCGAGCTGGAGCGCGGGGCTCGCCTCGTAGCCGAAGGTGTGGCCGAGCTTCTCGGCGCCGAGCTCGAGCCACCCGAGCGGGTCGGCCTCCACGCGGGCGAGCGCGCGCTCGCGCCGGCAGCGATCACGGGCGAGCTCGCGGGCGCCGTCCGGGCAGTCGAGCGCGTCGGGGATGCGCGCGAAGCGGGGACCGAGCGTGCCGACGTAGAGGTTCGCCCCCGCGCTCGAGCTGATCACCGGCGCGCCGAGGCGAGCCTCGTTGCGGCTCATCCACGGCGCGAGCGGGAGCAGCGCCAGGCTCGCGAGGCACGCGGCGCCGATCGCGCCAACCGCTCGCGCCGGCCCGCGGTTGGCGACGAACGCGCGCGCGCCCAGCGCGAGGACCGCGATCGGGAGCGCGGTCGGGCGCACATAGGCGAGCACGCCGAACGCGAGGGCGCTCCCGGCGTAGCCCAGCCCGACCCGGGGGCGCGCGAGCGGGAGGAGCGCGGCGAGCAGGCCGGCGGTGAAGAGGGGCTCGCCCATCCACGACGCGCTCAGCGCGACCCCGCCGGGCCAGAGCGCGATCGCCCAGGCGGCCCAGCGCGCGCCGCGGTGACCGTGGGCGCGGCCGCCGAGGCGCGCGGCGAGAGGGATCGCGATCGCGCCGAGGAGCGACTGCAGCCCGAGGTCGAGCGCGCGCGGGCCGCCGAGCAGCTTCAGCAGCGCGAGGGCCGCCGGCCAGCCGGGCGGGTAGAAGGCGGTGGGGAGCGCCCAGGGCCACTCCGGCGCGTACATGCGCAGGGTGTATCCGTCGCCCGCCGCGAGCATCCGCGCGGCGCGCTCGTAGATCACGCCGTCCCAGGTCGGCGCGACGTCGAGCGCGCTCAGCGCCGCGCGCAGCAGCAGGCCGACGAGGGCCGCGGCCGCGACGTGCGCGAGGGTCCGTCTCCGCGACGCCCGGGGGCCGCCGCGGCCCGACGCCCCCCACGTCTCGTCGCGCACCGCGGCAGCGTAGCAGCCACGCTCGCCGGCCGCGTGAGGCGGAGACGCGGGCGAGATTGAACGCGAGCCGCGAGGTGTGGGAACGTAGGGCCGTGTCCGACGGGGACGAGCTGATCTCGGCCGAGGTGCGCATCGCGCGGCTCGAGCGCGCGCTCGCCCGCGAGCAGGCCAAGACGCGCGCCCTCGCCGACATCTCGGCCGCGCTCGGCTCGACCCTCGACCTCGACGAGCTGCTCGGGCTGGTGGCGTCGCGGATCACGGCCGTGATCGACGCCGAGCGCTCGACCATCTACCTCCTCGACGACGGCGGTGAGCACCTCGTGTCGCGGGTCGCGGAGGGGCAGGGCAGCTCGACGATCCGCCTGAAGGTGGGGGAGGGCCTCGCCGGCTGGGTCGCGAAGAAGGGCCAGGCGATCAACATCAAGGACGCCTACCAGGACGTCCGCTTCGACGCGGAGTGGGATCGCCGCACCGGCTACCGGACGCGCTCGATCCTCGCGGTGCCAATGAAGAACCGGCACGGGCGGACGCTCGGCGTGGTCCAGGTCCTCAACAAGCGCGCCGGGACGTTCACCGTCGACGACGAGGCGCTCCTCTCCGCGCTCGCGACCCAGGCCGCCGTCTCGATCGAGAACGGCAAGCTCTTCATCTCGGTCATCAACAAGAACATGGAGCTGCTCGAGATCAAGGAGCAGCTCGAGCGGCGCGTCCGCGAGCTCGACGTGCTCTTCGAGATCGCCCAGGTCTCGGCGAGCGCAAGCAAGCTGGACGACCTCCTCGAGGGCGTCCTCGCGCGCGCGGTCCGCGCGATCGAGGCGGAGGCGGGCGCGATCCTCCTCGCCGAGCCGAACGGCGACCTGCGCTTCCGCTCCGCGGTCGGCGGCAACCCGGAGAGCGTGAAGGGGCAGAAGATCCCTTACGGCTCGGGGATCAGCGGCTGGGTCGCGCGGCACGGACGCGCGCAGGTGGTGAACGACGTCGAGGACGACGACCGCCACTTCACGGACATCTCCGATCGGGTCGGCTACCACCCGCGCAGCGTGATGGCGGTCCCGCTCCGCATCGACGACGAGCACACCGGCGCGCTCGAGCTGCTCAACAAGCACGGCGGCGAGAGCGCGTTCACCGACGAGGACGTGCGCACCGCGAGCCTCATCGCCAACCACATCAGCACCGCGATCGGGCTCGCCGAGGCGCGCGACCTCCAGAGCCGGCAGGATCGGCTCAGCACCATCGGCCAGCTCCTGAGCAGCGTGCTCCACGACCTCAAGACGCCGATGACGATCATCAGCGGCTACACGCAGCTCATCGCGAACGAGCCCTCGAGCGAGGAGCGCTCCCGGCTCGCGCAGTCGATCCTCCGGCAGGTCGAGCTCATCAACGCGATGACACGCGAGACGATCGCGTTCGCTCGTGGCGACCGCTCGGTGTGGTTGCGCAAGGTGTACCTACACAAGTTCTTTTCCGAGCTGCGCGATCAGCTCGAGCGCGAGCTCGACGGACGCAACGTCAACATCACGCTCGAGCTGCGCGACCGCGGCATCGCGCGCTTCGACGAGCACAAGATCCAGCGCGCGGTCCACAACCTCGCGCGGAACGCGGCCGAGGCGCTCGGCTCACGCGGCGGGTGCTTCGAGATGATCGTGGACCGGGCGCCCGACGGCGCGCTCGTCCTCCAGTTCAAGGACGACGGCCCGGGCGTGCCGGAGGCGATCAAGCACAAGCTCTTCGACTCGTTCAGCACGCACGGGAAGGAGGGGGGCACCGGCCTCGGCCTCGCCATCGTGCGCAAGGTCGTCGACGATCACGAGGGCAGCATCTCCGTCGACAGCCGCCCGGGGGAGACGGTCTTCACGATCGTGATCCCGCAGCTCAGCGGCGAGTCCGGCGTGCACCCCGCGGTCGCCTGAGCCGCGACCGCCTGAGCCTCGGGCGCGTCGGTGCTACACCTCGTCCCACTTCAACGAAGGGACAGACCATGAACAAGCTCCACGTGTTCGCGTGCGCGGCGGCCGCCGCGTCCCTCCTCGCGTGCGGGGGTGGCGGGGACGCCACGCCCGAGGACGACACGAGCGCCGGGGACGAGACCACGGTCGACGTCGTGCGCGACGAGGCGCCGGCCGAGGAGGTCGCGCTCACCGCGACCGCGCAGCTCAACCCGACGCAGGGCAACTCGGTGACCGGCACGGTGCGGTTCCGCGAGACGGCGGACGGCGTCGAGGTGAGCGTCCGCGCGAGCGGCCTCGCGCCCGGCTCGACCCACGGCTTCCACGTCCACGAGAACGGCGACTGCAGCGCGCCGGACGGCACGAGCGCGGGCGGGCACTTCAACCCCGGCGGCGTCGATCACGCGCTGCCGCCGACCGAGGTGCGCCACGCGGGCGACCTCGGCAACGTCGTCGCGGACGAGGAGGGCAACGTCGAGATGACCGAGACCTTCACCGGCCTCACGCTCGGCGAGGGCCCGACGTCGGTCGTCGGTCGCGGCCTGATCATGCACGCGGGCGAGGACCGCGGGACCCAGCCGACGGGTGACGCGGGCGCGCGCATCGCGTGCGCGGTGATCGCGCTCGACCCGAGCTGACGAGCTGACGCCCCAGGCTCCACGGGGGCACAAACGAAGAGACGCCGCGACCTCCCGGTCACGGCGTCTCTTCGTTTCCGTCGCGGCTCACCGGCGTGAGCCGACGCGGCGCTACTTGAAGTCGCGCTCGTTGCGCTCCTGGTCTTCCTTGCAGCGGATGCAGAGCGTGGTCTCGGGGCGCGCCTCGAGGCGCTTGCGTCCGATGCCCTCGCCGCAGTCTTCGCACTCGCCGAACTCGCCCTCCTCGATCTTGCGGAGCGCCTCCTCGATCTTGTCGAGGAACTTCCGGTCGCGGCCGCGGAGGCGAAGCGCGAACGACTGGATGTACTCCGTCGAGGCGAGGTCCACCTCGTCGGGCATCTCGTTCGTGTCGAGCGTCATGTCCTGCTCGAGGCTCTCCTGCGCGCTCTTCACGAGGGCGACGCGTTTCGCCTCGAGCACCTTCTTGAAGTGCTCGAGGTCATCGGCCGAGAGGTCCGGTGCCTCCGACGCGCCGGCGGCATCGTTCGAACCCGCCCCTGCTGTCGTGCTAACTGCCATCGTCGCCCCGTTGGTTCGTGGTGCCGATCATCCTAAGGGATCTTCCGACCGGCGTTGCATCAGAAATCGTTCGACCGAGTCGCGCGCCTTCGAATCCGTAACGGCTCGTACCGCGGCGCGCTGAATCGGTCTCGCGAGGGCGGTGAATTTACGTTGGCGATCGGCCGAGTCAAGACTCACGAACGACGCGCGGAGGCGTCGCGCGATTCACGCCTTGAACTTGCGGTCGAAGAGGCGAACGCGACGCAGCAGCAGGTCGAGCACGAACAGGAGCAGCGCGACGAAGAGCACCTTCGGCCACAGCTCTTCGCGGTGCTCGATGCGCTCGTCGCCCGGATCGAAGAGGCGCGCGTCGGTCGGATTCATCACGCCGCCGGTGACCTCGGCCGCGCGCGTCAGCAGCACAACGTCGGGCTCGAGCGTCATGTACTCGCGCGGGTAAGGGTTCACGAGCTGCGCGCGGCTCTCCGCGACGGTGCGTCCGTCGCGCTGGTGATCCGCGGTGAGCACGAACGAGCCGAAGCGCTCGAGCGGGATGCGCGCCTCGTAGCGCCCCGGCGCGGTCTGGCTGAGCGCGTGGTCCTCATCGATCGGCGCGTCACCGCGACCCCCCATCGGGCCCTCGATGTGCACGGTCGACGTGAGCCCGTTGAGGAACTCGTCGTTCGCGTCGATCGCGTCAACGACCACGCGCACCTCGGAGTCGCGGACCTCGGCCGTCATGTCGAGCGTCTGCCGGCGACGATGCCGCATGTGCTCGCGCACGAGCTGCGCCCAGAAGCGCGAGTAGCCAGGCCAGCGCAGCCACTCCACCGCCCAGCGGTTCTTCACGTCGCTCGTCCACGCGAGCGACCAGCCAAGCCCCACGCGCCAGCGCGCGAGGATCGGCTCCCCGAGGTCGCTCACCAGCGTGACCTGCGCGGGCGACGGCCGGGCCCGCGTCGCGACGTAGCCGTGGAGGTAGGGCGCGCTCGCGACGTCGACGCCGCGGAGGAAGTCGGCCGGCTCGCTCAGGCGCGGCTGGAAGTACTCCTCGACGACGTTGTTGCGCGTCACCGTGCTCGTCTCGCGCATGAAGATGCGCGGGATGTTGTGCGGGTCCTGCGTGAAGTAGGAGCGCCCGCCGCCGAGGCTCGCGGCCTGCTGGAGCAGTGCGCGGTTCACGTCACCGCCGAGCCCGACCGTGCTGACGGTGATCCCCTCGGCGCGCATCGCCTGGACGAGCTCCGGGATGCCGGACTCCTGCGTCTGCCCGTCGGTGAGCAAGATGACGTGTTTGATGCGGGCGCGTGTCACGACGAGGTCCTGGTAGGCCATGTCGAGCGCCGGGAAGATCGCGGTGCCGCCGCGCGCGGTGAGCCGGCCGATGTCACGCACGATCCGGATGCGGTTCGCCGCGCTCTGCATCCGCACGACGCGCGTCGGCTGCGAGTCGAAGCCGACCACCGAGATGTAGTCCTCGGCGCCGAGCATCTCGGCCGTCGCGATGGCCGCGTCCTTGGCGAGCTCCATCTTCTGGCCGTTCATCGAGCCGGACTTGTCGATGACGAGCGCGATGGCGAGCGAGGGCTGGTCGCGCCGTCGCTCCGAGTCCATGCGCACGGGGAGCATCCGCTCGATGCGCGTGCCCTGCCAACCGCCGAGGCCGAAGCTGTTCTCGCCGCCCGCCATCAGGAAGCCGCCGCCGAGGTCGCGGACGTAGCGCTCGATCACGTCGCGTTGGGTGAGCGAGACCTCGTCCGCGGCGACGTCGCTGAGGATGAAGAAGTCGAAGCGCTCGAGCTCGGCGAGGGTGGTCGGGATCGCGCGCGGGCTCCGGACGTCGACCTCGAAGTCGCCCGCGGTCAGCGCGCTCGCGAGGTAGCTCGCGCGGCCGGGGGTGCCCTCGACGTAGAGCACGGTCGGGCGGCCGGGGACCACCACCGTGGTGGAGAAGCGGTTGTTGGCCTCGAAACGATCGGGCCCTTCTGGCTCGACGCTCAGCGCGTAGGTCACGGGGCCGGCGACCCGCACGACCGAGCGCAGCGCGATCTCGTTGTCGCCCGCGGCGAGCTCCACGTCGCGCACACCGTCGAGGCCGTTGAGCGTCTCGCCCTGGTAGAGGCGCACGCGGGCCTCGGTCGCGGCTGTGCTGAAGACGTGGGCGCGCACGCTGAACGGCTCGCCCACGCGGACCCGCTCGGGGATCTCGAGCCGCGTCACCGCGACCTCGCGCGGCGCGCCGTCGGTGTAGGGCGCGGCGTGGAGGGTGACCCCGAGCTCGGCCGCGCGGCTCGCCTCGGCGAGGAGGTCTCCCTCGGTCTGCCCGCCGTCCGAGAGCACGACCGCGCGGCGCAGGTGCCCCGGCGGGAAGAGCCCGTACGCGAGCTGGAGCGCGGCCTGGAGGTTGGTCGCCGCGCCGCCGTCGTCGGTGTCCTCCGCCTCGTCCGCGCGCCGCAGCTCGGGGATCGACGCGAGGTCGGAGTCGAGCGGAACGAGTCGCGCCGAGCCGCCGAAGGTCACGAGCTGGACGTCGTTGTCGCCGCGCGCGTCCCACGCAGACTGCACGCGGGCCCGCGCCGCCTCGAGGGACTCGGCGGTGACCGACTCCGACACATCGACGAGGAACACCGTGCTGACGACGGTGGCGTCGGTCGTGCGCGCCGGGCGGGCCAGCGCGAGCGCGAGGCAGGCTACGAGCGTGGCTCGCAGAACGGCGGCCAGCCAGCGCTGCGCCCGCGGCAGGTCCGCAAGCGAGAGCGTGAGGCCCCAGAAGAGCAACGGGGTGATCGCGGCCACCGCGAGGAAGCGCGGGGCGAGCAGCTCGTAGTCCTCGCCGCCGAGCTCCACGGTCAGCTCGCCCGCGCCGACGCGGACCAGGATCGCGGCGGCGATCGCGGCCGCCGCGGCGAGCGCGGCCGCGAGCCAGACAAGCTGCCGGCGGCTCATACCGAGATCCTCCGGTGGTAGGTGAACCACTCGACGCCGATCACCGCGAGCGCGAGCAGCACCAGCCAGGTCCAGATCTCGGTGCGCACCGACGCCGCGCCGATCTCGGGCTCGCCGGCGGGCTCGCCCGCGAGTTCGAGCGCCTCGGCCGGCTCGAGGATCGCCTCGTCGGAGGGGCCGAGGTTGGCGGCGAAGACCTCCTCCGTCTCGCCAGCGCGCAGGGTGTAGAAGCCGGCCTCGAGGCCCGTGCAGACCGCGCGGCCGTCGACGACCGGGACGAGCCGCTCCTCGCCCGACGGAGTCACGAGCGTCGCCTCGGTCACGTCGCCCGGCGCGGGCACGTACCAGGTCTCGCCGGTCTCGTAGCTCGACAGGTAGCGCGCGTCCTCCTGCACGAAGTGGTCGATGCTGTTGATGAGCAGCAGCGGCCACGCGACGCGGAGCGGCAGGTCGCTCCGCCGGACGTCGAAGAGCAGCGCGATGAGGCGGCGGCCGGAGCGCGAGCCCGTGACGAGCAGCGGCGCGCCGGTGTCTCCCGCGACGACGCGGTCGCCGTCCTGGAGCTCCACGTCGAGCGAGGCGGCGATGTTGACGTCGCGCAGCGCGGTGAACTGCACGATCGGATGGTCGCGATCGACCCGGTCGAAGAAGGGCCGCTCGATCTCCCCTCGGATCACGAACGGCCCCTCGACGCCCTCCGCGGGGACGGGCGCGAGGTAGATGGCGTCGGTCCCGGGCGGCGAGGGCGGCACCCAGCCGTCGAAGATCGTCACGTCGAACTCGCCGGGCGGTGGGTAGTCCGCCGGGGCGACCTCGGTGACGTCGAGGTACTCGTCGAGGAGCAGGGCGGCCGAGAGGTAGAGGTTGCCGCCGCTCACCGCCAGCACGCGCGCGCGGCGGCGTTCGGGGAGGCGGGCGTAGGCGCGGTCGTCGGCCGGCTGCGCGTCGGGGGCGCCATCGGCCATCGCCACGTGGGCCTCGAGCGTGCGGTCGGCGCCGGTGACGTTCTGGAAGAAGCGGCGCAGGCGCTCGCCGGCCCCGACCCGCAAGCGCTGCACGTCGATCGGCTCGCCGTCACCCGACAGCTCGAGCTCGACGGACGCGTCCTCGTCGGTCGGGTTGAAGAGCTCGACGAGCACCTCGCTGCGGCTCTTGTCGAGCGGGTAGCGGCGCACGCTGAACGCGGTGATCGCGACGTTGCGGCCGCCCTCGCCGATCGGGATCCAGTCGATCTCGACGCCGGCCTCGCGCGCGCGCTCGGCGACGCGGCCCGTCGGCCCGAGGACGCCGTCGGAGACGATCACGACGCGCGGGCGCGGCTGCCCGGCGAGGACATCGAGGGAGAAGCGGAGCCCGCGCCCGAGGTCGGCCGCGACGTCGGTGGGGCGCAGCCGCTCGAGCCCGTCCTCGACGAGCCGCGGCTCCGAGGTGAGCGGCGAGAGGGGCACCGTGCTCGCGTCCATCTGCGCGACGAGCATGCGGTCGGCGCTCGCCATCGCGGCCACCAGCGGCGCGACCCGTTCGCGGGCGGCGTCGAGGCGGCTCGGCGCGACGTCGGTCGCCTGCATGGAGGCGCTCGCGTCGATGAGCACGACCGTGGTCCGGCCCTCGTCGGTCGCGCCCGCGTAGCGCGGGTCGCCCGTCGCGAAGGCGAGCGCGGCTACAACGAGGAGCGCGACGAGGAGGGAGAGGATCCGCTTGAGCGCGCTGAACAGCCGCGTCGTCTGCTTCTCGGCGAGGACCTGCTGCCACAGGTGAACGAACGGGACCTCGACCTGGCGTCGACGCAGCTTGAGGAGGTACAGGACGACGACCGCGGCCGCGAAGCCGCCGAGGACGGTGAGCACCTCGCTCAGGCTGAGTCCGGCCAGCTCCATGCGCGCTCAGGCGACCAGCCCGCCGCGGCGGAGCAGATCGAGGATGGCCTCGTCGAAAGGGACGCTCGTCTCGACCCCGAAGTATGGGACGTGCTTCTGCGTGCAGAAGTCCTCGATGCGCCGGCGGTAGGCGCGGTGCGCCTCGGCGTAGCGCGCGAGGACGCGCGGGGTGATCGTGACGTCGCGCGCGTCGCCCGTCTCGTTGTCGATCAGCCGGACGTCGCCGTGCAGGGGAGGGCGGACCTCGGCCGGGTCGAAGACCTGCACCACGTAGGGCTCGAACTTGTGATAGCGGAGCGTGTTGATGCCGCCCTCGAAGCCGTCCGGGTCGTAGAGGTCGCTGATCAGGATGGCCACGCCGCGCCGCTTGTTCTGGGCGACGAAGGTCTTCATCGCGTCGGCCGTCCCCGTGCGCCCATCGGCCCTCAGCGGCCGCAAGAACTCGAAGGCCTTGAAGATGCGGTTCTTGCCGCGGGTGGGGGCGAGGCGGCCGCCGACCTCGTCGGCGAAGGTCACGATGGAGACGCGGTCGAGGTTCGCGAGCGCGATGTAGCCGAGCGCGGCCGCGAGCTTCTTGGCGTAGGCGAGCTTGCTCGTCGGCGCGCCGATCGCCATCGAGCGCGAGACGTCGAGCAGGATGTAGACCGAGAGGTCCTCCTCCTCCTCGTAGAGCCGGAGCAGGAGGCGGCCGGTGCGCGCGTAGAGGTTCCAGTCGAGGTAGCGGAAGTCGTCGCCCGGCGCGTACTGCCGGTGGTCGGCGAACTCGATGCCCGCGCCCGTCTTGCGCGAGCGGCGCTCGGCCCGCGTCCGGCCGCGCGCGAGCTTGCGCGACACGATCGCGAGGACGTCCAGGCGGCGCTGGAACTCCTCGTCGAAGAGGTCGCCCTCGTCGGCGGGCGCGGACGCCGTGGGCTTGCCGCGGAGCCAGTCCAGCATGCGGCTACTTCGCGGTCTCGCGCGTCTGCTCGAGGATCTCCTCGAGGATCGAGTCGGTGGACGCGCCCTCGGCCTCGCCCTCGAAGTTGAGGATCACCCGGTGGCGGAGCGCCGGTTTGGCGCTCGCGCGCACGTCGTCGACGCCCACCGCGAAGCGGCCGTCGAAGAGCGCCTGAATCTTGGCCGCCATCAGGCACGACTGCGCGCCGCGCGGGCTCGCGCCGAAGCGCACGAACCGCCGCACGAGGTCGGTGGCCGAGTCGCGGTCGGGGTGCGTCGCCTCGAGCACCCGGATCGCGTAGTCCTGGACGTGCCGCGCGACTGGGACGTCGCGCGCGAGGCTGCGCATCTCGAGGATGCGCGCGCGGTCGAGGACCGGCTCGAGGCTCGGGCGCTCGTTGCCCGTGGTGCGGTCGAGGATCGAGTGCAGCTCGTCGCGGCTGGGGAAGCCGACGTGCAGCTTGAACAAGAACCGGTCGAGCTGGGCCTCGGGCAGCGGGTAGGTGCCCTCCATCTCCAGCGGGTTCTGGGTCGCGAGGACGAAGTAGGGCTGCTCGAGCTTGTGGGTCGTCTTGCCGACGGTCACCGAGTGCTCCTGCATCACCTCGAGGAGCGCGCTCTGGGTCTTCGGCGTGGCGCGGTTCACCTCGTCCGCGAGGACGATGTTGGCGAAGACAGGCCCCGGCCGGAACTCGAACTCCTTGTGGCCGTCGTCGTCCTCCGCGATCACGGTCGTGCCGAGGATGTCGGACGGCATCAGGTCTGGCGTGAACTGCACGCGGCTGAACTCGAGGTGCATCGCCTCGGCGACCGAGCGCACGAGCATCGTCTTGCCGAGCCCGGGCACGCCCTCGAGGAGCGCGTGCCCGCCCGCGATGAGGCAGATGAGGACGCCGTCGAGGATGTCCTCCTGGCCGACGATCATCTTGCCGACCTCGGCGCGCACGCGATCGATGTCCGCGCGGAAGTCGTCGACGAGCGCCTCGGGGGATTTGGGTTTGGCCATCGTGTCTCCGTCCGCCGCTCAGCGCGGGCGGATCAGCTGGAAGTACCGTCGGATCCAGAAGCGGCGCCCCGGCGGGATCTCGTCCTGCTCGAGCACCTCCTCGGCGTGGTTCTCGTAGTCCGTGTAGACGTCCTCGTAGTCCTGCGAGGCGAAGCCGCGCTCGGCCGAGCTGAGGATGGTCTGGCTGCGGCTCGGCCCGTCGCGCTGCTCGCCCTCGACGCGCACCGTGCGGCGGGTGCCCCCGAGGCGGGTCGGGTCGTCGAGCTGCGTCGGGTCGTGGCCCGTCCCGGCGCCCGGCCCGAGCTGAGCCTGGCCCGAGCCCTGCCCCGGCTGCTGGCCCTGTCCCATCCCGGGGATCTCGACCAGCGCGTTGGGCTCGCCCTCACCCCCAAGCGTCAACATCGGTTGCTGGCCTTGCCCTTGCCCCTGGCCGTTCTGCCCCTGGCCGTCCTGCCCTTGACCTTGCTGCCCCTGCCCCGGCTGCTGCCCCTGTGGCCCGCCCTGACCCTGCTGCCCCTGCTGACCCGGCACGCCGAGCCGCACGCCCTGGCCGTCGCCCTGACCTCGCGCGCGCAGGACGAAGCGATCCATCTGGCTCTGCCCCTGGCCGCCCTGACCCTGCTGGCCCTGGCCGCGCTGGCCTTGTCCCTGCGCCTGCTGCTGGCGCTGGCGTCGGATCAGCTCGCGCAGCTCCTGGAGCTGGCGCTGCAGGCGCTGGAGCTGCTCGTCGGACATCTGCTGCCGCGCCATGCGGTTGAGGTCCTCGGCCCCGCGCTCCATGTGCTCGGCCGCCTGCTCCTGCTGCTGCTGGTTGAGCCCCTCGGCCGCCTCGTTGAGCTCGCGCCGGAGCCGCTCGAGCTGGCGCTGCCGGTCCATCGCCTCCTGGTGCTCGCGCCGGAGCCGCTCGAGCTCCCGCTGGCGACGCTGGAGCAGCCGCCGCTCGCGCGGCGACGCGTCCGGCTGCTCGCGCTGACGCTGGAGCAAGCGACGTTGCGCCTCCTCCTGCCGCTGGAGCTCCTCGCTCAGCTCCTGCGTCCGCTCCTCCGCCGCGCGCGCGAGAGCGCGCCTCAGCGCCTCGAGCTCGCGACGCGACGCCTCGTCGCTGCGGGTCCGCTCGGCGAGGCGCCGCAGCTCGCGCTCGGCCTGGGACGCGTCCCCGTCGCGGAGCGCGGCCGAGAGCTGATCGGCCAGCTCGGCGCGCCGCAGATCCTCGCCGAGCTCGCGCAGCGACTCCCGCATCGTCTCGGCGTCCGCGGGCCGGGCCTCCGCGAGCTGCCGCTCGAGCTCCGCGATGCGGCGCAGGCTCTCGGCGCGGTCGAGCCGCTCGTCGGCGAGGTCCTCGATGAGCCGGTTGAAGTCCTGCGCCGCGTCGCGCACGTCGTCCGGCGTCTCGCGCGCCTCGAGTAGGTCGCGCAGCTCGCTCTCGTAGGCGTCGAGGTCGTCCGCGTGGAGGGTCACCGGATCGATCCCGCCGACGAGGACGCGTTCCTCGACGGTCCGCGGCACCTCGAGCATCCCGAGCAGCCCGACGCCGACCGCGAGCCCCGCGATGCCCGCGAGGTCGATGGGGGCGCGGAGCGGCATCGCGCGCGCCGCCGACAGGCTCGAGGCGCGCTCGTTCGCGTCGCGGATCGCGGCGTCCATCAGCGGGGTGCGCTCCGAGAGGCCGTCGAAGGCGACCGCGTTGGCGACCCGCTCGCGCAGGCCGTGGCTCCGGTCGATCAGGCGCGCGGGCAGCAGCGCGTCGATGCGCCGGAGCGCGCCGCCGATCGCCCCGACGAGGGGGAGCGCGAGCGCGAGCTGGAGGGCGAGCAACGCCTCCGCCTCGGGCAGCGCGCCCGCCTTGAGCAGCCCGACGGCGACGCCCGCGACGCCGACCGCGACCCAGCCGAAGACCACGGCCGCGTCGAGCGCGCGCTGGGCCCGGACGCGACGCGCCACCGCGGCCAGGGCAGGGCGGAGCGGGTCGACGCGCGGCGTGGCGGCGTCCGTGTCCACCGGATCGGCGCCTCGAGGGTCGGAGCGGCCCCGGTCGAGCTCGTCGCGTTGGGTGGGTTCGGTCATGGGCGGCGGGGGCTGCGGCGATGGTTCAGACGCTCGAGCCGCGCGCGCGGTTCCCCCGATGTCGGTCCGCCCCGAGTGTATCGCGCTGCGAGGCCAGATCTACCGAGCGAAGGGCGCGTCGCGGCTCCCGCCGTCTTCGACGAGGTGGAGCGCGCGGGCTTGGGTCCCGGCCTCGAGTCGGCCCGCCCCCATCGGCAGCCGGACGAGGAGGTCGGCGCCGCGGAGCGAGGTGGTGGCGCCGGAGCCCTGCTTGTCTGCGAGGCGTGCGGTCGGACCCGGCCCCCGCGACAGCGTGGCCCGCGCGAGCTCGTCGCGGCTCGCCGGCGCGGTCACCGCGCGATCGAGGGCCACGTCGAGCGTCGTCCGGTACGGGCGCGGGTCGCCGAGGCGGGAGCGCAGCAGCGGGCGGACGAACAGCTCGAAGGTCACGAGCGCGCTCACGGGGTTGCCCGGCAGGCCGAAGAGCGGCGTGCGCCCCGCGACCGCGAAGCGCACCGGCTTGCCGGGCTTCATGCGGACCTTGGTGAAGAGCGTGTCCGCGCCGACCGCGTCGAGCGCGTCCGCCACGCGGTCGTAGTCGCCGACCGAGACGCCGCCCGTGCTCACCACCACGTCTGCGCGGTGCACCGCCTCCTCGAAGCGCGCCGTCAGCGCGTCCGGCGCGTCCACGCCGAGGGGCAGGATCCAGGGCGTCGCCCCGGCCGCGGCCGCCGCGGAGGCGAGGCCGTAGGTGTTGGAGTCGATCAGGGAGCCCGGCCGATCGGGGGCGCCGATCTCGCGCAGCTCGTCGCCCGTCGAGAGGATCGCGACGACCGGGCGGCGCCGGACGGGCAGCAGCGCGTAGCCCTGCGAGGCCGCGAGCGCGAGCTCGCCCGGGCCGAGCGCGTCCTCGGGCGTCAGCACGGGATCGCCGATCGCGAGAACCTCGGCGCGCCGCCGGACGTGCGCGCCGACGGGGGCCGCGGCGCCGAAGCGGGCCGTCGCGCCTTCGCGCGCGACGTCCTCCTGCATCACCACCGCGTCGGCGCCCGCGGGCATCGGCGCGCCGGTGAAGATGCGCATCACCGCCCCGTCCGCGAGCGGTCCGGGCGGCGGCCCGCCGGCCCGCGACTCGCCCTCGACCGGCAGGCTCACCGGCGATCCGTCCGCGGTCGCGAGGTCGCCGGCGCGCACCGCGTAGCCGTCCATCGCGCTGTTGTCGAAGCCCGGTACGTCGTGGCGCGCGACGATCGCGTGCGCGAGGAAGCGTCCCCGCGCGTCGAGGAGCGGGACGCGCTCCTCGGGGCCGGGCGCGTGGTGGGCGGCGACCGCGTGGAAGGCCTCGTCGAGGGGGAGCATCGCGTCCATCCCGGGCTGGCTAGAAGTCCCGCCGGATGCGCAGCACGTCGACGAGATCGTAGCGCTCGGTGAGGGGCGCGAAGCGGGGGTCGAGGAGGAGGTCGTCCTCGCGGAGGCTCCCCGCGCGGTAGGCGTCCGCGACCGCGGCCCACAGCGCGTCGAGGTCGTCGGCGAACGCGATCTCGGCCTCCTGCGGAGGGGAGGGCGGCGGCACCGGCTCACCCGCGATCACCGCCTGACGGATGGCGGCCGCGGCCGCCGCGTCGTCCTCGTCCAGCGGCTGCTGGCAGAGCTGGTCGAGCGCGCGCAACCACGGCTCCTGGTGGCCGTCCGGGCCGGGCGCGACGCTCGCGATCGCGTAGGCTACGCGAGACGGCGTCGTCTCGCGCAGGTCCCACATGCTCTCGGGGGCGCGGCGGCAGAGCCGACCCGCGGCCTCGAGCGCGTGCGCGGGGTAGCGCAGGAGCGCGGCGAGCTTGAGCGCCTCCCAATCGGCCCAGGCGAGCGGCGGCACGCAGCGACCGGCGCGCAGGTAGCTCTCGAGCGAGTCCTCGGGCTCACCCGCGCGGCGCAGGGCGTGGGCCACCGTCACGTGCGCGACCGACACGTCCGGCTCGATCGCGGCGTGGCGCTGCCCGCCGCGGAGGTACTTCTCGACCGTGAAGTCCGCGTGGTAGTCGTCCGCGGTCCACTCCTCGACGCAGAGCTGGCACCAGCCGTCGAAGGTCCGGTGGGTCAGGCGCATCTCGCCCGTCTCGAGGTCGTAGTCGACGACCGGCCAGGTGTCGGCGACCGGCGCGGCCGATCGATCGAAGCACAGGTAGCTGCCCGCCTCGGTGCGGTGGAAGGGCAGCATCAGCTCGGGATCGAGGAAGGACGTGCCCCGGTCCTCCGCGTGGGCCTTGAGCGCGGCCTCGATCGTGTTGCCCGGGCCGGGGCGGGCGGAGAGCAGGACCCCGTTCGGGAGGGTTGCGCCGTCGAACACGCCCAGGACGAGCTTGAGGTCCGCCGGCAGCGGTGTGCCGAGCTGATGCTCGAGCACGATGATCTCCTTGGTCGAGGCCGGGCGCTCCGGCGTGGCGCCGAGCCCGTCGCCGCCGCCCATCACCCACTGGATGAACTCTCGGATCCCGCGGTGCATGCAGCCGCGACTCTACCAAATCGGTGCGCTTTCTGGCCCCGCGCGACACCCCCTTGTACGGTCCGCCGGTGCGCAGCGCGTGCAGGCCGATCCTCGCCCACTCCGTCGCGGTCCTGAGCGCCGCGGTCCCGGGCATCATGGGGCTGGGCATCGTGGGGCTGGGCATCGTAGGGCTGGGCATCGTAGGGCTGGCCCACCCGGCCCGCGCCCAGGCGCCGGACCCGCTCGTCCCCGGCGAGGAGTCGGAGGAGCTGCGGAACCTCCGCGAGATGGAGCGGGAGGTCTTCGGTGGCCAGGCCCTGGTCGAGCTACCCGACGGCGAGGTCCGGGTGTCCGCCGGCCCGCCCGCGGTGACGAGCGACGCTCCGGCCGGGCGCCCGCTCGAGGCGCGGGCGAGCCGCGATCTGTCGTGGATGCGCGGGCTGACCCTGCCCGACCTGCCGGTGCGCTGGGACGACCGGGTCGTCCGTTACATCGAGATGTTCACCCAGACCCCGCGCGGCCGGCGGCACCTCGAGGCGTGGCTGCGGCGCGTCGATCGCTACGGGCCCGCGATCCGGCAGGTGCTGCGCGACCGTGGGCTGCCCCGCGATCTCATCTTCGTGGCGATGGTCGAGAGCGGCTTCGACCCGACCGCGCGCTCCCACGCCGGGGCGGTCGGCATGTGGCAGTTCGTCCGCCGGACCGGCGAGGAGCTGGGGCTCACCGTCGATCACTGGGTGGACCTGCGCAACGACCCCGAGGCGTCGACCGACGCGGCCGCGCGCTACCTCGGCATGCTCCACCGCCGCTTCGGCACCTGGGAGCTCGCGCTGGCCGCGTACAACATGGGCTACGGCGCGCTGCTCCGCTCGATCCGCAAGTACAACACCAACGACTACTGGGAGCTGTCGCACCTCGAGTCGGGGCTCCCCTACGAGACCAACCTCTACGTCGCCAAGATCCTCGCTTGCGCGATCATCGCGCACAACCGCGAGCGCTTCGGGTTCGGCGACGTCGCGTTCGAGGAGCCGCTGCGCTGGGCCCACGTCGAGGTCACGGGCGGCACACCGCTCGGCACGGTGGCGCGCGCTGCGCAAGTCGAGCTGTCGACGCTCCGAGACCTCAACCCCGCGCTCCGGCGCGGTCGCACGCCGCCGGGCGCGGCCTCGCGCGTGCGCATCCCCGCTGACCGCGAGGCGCGCTTCCAGGAGCGCTGGGCGCGGGTCCGACCAGGGCG
The DNA here is from genome assembly GCA_030426845.1 of Polyangia bacterium. Lineage (GTDB taxonomy): Bacteria > Myxococcota_A > Polyangia > Polyangiales > Sandaracinaceae > JAUHXR01. The sequence continues at coordinate 46,578 of JAUHXR010000009.1, read as the reverse complement.
CCCGGTGAACCGCGAGCACGTGCTGCGCTTCGGAGAGACGCTCGCCGACCTGGCGCGGGAGACCGGCGCGCGCGAGGACGAGCTGCGCGAGCTCAACGGGCTCGGCGAGGAGGAGCGGGCGGGGGTCGGGACCGTGCTCCTCGTCCCGGTGCGCCCGCGTCCGCGGCGCGACGCCGACGGTGAGCGGCCGGTGGTCAGCGTCCCGCCCGGGGTCGAGGTCGTGCCGGGCCGGCGGCGGGTGTTCTACCGCGTCGTGCGTGGCGACTCGGCGGCCGAGATCGCGCGCTTCTTCCGCGTCTCCCCCGCGGAGCTGCGCGCCTGGAACCGGGTCGACCCGGACGCCGAGCTCCAGTCGGGGATGTTCCTCCAGCTCTTCGTGCAGCCGTCGCTCGACCTGTCGCGCGCCGTGGTCCTGAGCCCCGACGAGGTGCAGGTCCTCGAGATCGGCAGCGACGCGTTCTTCGCCTACCACGAGGGCCAGAGCGGCCGCGTGCGCGTGCGCTACGAGGTGCAGGCGGGCGACACCCTCAGCTCGATCGGGCAGCGCTTCGGCATCCGCGTGTCCTCGCTCGCGCGGATCAACCAGATCGCCCAGAGCGCGACCCTCCACGTGGGCGACGCGCTCATCGTCTACGCCGAGCCGAGCCGCGTGCCGCCCGAGCTGCGGCCCGACGCGGTGAGCGGCGACGCGCTCGAGCCCGGCGGCGAGGCCACGGTCGAGCGGACCGGGCCCGAGCTCGGCGCCCCCCGTGACGAGACGGCCAGCGACGACGACGACGACGCGGGCGACCTCGAGTCGGGCGATCGCCTCCCCGCGCCCGAGCCGGACGCGCCCCCGGTCGCGCCCGACGACCCGGCCGAGCAGCACCCCGAGGGATAGGCGTCGAGGCCCCCGCGCCCGCGCGCCGAGCCCTCAGTCGGCGTGGACGACGAGGGCAGTGATGTTGTCGGCGCTGCCGGCCTCGTAGGCCGCGCGGCAGAGGCTCTCGGCGACGTCGCGCGACCGGGAGAGGCCGCGCGCGATCGAGGTGTTCGAGAGGACGTCGGAGAGCCCGTCGCTGCAGATCAGGAAGCGGTCGCCCGGCAGCACGTCGACGAGGGTGAGGTCGGGGCGGACGCTCGGCCCCTGGCCGACCGCCTGGGTGATGATGTTGCGGAGCGAGAACTCGCTCGACGCGGTGGTGGTCGCGCCGGAGGCGAGCATCTCCGCGAGGAGCGAGTGATCCTGGGTGAGGACCTGCACGTCGCCTTCACGGAGCCGGTAGACCCGGCTGTCGCCGACGTGGGCGACCACGGCGCGCTCGCCCTGGACCGCGAGGCACGCGAGGGTGGTGCCCATCTGTGCGAGTCGGCCGGTGGCGCGACGCACGACCTCCCGGTGAGCGATGCGGATCGCGAGGCCGAGCCGCTCGAAGGCGAGCTCGCCTTCGGGGTCGTCCGCGGGATCACCGAGCCCGTCCTCGCCCAGGAGGTCGAAGTACGCCTGGAGGCTCGCGAGGGCGAGCTTGCTCGCGACCTCACCGCCCTCGTAGCCGCCCATCCCGTCGGCGACCGCGTAGAAGCCGACCGACGGGAGCATGAGGAGGGAGTCCTCGTTGTTCTCGCGCCGACCGACGGAGGTGTGGCCCTCGCCCTGGATTCGCATGCCTCGGTGCAGTGCCAGCCGCGTGCCAAGCCAGCGTCGCTACGCAGACGGGGGGGCATGGGGTGGAACGGGACGCTCGGCGGGGCGAGATGGAGCGTCGAGCTGCCACCTGGGCGACGCACCTGGCGGGCCGAGGCGCCACCCAACGGTGACGCCGCGCCGCGTCATTCGCGCGTCATTCGGGCTCTGATGGTCCGAGGCGCTCCGGCGCGGGCATGCCGAACGGCCGGCGCGCTCGGCGTCCGATGCGCTCGGCGTTCGATGCGCTCAGCGTTCGATGCGCTCAGCGTTCGATGCGCTCAGCGTTCGATGCACTCAGCTGCAGGTGCGGTTGCGGCCCGAGCGCTTCGCTTCGTACAGCTTCTCGTCGGCCGCCTTGAGGATCGCGAGCACGTCCATCTCGCCGGCGAGCTCCGCGCAGCCGAGCGAGACGGTCACGGGGATGTGCTCGCCCTCGAACAGGAAGCGCCGCTCCTCGATGCGCCGGCGCAGGTCCTCGGCGATCGACGCCGCCCCCGCGAGCGCGGTCTCGGGGAGGATCGCGGCGAACTCCTCGCCGCCGTAGCGCCCGAGCACGTCGTCCGGCCGCAGCCGGCTCTTGACCAGGTTGGCCAGCTCCTTGAGCACGTAGTCGCCCGCGAGGTGGCCGTAGTTGTCGTTGATGCCCTTGAAGTGGTCGATGTCGAACATGACCACCGAGAGGGGGCGCGCGTGGCGACGGGCGCGCGGGATCTCGCGCTCGAGCGTCTCCATCAGATAGCGCTTGTTGTGGATGCCGGTGAGGCCGTCCACGATCGTCATCTTGTAGATCGTCTCGTGGTACTGGGCCTCGAGGTCCTGCCCGGACAGGAACTTCACGATCGTGTCGCCGATCTTGATCTGATCGCCGCGCCGCATCGCGTACTCGGTCACCTGAACGTCGTTGACGTAGGTCCCGTTGGTCGAGTCGAGGTCGACCACGTACCACTGCGCGTTGCGCCGCTCGACCCGGCAGTGGCGCCGGGACACGCTGTCGTTGTCGAGCACGATGCGGTTCTCGGTGCCGCGCCCGACGGTGAGCGGCTCGCCGCCCAGCACGTAGCGCTTGCCGAACTGGCGCTGGTCCGACGAGTAGATCACGACGAGGCAGTCGGAGCCGCCCTTGCTGGTGGGTCGCAGCTCCTCGAGCGGAGTGACCCTCGTCTTGATGTCCGAGTCTTGCACGATGACGGTACTGGCCGGCCGTTCGATCGGTTCAGCTCTGTAGAGGCTAGAAAGTGCGCGAGCGGCCGTCAACAACCGTGAAACCCGTGAAACCGTGACCAGACCGTCCGCACACAGGGTTTGGTTCCATGAATACTGAAAATGCGGGCCCCGCTCCGGAGGCCGAATCCGACCCTCGGATCGCCCGTCGATGCTGCTAAGGTCCCGGCGCATGAGCGGTTCCGTGTTCCTCGCGGTCGCGGGCAACATCGGCTCGGGCAAGACCACGCTGACGCATCGGCTCGAGGCGCGGCTGGGGTTGCGCGGGGTTTACGAAGAGACCGCGGACAACCCGTACCTCGCCGATTTCTACGCGGACATGCGCCGCTGGGCGATGGCGCTGCAGGTGCGCTTCCTCGCCGAGCGGGTGCGGCGGACGCGCGAGCTGGTGGGCGGCGGGGCCAGCATCATCCAGGATCGCACCTGCTACGAGGACGCGGAGATCTTCGCGGCCAACCTCCACGCGCGGGGCGACATGGATCTGCGCGACTGGCAGACCTACCGGCTGGTCGCCGACCAGCTCCTCGACGGGCTGCCCGCGCCCAACCTGCTCGTGTACCTCCGGCGCTCGCCGATGAGCTGCCGCACCCTGATCGCCAAGCGGGGCCGTGAGTACGAGCAGTCGATCCCGAAGGCCTACCTGGCCGACCTCGGGGCACGCTACGACGACTGGTTCGAGCGCTACCACCGCGGGCCCAAGCTGCTGGTGCGGGCCGAAGAGCACGACTTCTTGACGAACGAGGACGACCTCGAGTCCCTCGTCGTCCGCATCGTCGAGGCGCTTCCCCAGCGGACGCTCTCGTTCGCGTGAGCCGCGACGCGCGGCGCTCGGAGGTCGGTACCGTGCAGGTGGTGGCGTGCAGGTGGTGAAGCGGGGCTCGGACGGCGATAGCCTGCGCGGCATGCGAGCCGTCGCGATCGCCCTCCTCCTCACGGCCTGCGGGGGCCTCGGCGCGCGCCCCGCGAGCGGGCCGGAGCTCGTCGGGGTCGTGACCTTCGACGCCCGCCACCCGACGCCGCAGGGCACGAGCGAGGCGCTCGAGGAGCGGCCGGCGCGGCACGTCGAGCTCGCGGTGCTCGACGCGACGGGGCGGGTGCTCGCCGAGGGGCGCTGCGACGCGGAGGGGCGCTTCCGGATCGAGGCGCCGGCGGGCGCGGCGCGCCTCCGGGTGGCGGCGCGGGTGCGGGTGCGCGGGCTCGACGTCGCGATCGCGCGCGACGCGGGCGGGCGCGAGACGCACGTGATGGAGGTCCCCATCGACGCGGCGCCGGCGGGCGGTGCAACGGCGCCCGAGATGCGGGTGCATGCGGTGGACGAGACGGGGGACGCGGGGGCGTTCCACGTCGTCGACACGCTGCTGCGTGGCCTCGACGCGGTGCACGCCTGGACGGGCGAGACGCTGCCGCCGCTCTTCGTCTACTGGGTGCGCGGCGGCACGCGCGAGTGGAGCTTCTACCGCGGCGAGCGGCCGGCGGGCTCGGGCCGTTTCGCGCTCGAGCTGCTCGGCGGCGATCCGGGCCAGGCGTCGGTGAGCGACACCGACGAGCACGACGAGGCGATCATCCTCCACGAGCTCGGCCACTTCGTGATGGACCGGCTCACCAGCGACTCCTCGACCGGCGGGATGCACCCGCGAGGCGCGCGCATCGATCCCGGGGTGGCCTGGGAGGAGGGCCGGGCCACGTGGTTCGCGCTCGCGGTCCTCGGCGCGCCGGCCTACCAGGACACGATCGGGGTCCAGCCGTGGGGCCGCCTCCGCGTCGACGAGGACCTCGAGGCGGCCGAGGATCCGTTCCCCGGGATGGCGTCGGAGACGAGCGTCTCCAAGGTCCTCTGGGACCTCTCCGACGGAGTCGAGGGGCTGCCCGACGCCGACGATGACGGCATCGCGCTCGGCGCCGCGCCGATCCTCGAGGCGATGATGGCCCACGCCCGCGAGCCGGGCGCCTTCCCCTCACTGCCGAGCTTCCTCCGTCACCTCGGGGGCGGCCGCGTGCCCGAGGCGGAGCTGCGCGCGATGCTGACGGCGACGGGCGAGCCGGCGGACGAGCTGCTGCCGGGAGAGACCCTCGCCTGGCCGCGCGACCTCGGGCTCGGCGAGTCGGTGACCGCGCGCCTCGACGGGCTCAGCCAGCCCGCCCCGAGCGGCGGGCCGAACCTGCCGATCACCGGCCTCGACGCGAACCACACCTACCGCGTCCGCGTGGAGCGCGCGGGGATGCTCGTGGTGCGCATGGACATCGCGGGCGACGGCCAGGCGGCGAGCCGCACCGACCTCGACCTCGAGCTGCGCGACCTCGACGCGGAGCTCCTCGCGGATGGCCGGACCGAGTCCCCCCGCGAGGCCCTGGCCCGGCTCGTCCAGCCGGGCTGGTACATCGTCAAGGTGCGCGACGGCGGCCGCGGCAACCGAGCCGAGTACCGGCTCACGGTCGACGTCGAGTCGCTGTAGCCTCGCGCACCTCCAGGCGGGCTGGCCGTCTAACGCGGCGGGGTCGACGCGCAGACCTGGACGGTCGGATCGGTCTCGTCGCAGTCGTGCTCCCCGCAGTAGCCGTCGCCGTCCGTGTCCTCCGCCGGGGCGTCGCACGGGGAGCTGATCGGCTCGTCCGGGTAGGTGCCGTAGCAGGTGCCCTCGACGCAGGCGCCGCCGTAGCAGGCGCTCAAGGTCATCGCGGCCGCGGAGCCAGCCACGAGGGTCGCGAGGCCGCGGAGCCACCGGGGGAGGGCGCGATCGCAGTGAGGGCAGGCCGAGGCGCCGCGCGGCAGAAACCCGCCGCAGTCGCACGTGGGGAGCTTGTCCAGCATGTCCCTCCAACGCGGCCGGTCGCGGGCGCTTACACCCTCACCGACGCTCCTGGCGGGCGACCAGCCGAGGCTCGGTGCGCGGCCGGTCCTCGGGGGCCCGCGGATCGTGCGCGCCGATGAAGCGGAGGTTCACGTAGTTGATGGTCGCGTGCGCGAGGACGGGGCCGGCGAGCGAGCCGGTCGCCTCGTAGATCGCGCCCAGGGCGAAGCCCATGACCATCGCCCAGATCGTCCATGGCCAGAACCGGCGGCTCGGGCCGAGGTGGACGGCGCCGAAGACGATCGAGGTGAGCACCCAGCCCACCGAGGGCTGCATGCCGAGCCGGAAGAACGCCTCCTCGCCGACGCCGGAGGCGAGGGCCAGGCCGAGGACCGTGCCGCGCGGCAGGACCCCGAGCAGCTCGCGGAAGGCGAGGTGGAGCTCACGCGCCCAGGCCGTCCGGCGCGTCAGGACCCGCGTGGCGCCGATCGTCGCGAGGGCGAGGCCGAGGCCCAGGCCGACCGAGGCGCCGTGGGCCGCGGCCGGGCCGAGGTCCCACCAGGGCTCGGGGTGCCCGACCGCGACGTCGAGGGTGAGGTGCCCGGCGCGCCACGCGGCCCACGCGAGACCGAGCCCGCCCAGCGGCGCGTAGACCAGGATCGAGACGGTCAGGATCCCCGGCCGACCGCGGCTCACGAGCGGCCTCGCGCTGCGGTCACGTTGACACTCGAGGGGGATTCCATCTAGTAGATCCGCGGGTGTCCGGCCGCGGGCCCCGTCGCGCGATGGAATACCACAGCCACGAAGAGGCGCCCCGAGTGCTCGTCGTCGACGACGAGAAGGTGATCCGGGAGATCCTCGCGGACTTCCTCTCGATGGAGGGGTTCTTCGTCCGCACGGCGGAGGATGGCTCCGAGGCGCTCGTCGAGCTGTCGCGGCACCACTACGACCTCGTGCTGTCCGATCTCAAGATGCCCAACATGGGCGGCCTCGAGCTGCTCGCCGCGGTCACCAAGCACGCGCCGAACGTGGTCACCGTGATCATGACGGGGTTCGGCACGGTCGAGACCGCGATCGACGCGATGAAGCGCGGCGCCTACGACTACATCCTCAAGCCGTTCAAGGTGGAGGAGGTCGTCCACACCATCCGCCGCGGGCTCGAGAAGCGGAAGCTCCAGGCCGAGAACCTGCGCCTGCGCGAGGCGCTCTCGCTCTACAAGGTGAGCGAGGCGATCGCGGCCAGCCTGTCGCTCGAGGAGGTCCTGCGGACGATCACCGACGCGGCGATCCACGAGGTCGACGCCGATCAGGTGACGGTGATCCTCGACGACGGCGAGGGGAGCTTCTTCGAGCGGGCCTGCGTGCTGCACCCGGACTTTCGGCCGCGCTCGGGGGTGGGCCGGCTGGACGCGGCCGCGCTCACGGAGTTCTTCGCCGACGACAAGCCGCTCCGGGTCCACGGCGAGCGGGTCTACGATTACCTCACCGGCGTCCCCGACGACCTGACGCCGCACAGCTTCATCGCGACGCCGCTGATGATGCGCAAGCGGACGTTCGGCTTCCTCGCGGTGGCGAGCTACACGCGGGGCAAGAAGTTCGACGAGGGCCAGCGCAAGATGCTCCGCATGGTGGGCAACCGGGCGGCCGCCGCGATCGAGAACGCGAAGCTCTACGAGGATCTCAAGGCGACCTTCCAGCAGACGATCAAGGGCCTCGCGAGCGCGATCGACAAGATGGATCGCTACACCGCGGGTCACAGCGAGCGCGTCGCGGCCTACGCGCAGATCCTCGCGATCAAGCTCGGCCTCCCGGAGGAGGAGGTCGAGATCGTGCGCCAGGCCGCGCTCATGCACGACATCGGCAAGATCGGTTGCGTGATGAACCTGAACAAGCCGGGCAAGCTGAGCCAGGAAGAGTACGAGATCTTCCAGAAGCACCCGGGCTACGGCAAAGACATCCTCGAGCCGATCACGTTCCTCCACCCGCTGCTGCCGGGCGTGCACCTCCACCACGAGCGCTGGGACGGTCGGGGCTACCCGCTCGGGCTGACCGCGCAGGAGATCCCGCTCATCGCGCGGATCATCAGCGTGGCGGACACCTACGACGCGATGACGAGCGACCGGGCGTACCGCAAGGCGCTCCCCCACGAGGTGGCGGTGAACGAGATCAGCCGCTGCTCCGGGATGCAGTTCGATCCCGACTGCGCGCACCCCTTCGCCGAGGCGATCGAGGCCGAGCGCGCGGAGCGGACCGAGCGGGGCGAGCCCATCCCGGAGTGAGCGTCGCGCGGCTGGGGTATCCTTTCCGAGCCGTGCCGCCGACCTACAAGCCGAAGTCCCAGCTGCGGACCCGGCGCTCCAGCCACGAGGATCCCGCCGCCCCGGGCGCGGACCTGGAGCACGCGCTCACGTCGCTGGACCGGCCCCTGATCGACGACGCCGCCCTCGAGGCGCTCAAGCACGAGCGCGCGCGGCGGGCCGCGGCCGAGCCGCCCCGGGCGGCGGTCGACCAGGCGCGGCCGCCTCACGCGCCCGCGGTCCACGCGCCCCCACCGATGCCAGTCGCGCACGCGCCGGCGCCGGTCGCGGCGAGGAGCCGAGGCGGTCTGGCGGTCATGGCCGCGCTCCTCACGCTGGCGCTCGTGGCCGGCGTGGCCTTCGGCGCCTACCTCGCCCTCGCGCGCTGAGGCTGCGCCCGCGCGCCGGCATCGGGTAGGGTTGCAGCACGCGTTTGGCGCGGCCGTACTCCTGGCGCTCATGGATGCTGGACCGCGAGCGGACCTCGTCGTGGGAGACCTCGAAGCGGGCTCCGGTAGCGCCTTCCGCGTGTTCGCGGGGGAGGAAGGCGGCCCCGCGGGAGTTGCGACCGTCGAGAGCCTGACAGTGAGCGAGTCAGGTTCGACGGACCTGTTTGGGCTGGCGGTTACGGCGTTGCCGGCTGGTGGCGGCTCGCAGGCCCGACTCTACACCGGCGATCCCGGGGCCTCCGCCGGAGGTCTCGTGTCGGGAGTCGTGTACGCGTATGACGGGGCGGCGCGCGCCGCCACGCTGCCAAGCCCGTTCGGCGCTGACGGCGGGCTCTTCGGATACGCGATCGCCTCCGCTGCGTCCGCGACGTTCGAGGAGACCGTGTTCCAGTAGCGCCGGCTACTCGATGTCGACCGAGAGCCTGTAGGGCTCGCACGAGCCTCCCCAGGTCGCGGAGGTGACGCGAACGTAGAGCGTTCCGTCCTCGTCGATGGTGCCAGAGCACTCCGTCTCCAAGAGGAGCGTCTCGGAGGTCGTGCCGCTCAGGCCTGCGATGCAGCCGTGGCCGACGCTGTTGTCGGTCATGCCATTGCAGGTGCTGTCGTCTCCACCGCTGTCGCACACGTAGTAGATCGCGAGCGTGTAGTCGGACCCCGTCGGGATCCGGTCGAGGGTCACCGTGATCGCGGGGTTGCCGTTGAAGCCGCCGTCGGTCACGTCGAAGCGGTACCAGTCCTCGTCGTCCGCGTCGTGGAGGCTCCAGTCGGGGTAGACCATCGACCAGCCCTCCGCGCCGCCGCCCACGCTGCTGGTGAGCGTGCTGCGGCGCTCGTTGGGCTCCTGGTCGTCCGGCATGCAGCCGCAGCTGCCCATCAGACAGACCGCGCCGCCGCTGCAGCTGCCGCAGTCGAGGGGGGAGCCGCAGCCGTCGTCGGGGGCCCCGCACTCCGCGCCGAGGTCGGAGCAGGTGCGGGGCTCGCACACGCAGGTGCCGTCGATGAGGACGAAGGGGCGCTCGCAGCCGAGGGCGCAGGCGCCGTCGGCGTCGCAGGTCGCGACCCCGCCGGTCGGGACGTCGCACGCCTCGCCGCAGCCGGTGCGGCAGCCGTTCTCCGGCTCGTTGGGGAGGTCGTCGACGCAGCCGCCGCCGCAGACGTGCTGGCCGGTCCGGCACTGCGCCGGGCCGGCGTCGCGCGTCCCGTCGCCGCCCCCGTCGCGCTCCTCCGCGCCGCCGTCGGGGGGACCCGCGCCGTCGCCACAGCCAACCACCGAGAGCGCGAGCGCGAGCCCCAGACCAAGCCTCTTCATCGAAGACATGCTGCCCTTAAAACCGGGCGCGGTCGATCGTCCGGCTGCGAGAGCGCCGCTCTACACGATGTCGAAGGCGTAGCCGCCGTCGGCGTAGGTCTGGGCCGCGACCTCCTTGAGGAGCTCGTCGCTGTCGCGCTCGAAGTTCACGAGGCGGTCGTCGATCCGGGCCTTGGCCAGCGTGCTGAACGCGGTCGCCAGGTGGACCTCGCGCTGCGCGCCGGCCTCGCCCTTGCGCTCGAGCGCGCGGGTGGTGCGGCTGAGGACCGCGGCGAGCGCGTACAGGTCGATGCTCGCCTCGGCGATGCGCTTCTGGACGAACTGCATCTCGGCGATCTCGCGGCCGTGCTTGCGCAGCGTCTGCTCGACGCGCTGGGCCAGCAGGACCGAGCCCTCCTCGAAGATCACCGCCTCGCGCGACAGCACGGGGTGGACGCGCTCGAGGCGCTCGCGCAGGACGAGGCCGCGCGCCTTCTGCACCGCGAACTCCCGCAGGAGGCCGAAGCCCTTGATCGGCTCGCGCATCGCCTTGGCCACCTCGGCGAGGTGCTTGCCCGGGCTCTGCATCCCCGCGAGCGCGATGAACGCGCGCAGGATCTCGTTGGTGCCCTCGAAGATCATGTTGATGCGCGCGTCGCGCATCAGCCGCTCGTACGGGTACTCGCTCATGTACCCGATGCCCGCCGCGATCTGGAGGGTCTCGTTGACGACGTACCAGAGCGTCTCGGAGCCGTAGACCTTGCAGATCGCGCTCTCGAGCGAGTAGTCCTCGACGCCCGCGTCGATGAGGCCCGTCGTCAGGTAGGTCATCGACTCGAGCGCGTAGGCCTCGGCCGACATCCGGGCGATCTTCTCCTTGATCATCCCGAACTCGCCGATCGGTCGGCCAAACGCCTTGCGTTCGTTGACCCGCTCGGTGCTCATCTGGATCAGCCGCTTGATCGCCCCCAGCGCGCCGGACGCGAGGCCCAGGCGGCCGCTGTTCAGCACGCTCATCGCGACCTTGAACCCGCGGCCGGGCTCGCCCAGCACGTTCTCGACCGGGACCTTGACGTCGTCGAAGAAGATCTCGGTCGTGGACGAGCCGCGGATGCCCATCTTCTCTTCGCTCGGGCCGTTCGTGAGGCCCTCGCCGCGCTCGACGATGAGCGCGGTGATGCGCGGCTTGACCCCGGAGTCCGGCGCGGAGGTCCGCGCGAAGACCGTGAACACGTCGGCGAAGCCGCCGTTGGTGATCCAGATCTTGCTGCCGTTCAGGATGTAGTGCTGGCCGTCGTCGGTGAGCTCGGCGCGCGTCGTGATCGCGGCGGCGTCGGAGCCGGTGCCGGGCTCGGTGAGCGCGAAGGCCGCGACCCGCTCGCCGGTCGCGAGGTCCGGGAGGAACTGCTTCTTCTGCTCGTCGGTCCCGTGCAGGAGGATGCCCTTGAGGCCGATCGACTGGTGCGCGCCGATCGTGACCGCGAGCGAGGCGTCGATCGCGGCCATCTCCTGGATGACGCGCGCGTAGGCGCTCGCGCTCAAGCCGAGCCCGCCGTGCTCCTCGGGGATGGTGAGCCCGAACAGGCCCATCTCCTTCATCTTGGTGAGGAGGTCGTCGGGGATCTTGTGCTCGCGGTCGATCTTGGCCGCGTCCACCTCGCTCTCGCCGAACCGCTGGATGTTCTCGAGGATCATCTGCACGGTCTCGCGCTCCTCGGGGTCCATCTCCGGGTAGGGGAAGATCAGGGACTCCTCGATCACCCCGTGGAAGATCGACTTCATGAAGCTGCGCTCATCGGCGGTCATGGGGCCTCCGGCTGCGGTTCGGGTTCGTTGTCGGGTTCGGGTTCGGGGGGCGGCGCGGGCTCGGCTTCGGCCTCGGCGGCCTCCTTGAGCGCGGCCTCCTCGCGAGCGCGCGCCACGTCCGCCTCGGTCGCGGCCCCGGGCAGGGGGAGGGCGGCCTCCTTCTTCTCCTGCCAGGGGTACTTGATGCGGCTGTGGTACATGCTGCAAAGAGAGTCGACGACGCGGATCGAGATGGTGCGCAGGTCCTGGAGCGTCAGCCCGGACTCGTCGAGCTGCCCCTGGCGCAGCTTCACGAAGAGGATGCGCTGGACCATCTCCTCGAAGCGGTCGCGATCCGGCGGGTCGATGGTGCGCGAGGCCGCCTCGATCGAGTCGACCAGCATGAGGATCGCGGTCTCCTTGGTGCGCGGCCGCATCCCAGGGTAGCGGAAGAACGACTCGTCGCGGTCGCGCGGGTTCCCCTGCTCGATCGTCTTGTGCCAGAAGTACTCGATCACGCTCGTGCCGTGGTGCGTGTACGAGAACTCCACCACCGGCTCGGGGATGCCGCCGCGCCGGAGGATGTTCACCCCCTCGACGACGTGGGCCATGATCGCGTCCGCGCTCAGATCGGGCGGGATCTTGCGGTGGGGCGTCTGCTCGCCCGGCTGCAGGTTCTCGACGAAGTACTTGGCCTGACAGCTCTTGCCGAGGTCGTGGTAGTAGGCGCCGACCCGGGTGAGCAGGGCGTCCGCGCCGATCGCGTTCGCCGCCGCCTCGGCGAGGTTGGCCATCGCGCGCGAGTGCTCCCAGCTCCCCGGCGCCTCCTCGGCCATCTTCTTGAGCAGCGGCTGATCGAGGTCGGACAGCTCGAGGAGCCGCGCCCGCGAGACCGCGCCGAGGATGACCACCGCGACACCCTGGAAGGCCCAGGCGACCGCGCCGCTCCAGAGGCCGCCGACGACCGAGGCGAGCATCGGGGAGCGCCACGGCGCGGCGAGCTCGCTCGCGAGGTCGAAGCCACCGTCGAAGATCGCGCGCGCCGCCACGTAGACGCCGGCGGCGGCGGCGGCGGCGGCCACGCCCGAGGTGAGGATGCGGGCGGAGGTCTTCTTTTCGCCGAGCGCGAGGACCGAGGTGACGCTCGTCGCGAGGTACACCGCGGCCACCGCGAGGCGGAAGCCGACCAGCGAGGCGCAGACGAACGACATCGACAGGCCGACGATCATCGCGGTGCGTCGATCGAGGAACAGCGCGGCCCAGATCGCGAGCGCCCCCACCGGGACGGCCTGGGCGGGAACCGGCAGCGCGAGCAGCAGCGCCTTGGCCGCGACGAGCAGCGCGAAGGCGAGCGCGAGCAGCCCGAGCTGGGTCCGGACGAGCGCGCCGCGGCCGGGGCTCAGGCTCCGCATGTACGCGGTGAGCATGAGCGCGATGAGGAAGTAGACGAACCAGAGGCCGAGGAGGTCGTCGGCCTGGGGCGGCCGGCGAGCGTCCTCGTAGGCGCGGACCATCGCGGCCTGCTCGGGGTCCGTCACCACCTCGCCGCGGCCGATCACGGGCGCTCGGGCGTGGACCGCGGTCACGCTGCCGGAGTCGTCCACCTCGAGCGCGCGGGTCCACGGCACGCGCAGGGTCACCGGCGCCGGCTCACCCGGCTCGACCCGCGTGGGCGCGACGAAGGTCTCGGCGCGGTTCACGAACACCATCAGGGCGGCGAAGACCGCGCTGATCACGAAGACCGTGACCGTGGTGGCGATGATCCGGGTGCGCAGCATGGGCTCGTCCCCGGGCCGACCCCGGGAAGGCGGGTGTAGCTCGGGCCGCGGCGCAACTTCAAGGTCGGCCCGCTTGAGCGCCCCGGGCCGCTCGGCTATCCCGAGCCGATGGACGCGACCCGCGAGAGGTCCCTCAGCCGCTGGCGCGCCGGGCTCGCGCTCGCCGCGCTCGTCGTGCCGCTGGCGCTGTTCGCGCTCTTCGAGCGACAGGCGCGGCGGCTGGACGCGCTGGCCGAGCAGGGGGCGCCGGTGACCGCCAACGTCACGCGCGTCACCGAGGGCGGCACGGTGCACTACGCGTACTGGGTCGACGGGGTCGGGTACTCCTGGAACGTCGCGCGCGATGACGCCCCGTACGAGCCGGGCGCGACCTTCGCCGCGACCTACCTGCCGGACGACCCTTCGTTCAGCCGCCCGATCGCCGACCGGGCGCTGGCCGCGGCCGAGGCGTCGGGCAACCGGAGCTTCGCCTGGAAGGTGGTGCTCGGCGTCGGGCTGTTCCTGGGCTTCTTCGCCCTCCTCACGCACCGCGATCTGCGCCGCCTTCGCGCGGGCGCGCCGCGCGAGGAGGACGACCCGGCCGCGTACCGCCAGCGCTTGATGCTGGTCGGGCTCGCGCTCGCGCCCCTGCTCGCGCTGATCCTCGGCTACCACGCGAGCGACGCGCTGGAGCGGGGCGAGTCGGTGGTGCCCGTGCTGTTCGGCGTCGTGCTGGCGCTCAGCGTCCTCGGCGGGACCCTGCTCTTCGTCCTGCGCCGCGGCCCGGGCGAGGCCCGCGCCCGCGCGGCCAGGCTCATGCGCTGGGTCGCGCCGATCGCGCTCGGGATCGCCGCGCTCCGGCTCGTCGGGCTCGCCTTCGGCGTCTGACGCGTGACCGCCCGGGCGCGCGGTCCGATCCTGGTCGCGGGCCTCGGGGTCCTGCTGCCCGCCGTCGTGAGCTGGGGCTACGCGGTCGATGACGCGTGGATCGTCGCGCGCTACGCGGAGCGGCTCCTCGGGGGGCTCGGCTACACCTTCAACGACGGGCCCGCGACCGACGGAGTCACCGGGCCGCTCGGCCTCGTCCCGGCGCTGCTCGGCGGGCTGGTCGGCGCGCCGGTCGAGGGCGCCAAGGTGGCCGGCGTCGTCGCGGCCGGCCTGGCCGCGGCGCTCGCGACGGGCTTTGCCGCGCGGGACGGGCGCGCGCCGGGCTGGGCCGCGGCCCTCTGGCTCGTCGCGTGCCCCCTCGTCGGGGTGTGGGCCGCGGCGGGCCTCGAGACGGGCCTCGCGACCCTGGCCTTCACCGCCCTCTGCCTCGGCGCCGCCCGCGCGTCGGGGGCGCTGGTCGGCGCCGCGACCCTGGCGCTCGCGTGGCTCCGGCCCGAGTGCGCCCCGGCCGCCCTCGTCGCCCTCGCGCTGCTGCGCGGCGCGCCCCGGCGGGAGGTCGCGCTCGGCTGGGGGCTGGCGGTGGCCGGCGCCGCTTCCGTCGTCGCCTTCCGGCTGGCGATGTTCGGGCACCCGCTGCCGCTGAGCGCGGCCGCCAAGCCGGCGGACCTGGTCGAGGGCCTCGGCTACGTCGGGCGCGGCGCGCTGATCGTCTTCGGCGGGCTCGGGCTGGTCGCCGTCGCGCGGGGCGCGGTGGATCCCGCGCGGCGTCGGGTCGCCTGGATCCTCGCGGCCCACGGGCTCGCGGTGGCGCTCGCGGGCGGCGACTGGATGCCCGGCTTTCGGCTGCTCGTCCCGATGGTGCCGGCCGCGGCGTGGCTGGCGAGCGGCGCGACCCGGGACGGCGGCCGGCGGGCCTGGGCGTGGATCGCGGCGTCGCTCGTGATCCCCCTGCTCGCCGGTGGGCTCGCGATCCTCGACGCGCGCGAGGCGGCGCGCGCGCGGGACACGGAGGGGCGCGCGCTCGCTCGCCTCCTCGCGGCGCGGGCGCAGCGCGTGGCCCTGGTCGACGTGGGCTTCCTCGTCTACGCGAGCGGGGTCGAGGCCGTCGATCTCGGCGGGGTCACCGACCCGGCGATCGGCCGCCTCCCGGGCGGGCACGCGGACAAGCGCCTCGACCCGGGGCTGCTCGCGGCGCGCGCGCCGGACGCGGTCGTGCTGCACTCCACCGCGCCGCCGCGGGTCGATGACGAGGGGCGGCTCCGGGGTCTCGCGGGCCACCCGGTGGAGCGCCGCGTCGCGGAGACGCCGTGGGTCCGCGAGCGCATGCGCGTCGTCGAGGTGGTCCGCTACGCGCCGGCCTACTGGTACGTGGTCCTCGCGCCGGCGGACTCGCCCGCGCCCCCGCGGGCCTCGCCAGCCCCGCCCGAAGGTGGCACCCTCATCCGGTGATCGACGCGCTCGCGCCGGGCTTCCTCGTGGCCTCCCCCGCGCTGCGGGATCCGAGCTTCGACCGGAGCGTGGTGGTGCTCGTGGAGCACGGGCCGGAGGGCTCGCTCGGCTTCGTCGTGAACCAGCCCGCGCCGGTCTCGTTCGGCCAGGTCGCGGAGCTGCTCGGGCTCGATCCTGCGGACGAGGTGAGCAAGGCGACGCCGGTCTTCCACGGAGGCCCGGTCGCGCCCCAGAGCGGGTGGATCCTCTTCGATCCGCGCGGCGTCTCCGAGGACATCATCGCCGACGCGGTGGCGATCGACGAGCGCCTCGCGGTGAGCGCCTCGCGCCGCCTGCTCGACGCGATCGCGGCCGGGGAGGGCCCGGTGCGCCGCCTCCTCGCGCTCGGCTACGCCGGCTGGGCGGGAGGGCAGCTCGACGGCGAGTTCTCGCGCGGCGTCTGGGTGCCGGTCGACCTCGACGACGAGATCGTGTTCGACGTGCCGGCGCAGAGTCGCTGGGCCGCGGCGCTGACCAGCGCGGGGATCGACCCGGCGCGGATGAGCGGCAGCGGCGGCTTCAGCGCCTGAGGCGCGGCGGCCTACTCGGCCTGGGCCTGACGGGCCTGGCGGGCGCGCATCGCCTCCTGGAGGCGGGCGGCGGTGTCGGGGTCGGCGAGGATGCTGTCCATCCCCGGGCGCTGGAGGCGCGCGTTCGTGTTGAGGCTGTCGGCGACCGCGGCCGCGGTGCCCGGAGGCAGCGGGATCGCGCGCGGGCGACCCGGGCTCTCGGCCGCCGCTTCCTCGCCCTCGGGCGCGGCGACGGGCTCGGCCGCGGCCTGGAGCGGCGCGCCGAAGAGCACCCGCCCGAAGCGGGCCGGGACGTGGAAGTCGGTGGTGAGGGTCGGGCCCCAGCCGGCGGAGCGGTCCGGGGTGTCGTCCCCCTGGCGCTGGTCCATCACGTAGAAGTTGATCCGCCATGCCGCGTTCGGCGCGGGGCGCGTGGCCGGCGGCTCGCCGGTCGCGAAGGCGCCCCACGGGATCGCCACCTCGACCGTGTAGCGGGTATCGGCCGCGTCGTCGTTCGCGGTCCCCTCCACGTGGGCGGCGGCGACCACGTCGGCGTTCCAGTCGGTGTGGCCGAAGGGCCGCGGCTGGCGGACGGTGTCGTAGCGGGTGTCGAAGACCTTCCCGGTGGGCGAGACCTGCAGCTCGAAGTAGTTCCGCCCGTCGCCGTCGGGGTCGATCATGATCTCGACCGCGTCCTGCTCCCAGAGGTGCGCGTCGCGCTCGTCGAACGTGCTCTGGATGAAGTCGTCCTCGACCGTGAAGCCGACGTAGAGGTTGTCGTCGTCCCACAGGGTGCGCGCGTTGGCGACGAAGGGCGCGCCGCCGCCGCTCACCGTGTTGACGAAGCTCGCGGTCGTCTGGGTGCCGCGCCAGGCCGCCTCGTCGAGGTTGCCGTCGATCGTGAGCTCGCCGTCGAGCCGGGCCGCGCGCAGCGACGGCGGCGGGGGGGCGGAGTCGCGCTCGCGGTTCGGGCCCGCCTGGGCCGACGTGCCGCCGCGCACCGGGAGGCTCAGCGCGCGCACCCGGTTCTCGCCGTCGTTCTGGCCGCTGCGGATCGCGAGGCGGTGCGGCCCGTTCCACAGGCCGAGGTAGAAGGTCGCCCGGTCGCTGTTCCAGTCGTCGGGGAGGGTGACCTCCTGGACGTCGCGGATGTAGTCGCCCGCCTGCCAGCGCCCCGGCTGGTAGAGCTCGCGCACGACGCCCTGATGATCCTGGTTGAGCCGGCTCTCGTCGTCGGCGTCGGCGATGTGGGTGAACATCTGCCAGCCGTCGTCCATGTCCTGCTCGGCGTGCCAGTACCACGTGATCGTGATCGGCTGGCCGGGCGTGATCGACTCGGCGGAGGCGTCGTAGCCGAGCAGGCTGACCCCGTTGTCGAACCGCACCACCAGCTCGTGGTCGGGGCTCGGGGCTTCACGGGTGACGAACTCGTTCAGACGCTCGCGCTCCGCGGGCGACAGCTCGGGGGCGCGCTCCACGCAGCCCGCGCTCAGCCCGAGCGCGAGCAGACCCACAATGATGTTGCGACGCATGGCTTCGATCTCTCTCCGGTCTCGGTTCCCCGCCCCCCGCCCGACGCTCGAGCGACCGGCGAGGCCTACTTGCGCGACTTGCGCCGCGCTTGCTTCTGCTTCTTGCGCTGCTTGCGCTTCTTGGCCTTGTCCGGGCCCTTGCGGCGCCCGGCGCCCATCGCCCGCATGCCCCCCGGGCCGCCGGCGCCGCCCTCGGCCACCGCCGCTTCGAGGAGCTGATCGGCGAGCCCGGACATCATCGGGTTCTGCTCGAGCCCGCCCATCTTGACCATCTCGTTGAGCCGGCGATGCATCGCCATCTGCTTCATGCCGGGGATCTTCTGGAGCATCCCGGCCTGCTGGCCGATGTCGCCCATCATCTGGCGCATGAACATGAAGCGGTTGAGGAGGTCGACGACGTCCTTCTCCTCGCGTCCGCAGCCCTTGGCCACGCGGCTGATGCGGGTCTTGTGGCGCTTGAAGAGCTCCGGGTCGCGGCGCTCCTGCTTGGTCATGGAGCTGACGATCGCCTCGGCCTTCTTGAGCTCCGTCTCGTCGACGTTGAAGCCCTCGGGCACCGCGTCGGCGAAGAACGGCAGCTTCTCGAAGAGGTCCTGCAGAGGGCCCATCTGCTGCAGCGTCCGGATCTGCTCGAGGAAGTCGTGCAGGGTGAACTTCCCCTGCAGCATCCGCTTGGCGTCCTCCTCGGCCTTCTGCTCGTCGACGACCTCCTCGAAGTCCTTCATCAGGCCGACGATGTCGCCCATCCCGAGGATGCGGCTCGCCATGCCCTCGGGCCGGAAGGTCTCGAGCTTGTCGAGGGTCTCGCCCATGCCGACGAAGCGGACGGGCGCGCCGGTGACCTCCTTGACGCTCAGCGCGGCGCCGCCGCGGGCGTCGCCGTCGAGCTTGGTCAGGATCACGCCGCTCAGGCCGAGGCGCTCGTTGAACGAGGCCGCGGTCTTCACGGAGTCCTGGCCGATCATCGCGTCGACGACGAGGAAGATGTTCTCCGCCTTGGTCTGGCCCTTGATCTGGGCCAGCTCCTTCATGAGCGGCTCGTCCACCGCGAGGCGGCCCGCGGTGTCGTAGATGATCGTGTCGCACTTGAGCTTGCGGGCCTCGCCCGCCGCCTTGGTGCAGATGTCGACCGGGAGCCCGCCGGGGATCGAGAACACCGGCACGGCCTCGCCGTCCGGCAGCTCGCCGAGCTGCTCGCCGAGGACCTTGAGCTGCTCGATCGCGCCCGGGCGCTGGACGTCGGCCGCGACGAGGAGGGGCTTCTTGCCCTCCTTCTGGAGCAGGCGCGCGAGCTTGGCGGAGCTCGTCGTCTTACCCGAGCCCTGCAGGCCCACCATCATGATGCCGGTGACCTGAGGCCGGGTGCGGAAGGCGATCGGATCGCCCTCCGCCTGCATCATCTCGGTCAGCTCTTCCTGGCAGATCCGGATGAAGTGCTCGGCGGGGCCGGCTTTGACCTTCTTGCCCTTGCCGACGACGCGGGTCTGGACCTCCTGGCCGAGCGCCTTCTCCTTCACCGTAGCGAGGAAGCGCTTGACCACGCCCAGCTCGACGTCGGCCTCGAGCAACGAGAGCCGCACGTCGCGGAGCGCCGGCGCGATGTTGTCCTCGGACAGCTCGGCGACACCCGCGAGCTTGTTGCGCGCGGCGCGGAATCCCTTGGTGAGAGTCTCGAACATGCTCGGTTTTTCGGGCCAAATCCGGGGGGTTCGGGGCCCTGCGCTCTAGCACGTGGCTTCCGTGGGCGGCAAGCTCAGGCCCCATGCAGGAGAGCCGACCCGCGAAGCTGCCCGAGCCCGGGGACCCGGAGGTCCTCTACGTGATGGACCTGATGGGCTACGTGTTTCGCGCCTACCACGCGCTGCCGCCGATGAGCACGAGCGCGGGCGAGCCCACCCACGCGGTCTACGGCGTGACCCAGATGCTCCTGGCGCTCGTGAACCAGCAGCGGCCCCGCTACCTCGCGGTCACCCTCGATCCCCCCGGCCCCTCGTTCCGGCACGAGCTCTTCGACGCCTACAAGGCCAACCGCAAGGAGCGCCCCGAGGATCTGCGGCCGCAGATCGAGCGGCTCGAGGAGGTGATCGAGGCCTACGACATCCCGTGCTTCATGGAGCCGGGGTTCGAGGCGGACGACGTGATCGCGACGCTCGTGCGCCAGGCCCGCGAGGCGGGGCTCCGGGTGGTGATCGTGGCCGCCGACAAGGACCTGCTCCAGCTCGTGGGCGACGGCGTGATCATGTACGACACGATGCGCGAGCGGATCTTCGGCGTCGCCGAGACCCAGGTGAAGCTGGGCGTGCCGCCGACGCAGGTCGTGGACTACCTCGCGATGGTCGGCGACAGCTCCGACAACGTGCCGGGCGTGAAGTCGGTCGGGCCCAAGACCGCGGCCCAGCTCCTCGCCGACTACCCGACCCTCGACGAGATCTACGCGCACCTCGACGACATCCCGCGCAAGGGCACGCGGACCAAGCTCGCCGAGCAGCGCGCCGAGGCGATGCTCTCGCGCGAGCTCGTCCGGCTCCGCGACGACGCCCCGGTGACCCTCGACGTCGAGGCGGTGCGCTACGGCGGCGCGAGCCCGGCCCGGCTGCGGGCGCTCTTCACGAAGCTCGAGTTCCACAAGCTCCTGCCCCGGATCGCGGCCGAGCCGGTCGAGCTCGCGGAGGTCACGGTCGTCACCGAGCTCGACGGGTTGCGGGCCCACGTCGCGGCCGCGCGCCGGGCGGGGAGGGCGGCGGTCTACGCGCTGGTCGAGGGCGACGACGCGCGGCGGGGGCCGATCGCGGGCGTCGCGCTGGCCTACGAGGGCGAGGCGCTCTACGCGCCGATCGGGCACCTCTACCTGGGCGCGCCGAGCCAGCCGAGCCGCGAGGCCGTCGCGGAGGCGCTGCGGCCGCTCCTCACCGACCCGGAGGTCCGCCTCGCGCTCGGCGACAGCAAGCGCGAGCGGCTCGTGTGGGCGCGGCTCGGGGTCGAGCTCGCCAACGTGCGCTTCGACGCGATGCTCGCGAGCTACGTGGTCGACCCGGAGCGGCACGCGCACGGGCTCGAGGACGTCGCGCGGAGCGAGCTGCGCCAGGAGCTCGAGGGCTACGATCAGCTCACCGACCGCAAGCGCGGGCGCCGGCGCGCGCTGTGCGACGTCGAGGTCGAGCGGGCCGCGGCCTACGCCGGGCGCCGCGCGAGCGTGGTGCTCGAGATGGAGCCGCGCATCGAGCCCCGACTCGAGGGCCAGGGCCTCACGCCGCTGCTCGACGACGTGGAGCTGCCGCTCGCGGCGGAGCTCGCCCGCATGGAGCGCCGCGGGATCGAGGTCGACACCGCGCTCCTCGCGAAGCTGTCGCGCGAGTACGGCGATCGGATCCGCTCGCTCGAGAAGCGGGCCTTCGTCCTCGCGAATCACGAGTTCAAGATCAACTCGCCGCGCGCGCTCGAGGCGGTGCTCTTCGACGAGCTCGGGCTGCCGGTCGTCAAGCGGACCAAGACCGCGAGGAGCACCGACCACGAGGTGCTCGAGGAGCTCGCGCGTCACCACGCGCTGCCGGGGGTGATCCTCGAGCACCGCTCGCTCACCAAGCTGCGCGGGACCTACCTCGACGCGCTGCCCCAGCAGGTCGACCCGGACACCGGGCGCGTGCACACGAGCTTCAACCAGGCGGTCGCGGCGACGGGCCGGATGAGCTCGAGCGATCCGAACCTGCAGAACATCCCGATCCGCACGGACGCGGGCCGCGCGATCCGGGACGCGTTCGTCGCCCAGGATGGCTGGCAGCTCCTGAGCGCGGACTACTCGCAGGTCGAGCTGCGGGTGCTCGCCCACCTGTCGCACGACCCGGAGCTCATCGACGCGTTCCGCGCCGACGAGGACGTCCACGTGCGCACGGCCCGCGCGATCTTCGACGTCGACCACGTGACGCGGGAGATGCGCGGCCAGGCCAAGACCGTGAACTACGCGGTCATCTACGGGCAGACCCAGTTCGCGCTCGCCCGAAACCTCGGCATCGAGCGGGACGAGGCCAAGCGCTACATCGCCGCGTTCTTCGAGCGCTACGCGGGGGTCGCCCGGTTCATGGAGGAGGTGGTCGAGGAGGCCCGCACCCGCGGCGGCGTGCGGACGCTGCTCGGTCGCTGGCGGGCCATCCCGGACATCCGCAGCAAGAACCGCGGGCTGCGCGCCGCGGCCGAGCGCATGGCGCGCAACACGCCGATCCAGGGCACGGCCGCCGATCTCATCAAGGTGGCGATGGTGCGGATCGCGGCGCGGCTCCAGGCCGAGGAGCGCGCCTCGCGGATGCTCCTGACGGTCCACGACGAGCTCGTGCTCGAGGTCGCGCCGGGCGAGGCGGACGCGGCGCGCGCGATCGTGACCTCCGAGATGGAGGGCGCCTACCTGCTCGACGTCCCGCTCGTGGTGGACGTGGGGCTCGGGCGAAGCTGGAACGACGCGCATTGAGGACCTCGGCCCTCCGCGCGGGCGCGGCGCTCCTCGCGGGGGGCGTCCTCTTGACCGGCTGCTACGCGTCCCACGGGGACGCGCGGGACGGGCGCGACGCGGGCGTGCGTGACGCGGGCGGCGGCGCGTGCGCGCGGGCGGCGGTGGACCTGCGCGTCTCGGTGGAGCTGCGCGAGGGACCGGTCGGCTCGGGGTGCGCGCTCGGCCCGCTCCGTGGAGACTGGCAGGGCGTCGAGGCGCGGGGAGACCGCCTCGAGATCACGCTCGACACCTGCGTCGGCTGCGAGTCGCCCAACCGCTGCGTGCTCGTCGTCGAGGGGCTTCACCCCGTGACCGCGGCGGCGATGGGGACGGAGCTCGCGGAGGGCCGCTGGCGCGACGTCTGGGCCGACGCGTCGGCGAACGGCCTGAACGTGCGCGACACCAGCCTCTGCGACGGACCGGCGGCGCCGGAGTGCCCGCTGCTCGCCCGGGTGGGCGTCAGCGACCTCGCGGGCCACGAGGACGCGGAGGTGGACTTCAGCTGGGATCAGCTCCGCTGCCGCGTCGATGGGCCGCTGTGCGCCGAGGAGGTCCGGGCGCTCGCCGTCAACGGGATCGAACCGGTCCGGGTCGCGCGGGTCGAGCAAGGCGGGACCACGACGGTCGATCCCGGACCGCGGGCGCTGCGGGTCTCGAGCAGCGCGTCGACCGAGATCCCGTGCGTCGACGAGCCGCGCCTCGCGGAGTGGGCGGCTTGGCGCCGCTGAGGCGCCGCTGAGGCGCCGCTGAGGCGTCAAGCGGGGGCGGAAGCGAGGTGATCGAGCAGCAGCTCGGCGATCCGCGCGGGCTGCTCGAGGGCGCTCAGGTGCCCGGCGCCAGCCACGATCTCGAGCCGCGCGCCGGGGATCTTCTCTGCTATCTCGCGGGCCCTCGGGAGCGGGGTGGCGATGTCCCGGTCGCCCACCACCACCAGAGTGGGGCTGTCGATCCTCCAGAGCTGGTCGCGCAGCTCTCCGCGCTTGAGGATCACCGCGTCGACGCAGTGCCCGGTGCTCGCCGGATCCATCGCCGCGAGGTGCTCTCGGAACGGCGTGACCACCTCGGCCCGCGCCGAGGCGAGGGTCTGCGGGTGGAACATGATGCGCTCGATGCGATCGATGAGGAACCCGATCGCGCCAAAGCGGCGCGCGATGGCGGTCATCACCAGGTAGGAAGGTACCTTGCGGAGGACCTCCGGCGCCGCGCTGGTGTCGAGCAGGGACAGCGACCGGACGCGCTCGGGGTGGGCGAGCGCGAGCCGCATGCCGGTCATCCCGCCCCACGACAGACCGACCCAGTGGGCGCGGTCGACCTCGAGCGCGTCGAGCACCTCGACCGCGGCGTCCGCGCAGTCCTCGAGGGTGAACGGCGCGTGGATCGGGGCGCTCCGACCGTGGCCCGGGCCGTCGATCGAGATCACGCGGTAGCGTTCGGCGAGCGCCGGCTCGACGAGGCGCCACATGCCGCCGTCGCAGAGGAGCGAGTGCCAGAGGACCACGGGCTCGCCCTCGCCGTGGGCGTCGACGTAGAGGCCTCCGAGCGAGGTGTCGATGCGCACGCGGCTCAGCTCGGAGCGCCGATGGCGTAGAAGAGGCGGCGGACGAGCCGCACCGGGAGCGGGCCGTCGTCCGGCCGGAGGCGGGTGCCCCAGCCGAGGCGGAGCTTGGTGCCGCGCCACTCGATGGACCGGCTGAACGCCGCGTAGGGCCAGATCGCGAGCATGAGGATGTCGCGGAGCGGCGTCATGAACCGGTGCCAGCCGCGGAGCGGCGTACCCCGGGTCGCGCGGATCAGGTACGCGTCGCCGAGCGCCTTCACGAGGGTGAGGACCACGAAGGCGAGGCCGAAGCGGAGATCGAAGCCGCTCACCAGGAACGCGAGGAGCGCGAGCGCGGTCGGGTTGCTGCCGAGGTCGCCGATGAAGCCGGGGATGTGGATCGTCGCGCGCATCTTGAGCCAGCGCGCGTGGCGGCTGAGGAAGTGCTCGACGCTCGAGTGCTGGTTGACGTTCTGGGCGGTGGTGGTCGAGAGGATCACCCGCTTGCCCGCCGCCTGGAACGCGCGGCCGAGCACGTAGTCCTCGGCCAGCACGTCGCGGACCGCCTCGAGCCCGCCGACCTCCTCGAGGTCGCCGCGGCGAAACAGCATCGACTTTCCGATCACCACCGCGACGCCGAAGACGCGCAGCGCGAGGACGCAGCCAGGGGCGGTGAAGGCCGAGAGCTGGACGTTGTCGAGCATCGCGCCGAGCGAGCGCTCGCCGACGCCGACCACCATCGAGCTGAGGAGGTGGCCGTCCTCCGCGACGAGCTCGGTGACCACGCGGCGCAGGTAGTCCGGCTGCGCGCGCACGTTGGCGTCGGACTGGAGCAGCAGGTCGTAGCGGGCAGCCCGCACCGCGCCGCGGAGGTTCGCGACCTTGGGGTTCATCCCGAAGTCGGGGTCGCTGAACACGATCCGCGAGGGGATCGCCGGGTAGTCCGCGGCGACCCGGCGCGCGACCTCGAGGGCCGGGTCGTCGGCCTCGGTCACGGCGAAGACGACCTCGAACGGCGCGGGGTAGTCCTGCTCGAAGAACGAGCGGAGGTTGTCCTCGAGGCACTCCTCGACGCCGCGCAGCGGCTTCAACAGGGTGACCGGTTCGAGCCGCCCCGCGTCGATCACGGGAACCGGCCGCCGGGTGTGGCGGATCGTCGCGACGATGGCCACGCCGAAGAGGGCGAGGGCGACCAGCGCGAGGGCGAGCAGGATCCAGGCGAGGACGAGCATCGGTTCCACCTCCGCGTCCGAGCCTGGCGCGCGCGCGCGACAGCCTCAGGGCGAAGTCGGGCCGACTATGTCACCGGCCGATGACGGGTGGCAAACCGGCCGCCGGGCCTTCTCACACCCGCGGGATCGTGTCGAATGCGATACGCGATGCGGGCGCGACGCGCGTCAGAAACAGCCGCGGGCGCAGGCCTGGAGCTCGAGCTCGCACGCGGTCTCGCAGCCCGGCCGGTCCTCGGGGCACCGCTCGACGCAGCTCCGCCAGTCGGGCTCGCAGGCCTGGGCCGCGCAAGCCGGATTCGAGGTGCGGGGCATCGGGGCGAGCCGGCGTGAAGCGCGCGTGCGGGGCGCGTCCTCGCGATCGGCCTGCGATGGCGGCGCCTCGACCTCGGGCTCGAGGGTCTCGCTCGCCGCGGTCACCGGGGTGGCGCTGGTGGGTCCGAGGGTCGCGCGCGGCAGGCCGGGCAGCCGCGGGACCGACTCGCCGTGCTCGATCGCGAAGACCCGCTCGTTGGCGTAGCGAAGGCGCTCGCGCTCCTGCCCGCGCGTGTAGTGTTCCAACCAGGCGGACCAGCAGGCATGCTTCTCCGCCAAGGGGACGGTCGCGTCGAAGTCGGCCGCGTAGCAGCGCTCGAAGTAGACGCGGCTCTGCTGGACCCGGCGGAGGCTGGGTCCGCAACCCATCGCCACCCCTCCGAGGGCCGCCAGCCCAAGCGACACTGCGAGCCACCGCGTCATGCCCAAACAAGGTAACACCGCCACCGAGCCACGGAAACTGGACCTCGGTCCGCCCGGCTGGGCGTGCTTCGAGGCCCAGGGGCTCGGGCGGCTGTGGATCGCCTGGGTGGCCGAGGGGCTCGTCGTCATCCGCCTCGACGGAGAACGGCCCGAACCGGCGTACCTTCAGCGCTGGCTGCCGGACGGCGTCGACCCCGACGCGCTCTTCGAGGCGCCGCTCCCGGGGATCGTGCGCGAGACGCTCAC
Source organism: Polyangia bacterium (assembly GCA_030426845.1). Lineage (GTDB taxonomy): Bacteria > Myxococcota_A > Polyangia > Polyangiales > Sandaracinaceae > JAUHXR01. Next base: position 20,679 of record JAUHXR010000009.1, on the reverse strand, counting down.
GCGCTACTTCGACGGCGAGGACGTCGATCCCGCCACGCTGCCGGTCCGGATCACGGGGACGCGCTTTCAGCGCAAGGCCTGGAGCGCGCTGCGCGACGTGACGCGAGGGCACGTCCGGACCTACGCCGGGCTGGCCAAGGACATCCGCGCGCCCCGGTCGATGCGCGCCATCGGGATGGCGATGGGCGCCAACCCGCTCCCGATCGTGGTGCCGTGCCACCGCGTGGTCGGCGCCGGGTACGAGCTCGGCGGCTACTCGGGCGGGCTCGAGCGCAAGCGCGTGCTGCTCGAGCTCGAGGGCGTGAAGATCCAGGACGGCCACGTCCTGCCCGGTCAGCTCGACCTGCCGGTGACCTGAGGCCGCCGGCCCGCGCAGGGCGGGCCCGCGTCGGTGCCCGTCACGGGACCGGAGTCGACATCGGGGGTGCCGTCGTCGCAGCCGATCAGGGCAAGGAGCGCGAGAGCGCGATGCGCGGAGCGTTCGTCATGGTCAGACCTCGTTCGAAGGGAGGGGGAGGCGCGGCCCTGTCACGCGCGCGTCACCACGCCAGCGCCTCGAGCGCTCACACGGGCCCGTCAGCCCTTGGGCGGCTTGGGCGCGAAGGTCGCCGCTCGCACCTCGATCACGTCGTCGGCGAGCGCCTCGTCCGTGACGAGGTCGTGCGCCTGGCAGCGGGCCGCCCCCGCGACGTCGCCGAGGATCGGGGTGAGCCGGGCGAGGGTCGCCGGGTTGGCGGCCAGCGTGAGGTGCTCGGCGACCCGGCCGACGGAGACTCCGTCGTCGCTCTTGCGCTTGTTGATGGCCGCGATCGCCGCGACCGCGAGGTCGAAGCTCCCCGCATCGTCCGGGGCCGCGACCGCGCTGAGCTCCTCGACCGTGGGCCAGGGCGCCCGGTGGATCGTGGGCTGTCCCTTCTCGGCGGCGAAGACCCAGCTCCAGATCGCCTCGGTGATGTAGGGGAGCGTCGGCGCGAAGAGCCGCAACAGCACGTCGAGCCCGAGCCGGAGGGCCGCGACGGCCGAGCCGCGATCGGCCTCGCCGCCTTGGTCGCCGCGCGCGCGGGCCTTGGTCAGCTCGAGGAAGGTGTCGGTGAAGCTCGACCAGAAGAACTGCTCGGTCGCCATCAGCGCCTTGCTGTACTCGAACTCCTCGAACGCGGCCGTGGCCTCGGCGACCACCGCCGCGAGCTTCACCACGAAGGCCCGGTCGAGCTCGGCCGTGATCGGGTGGGCCTCCGCCTCCTGCGAGAGCACGAACTTGCCCGCGTTGTAGAGCTTGGTGACCAGGCGCTTGCCGATCTTGAACTGCTTGGCGTCGAACGCGGTGTCCATCCCGAGCCGCGCGGTGCCCGCCCAATAGCGGACGCCGTCCGCGCTGAACTCGCTGAGGAGCTCGTTCGGATCGGTGGGCGCGTTGCCCGAGCTCTTGCTGATCTTCTGCTTCTTGCCGCCGGGGCCCGTCTTCGGGGCGACGACCCAGCCGCTGATCACCACGTTCTTCCACGGGATCGTCTGCTCGTGGAGGTGCGCCTTGGCGATCGTGTAGAACGCCCAGGTCCGGATGATCTCGTGGCTCTGCGGCCGCATGTCCGCGGGGAAGAGGCGGGCGTGCCGGTCCGGGTCGAGGACCCAGTGGCTGCCGATCTGCGGGGTCAGCGAGCTCGTGAACCACGTGTCGAAGACGTCCGGGTCGGCGCTGAAGCCGCCGGGCTGATCGCGCTGGGCCTCGTCGAAGCCGGGCGGGGAGTCGCTCATCGGGTCGACGGGCAGCGTCTCGGGCGCGGGGAGGATGGGCGCCTCGTAGTCGGCCCGGCCCTCGGCGTCGAGGCGGTACCAGCAGGGGATCGGCACGCCGAAGTAGCGCTGGCGGCTCACGCACCAGTCGAGCGCGAGGTTCTCCGTCCAGGTGCGGAACCGGTGCGCCATGAACTCGGGGTGCCACTCGATCTGCTCGCCGCGGGCCAGCAACGCGTCTTTCTTGTCGAGAAGGCGGCAGAACCACTGGCGCGTCGTCACGAACTCGAGCGGCCGCTCGCCCTTCTCGTAGTGCTTCACCGCCTGCTCGGTCGGCTTCGGCTCGCCCTGGAGCGGCGCGTCGTCGCCCGCGGCGCGGCCCTCGGGATCGCGCAGGAGCTGGACGATGGCCTGCTGGGCGCCGCCGACCCGCTTGCCCGCGAGCTCGGCGTAGAAGCGGTTGGCGAGCTCGGGGCGCTCCGACGGGAAGGCGCCCTCGCCGAAGGTCACCGGCGCGAGGCGGCCGTCGCGGCCGATGATCTGCCGGCTCGCGAGCTTCTGCTCGCGCCACCAGATCACGTCGGTCTGATCGCCGAACGTGCAGACCATGAGGATGCCGGTGCCCTTCTTCGGGTCGGCCAGCTCGCTCGGGAAGATCGGCACGGGCGCGTGGAAGAGCGGAGTGATCGCCTCCTTGCCGAACAGGTCCTGGTAGCGCTCGTCGTCGGGGTGCGCGGTGACCCCGACGCACGCCGGGAGCAGCTCGGGCCGGGTGGTCGCGATGACGAAGCTGCGATCCGCCATGCCCTTCACGCCGAAGCGGATCTCGTGGAACGCGCCGCGCTTCGGGCGGTCCTCGACCTCCGCCTGGGCCACCGCGGTCTGGAAGTCCACGTCCCACATCGTCGGGGCCTCGTGGCTGTACATGTGCCCCTTCTCGAAGAGATCGAGGAAGGAGAGCTGCGCGAGCCGGCGGCTGCGCTCGTTGATCGTGGCGTACTCCTGCTTCCAGTCGACGCTGAGGCCGAGGCGGCGCCAGAGCGCCATGAACGCCTGCTCGTCCTTGACCGTGACCTGCTCGCAGAGCTCGATGAAGTTGCGGCGCGACACGACGGTCGGGCGCTCCTTCTTGAGGGTCTTGGCGTCGACCGGGCCTTCGAGCGACAGCGACGGGTCGTAGGCGACGCGCGGCTCGCAGCGCACGTGGAAGTAGTTCTGCACCCGGCGCTCGGTGGGCAGGCCGTTGTCGTCCCAGCCCATCGGGTAGAAGATGTTCTGCCCGGTCATCCGGCGCTGGCGCACGAGGATGTCGGTGTGCGTGTAGCTGAAGATGTGGCCGACGTGCAGCGAGCCCGAGACGGTCGGCGGCGGGGTGTCGACGACGAAGGTCTCCTCGCGCGGCCGGGTCGCGTCGTAGCGGTGGGTGCCCTGGGCCTCCCAGGCGGCGTCCCACTGGGCCTCCGCGGCCTGCGAGTCGAAGTGCTTGGGGAGCGCGTCGAAGTCGATGGTCTTGAGCTTGTCCGCCATAAGGGCGGAGGCATACCACAGCCGAGGCGGGCGGCCCGTGGCGGCTCAGGGGTCCCAGCGGTGCGGGATGTCGTCGCGGTCCGCGGCCGCCGGCTCGTGCGCCGCGATGTCTGGAGTCGCGAACTGCGCGGGGTCGAGGGGCTCCGTCTCCGCGTCGCCGCCGGGGGCCGCGTACCAGAAGTGGAGCGCCTCGTAGCCGACGCGCGCGTAGGTCTTCCAGTGCGTGGTCTCGAGGTCGAACCGCAGGCGCGACGTGAACGGGATGCGGTCGAGGACGTGCCAGCGGAAGAGCGAGCTGCGGCCGTAGGTCTCGGGGCCCTGCACGCGGGTCTGGCCGTGGTAGGGGCGCGCGAACTCGACCGCGCTGCACCACGCGTAGCCGTAGTAGTCCTCGGTGCCCGTGCCGAAGAACGACGGGAACGCCTCGCCGTCGACGTAGATGCGCTCGTCGCCTTCGCCCCACCACGCGCGCGAGCTGTTGGTCACGTCGAGGACGTTGCCCAGGTAGTCGCCGGACCCCGCCACGTCGAGCTCGGTGTGCTCGCTCGGGGTGGTGGTCGGGACGACCCGGGACGGCATCCAGCGCGCGTGGAGGTGACGGCCGTACTCCCCGAACTCGACCGGCGCGATCCGCGCCTCGACGTCGACCGGGTAGGGCGCGCCGGCGGTCGCTACCAGCCGGAGCTCGGCCGACTCGCGGAACGGCATCGGCAGCCGGAGCGCGAGCCGGCGCCCCTCGACGACCGCGCCGAGCGAGCGCGTGTCGCGCAGGTCGGGGCCGCCCTGGCCGAGCAGCTCCAGCAGCGGGCCGCGCACCGTCCGCTCGCCGTCGAACGTGAGCTCGACCGCGGTGGCGCGCGCGCGCGCGTCGTCGATCGCGGGGAGGGTGATCGCCAGCTCGCGGATCACCGCGCCGTCGGGGCCTGCGTCGAAGGTCGCGCGCGCCCCTTCCGCGGTCACCTGGAGCGTGTCGCGCGTGATCTCGCCCGCCGGCGCCGGGGGTGACTCGAGCGCGGCCGCGGCCGCCTCGAGGGCGCAAGCCGCCTCCGCGAGCGCGGCCTCGGAGTAGGGCTGCACCCGGACGTCCGGCGCGTAGCGGCGGTAGCTCACCTGATAGAAGATCGCCGGGTCGTCGATCGTGACGCGCGCCGAGCGCGCGAACGGGATCGGGAAGTAGAGGTTCCCCGCGCCGTCCGGGGTGTGCCGGGCGCAGTTGGTCACCTCGCGGTTCGACACGCGGTAGGCGAAGGGCGCCTCGAAGGGCTCGACGTCTCCGTTGAGCAGCTCGGCGAAGTCCTCCTCGATCACCGGCGACTCGGCGCCGTCGAGGTAGATCCGCAGCGTGCCCCGCGGCGTCGCGGTCCAGATCCGGGTCAGGACCCCCGGCGCGTCGACCTCGAGCAGCACGTGCTCGGTGCGGCCGTCGCGCTCGTCGACCCGATCGAAGTTCTCGGCGTCGCGGTTGGCGAACCAGCCCGCCGGGTCGTCCGGCGAGGTGGAGCGCCGGTCGTAGCTGCTCGCCATCGCGGCCACGAAGGGCGGGTCCGCCGGGCGCGCGAGGCGGTCGAGGTCGACCATCTCGTCGGCGAGCGACGCGAGGGTCACGTCGAAGGCCTCGGCCGAGGGGGCGCACCGCGCGGGGGACTCCTCGCACGCGCTGCACGCGGTGGTGAGGGCGACGAGGGCCGCCGCGAGGGCGCGCGACCTCACGGGGCGAAGGCCGCCTCGATCGCGTCGAGGCCGACCCCGAGCTGCGCCCGCGCCACCGCGTCGAGGGCCGCGCGCTCGCCCGTGAGGTGGAAGGTCCGGTGCACGTGCTCGAGCGTCTCGCCGGGGGCGAGGGCGGCGGCCGGGCTCGAGGACTCGAGCTCGTAGAACGGCCCCATCGGCTCGGCCCCGGGCTCGGGCGGGCCGTCGTTGTAGCTGTTGACCACGTCGCCCCCGAAGGGCTCCGCCTGGTCCTCCCACATGCTGTTGACGTAGCCGTGGGGCGAGGCCTCGGGGAGCGTGTAGCGGACGAGCGTCAGCGCGCCGTGGGTCGCGTCCCAGCTCCCGAGGATCGGGCGAGCGCGGGGGTGCGGCACCCCGATCTTGCCGCGCTGCTGCCCGTCGGCCCGGAAGAAGATCACGCCCGCGCCCTCGTCCACCCGCAGCCGCTCCGGCGGCACCTCTCCGAAGTACGCCGCGTTGACGATCGGGCCCTCGGCGTCGGCGCGGAACGGGACCACCACGGTGGTGGAGGGCGACGGGTTGTACATGCTCAGGACCCAGAGCGAGACGAGGCCGCCGTCGGGGGTCCACGCCGCGTCGCCGGTGTTGGTGAGGCGGTTGACCGTCTCGTAGGCGACCGCGTGGACGCCGGGCCCGAGGTCGAGGGCCGGGTCGGTGCCCTCCGGGTCGAGGACGCGCACGGTGCGCTGCACCCCGACCGAGAGCGAGGTCCCGGCGTGGTTGACCAGCGCGATGTCCCGCTCGAAGGTCGCCGACTCGCCGCTCGCATCGAGCACCTCCCACGCGTCGGTGTCGATCGCGGCCGGGACCTGCCAGTGGGCGAACTCGTAGGGCGCGCCCGGCGGGAAGTAGAGCCCGAACTGCCCGCCCTCGGGCCCGAGCCAGAGCCGGTCCTCGCCGCCGAAGGCGTTCATGTGCGGGGTGCGCTCGCCGCTCGCGATCAGCGCGCGGTTGATCCAGCCGAAGCTCAGCCCGCGATCGCCCTCGGCCGACGAGGTCATCACCCGGCCCTGGTAGGCGGGCACCACCGCGACCCGGGCGTCGCCGCGGGCGAGCACGATCACGTTGGGCAGGTGGGCGCGGAGGAACGCGAGGTCCGAGCCGAACGAGCCGGGCTCCGCGGGATCCTGCGGCGTCACATCGTCGGACGCGCCGGTGGACGCGCCGGTCGACGCGGTCGTGGACATGGAGGTCGAGCCGCACGCGACCGCGAGGACCGCTGCGCTGAGAATCGTGCCGAGGACCGTACCGACGACGACCAGCGGCCGTCCGAGGCGGAGGAGCGCGAGGCGAAGGCGAGCCATGGCGCGCATCCTACACGCGCGACGGCTCGCCGAGGGCGCGTCATCCGACGGGCGCTACTCGGAGGTGAGGCGCTTGATCTCTTCCTTGATGATGACCTCGGCGAGATCCGGGACGACCTCCCAGACCACGCGCTCGATCACCTCGCGGGAGAGCGCGAGCACGCCTTCGACCTGAGCCGCGCTGAGCCCCATGCCCTGGAGCTTGCCGGCCATGTCGCCGCCCGCCGCGGTGGCGGTCGCGACGGCCGCGCTCGGGCGGGGCGTCGGGGTAGGCGCGGGGCTCGCGCCGGGCGGCTTGAGCTTCGGCCGCAGCGGCACCGCCGGCGGCTTGCGCGCGGGGGGCTGCGGAGCGGCCGGCTTCTCCTCGGCGAGCTCGAGGACGGGCCGGCCGGGCGGCTGGACCTCCGGCCGCGCCGGCATCGCGCCGAACGCGACCGTGCTGCGCGGGCGGGCCGGCGGCTTGCGCGACGGGGCGGCGGCGACGGGCGCCGGGGCGCTCGGGGCCGCGCTCGGGGCGCGCGCGGCGGGCGCCACGCTCGCGGTCGCGCGCGGCTTGCCGAGGACCTCCTTGGCCTTGTCGATCAGCGCCTGCGAGTCGTATGGCTTGAGGAGGTGATCGTCGACGCCCGAGGCCTTGCCCCGCGCCGCGTCGTACGGGTGATGCTGCGAGGCGAGCAGGATCACCGCGACGTTGCTCGTCGCAGGGTTGCCCTTCAGCGCCGCCGCGACGTCGTAGCCGCTCATGTCCATCGAGCCGTCGGCGATGACCAGGTCCGGCGGGCTCGACGACGCCGCGTCGACGGCGGCCTGACCGCTGTCCACCGTCGTCAAGTCGACTCCCTCTCCGGCGAAGGTCATCTCGAGGACCTTCCGCATGGTCGCGCTGTCGTCCGCGGCCAGGATCTTTACCGCCACCGATCGCCTCCTCGCGTGCTGAGCCTGGATACGCGAGTTGTGCCATGGGGGTCAAGAATGGCGCGCATTGACAGGCCCGAGCCGACTGCCTATCGGTCCGCGTCGTGACCGCCGCCGAGACCCCGCCCCCTATCCGCTACGAGGCGATCGCGCCGTCCTTGCCCGACGGGCCGATCGACCTGACGACCCTCGTCCCCGGCGACGGGCCGATCGAGCTCGACGTCGGCTTCGGTCGCGGGCGCTCGCTCATCGACCGCGCGCGCCAGCGCGTCAGCCGGGTGATCGGGATCGAGATCAAGGCCAAGTGGTCGTTCAAGGTCGAGGAGCGCCGCGCGCGAGAGGAGCTGCACAACGCCCGCGCGATCCGCGGTGACGCGCGCGAGCTGCTCGGCCGGGCCGGCCCGGACGGCTGCGTGCGGCGCGCGTTCGTCCACTTCCCCGATCCCTGGTGGAAGAAGCGCCACGCCAAGCGCATGGTCGTGTCGGAGAGCTTCCTCGATACCCTCGCGCGGCTCATCGGGCCGGGGGGCGAGCTCTACGTGCAGACCGATGTGGAGGAACGGGCGGCCGAGTACGAGGCTCTGCTGACGGATCACCCCGGCTTCGCGCCGCCCGGCGGGGACGGCTTCCGGGTGGCGACCAACCCGTTCGACGCGCTCTCGAACCGCGAGGCCCGCGCGGCGGAGGACGGCCTGCCAGTCTATCGCCTCCTCGCGCGCCGCGTCGGCCACTGAAAGCTGCCTTCGAGCTTGGCTTCGGTCGCCAAGCTCTTGAGATTGATTGGCTATTCGCCGATGAAGATCGTGTGGTTGGCGGCGCGCATGCGCAGGGCCGCGGCCTCCTCGGGCGCCGGCCAGCGGACCTCCAGCCCGTCCGCGAGGCGCGCCACGGCGGCGCGGCGCGCGGCGGCCGGAGCGGTCGCGTCGAAGCCGGCGAGCGGCGCCCCGGCGAGGGCGCGAGCCGAGCGATGGGCGAGGGTCCGGAGGGCCGGGTAGGGGTCCTCGCGCATCGTGTCGAAGAGGATACCGAGCCGCGTCGATCGGGCGCCGGGCAGCAGGCCTTCGGTCCGCCCGAGCGCGGCCAGCGCGACCGCGCGCTCGACCGGGTCACCCGCGAGCGCGTCGATCGCGGCCCGCGCGCCGGGCGCCGAGGACCGCGCGACGGGGCCGCCGAAGATGCCCGCGTAGCCGGCCTGGACCCAGCCGAGCGGGCGGTCCGCGTGGCAGAGCGAGCACGCGTCCGGGCGGTCCTCGCGCCACGGGTCGGGGATCGCGATCCGGTGGCTGCGGTGGACCGCCACGACCCCGTAGACGACCCGCGGCATGTGACAGTCGACGCAGCGGGTCGCCGCGTGGCGATCGTGGTCGTCGTCGGCGTGGCACCCGAGGCAGGCGCCGTCCCCCTCGCGCTCCGGCCGGAGCTGCCCGCGCGGATCGCCCTCGTGCATCCCGTGGCAGTCGGTGCAGGTCAGCCCCTCGCACGGTGAGGCGAGCAGGCCCTGGTACTCGTAGGCGGTGAGGCGGGCCGTCCCGTCGGGCCAGAACCGGGCCGCGAAGGCCGAGTCGTCCCCGCGCAGCGGCGTGTCCCGCGCGAGCGGTCGGCTGTAGTCGGCGAGGTCGTCGCCCGGCACGAACGGGTCGCCGTCCCGCAGGAAGCGCTCGACGTTGGCGGTGATGCGCTGGCCATGGCAGCGACCGCAGACCGCCGCGCTCGCGGTCGGGCTGAGCCGCGCGGGGTTCACCACCGTGGGGTCCGGCGCGTCCGAGAGGTGGAGCGCGTAGCGCCGCAGCGGGTTGGCGTTGCGCCGCGCGTGCTCGTCGGCCGGGCCGTGGCAAGCCTCACAGGCGATCCCCAGCTCGGCCACCTCGGTCGCGTAGCGCTCGCGCGCGGGCGTCCAGCCCGGGTTGGCCCCGACGTTGTGGCAGAACACGCAGTTGTCGTTCCAGCGGGTGACGTGGCGGTTGTAGTCCGCGAGCGTGACGACGCCGTCGAGCCCCGGCGGATCGGGGGTGAGGAAGGCGGCGTTCATGTGGAACCACCGGCCCTCCGCCACATCCCACGCCACCGGCAGGCGGAACAGCACGTCGCCCTCGCGCGCGAGGTACTGCTGGACGCGGCGCGAGCCGACCGTGCGCGCGACCGTCGCCTCCGCGAGCGTTCCGTCGGGACCGTGGAAGGTGAGCTCGAACGATCCAGCGGGCCCCCGCTCGGCCCGGACCTCGACGCCGCCGTAGACGTGGCGCGCGCCGTCGAAGTCGGCGAGGACGCTCACGTCGCTCGCCTCCTGGGTCATCGTGCGGTGGAACGTCCGCCGCCAGCTCGCGTACTCCGACGGGTGGCAGCGCTGGCACTCGCGGCTCGTCGCGTGCGGCGCGCCGTGCAGGTCGCGCGGGGTCTCGAGGTCGGCGCGCACGGCGGCGAGCCCCCAGCCGAGGGCGCCGAGCGCGGCCGCGGCGAGGGCTCCCACGGCGAGCGCGAACCGAGCCGACACGTCGACAGTCTACGTCGCGCGCGCCCGCGGGCCGCTCAGTGGTGGCCGGTGATGCGGGCGCCGAGGTCCGTGAGCGTCTGCTCGACCTTGGTCAGCGCGCCGAGCCCGATCCGCCGCATGATGGCGCGGGCCTCACGGAGGCGCTCGATCGCGGACTCGCTGTCGCCGCGCTCGACGAGGTGGTAGCCGAGCTCGGCGAGCGAGCGGGCGGCCTCCTTGTCGTTGCCCAGCTCACGGAAGGTGTCGATGCTCGCGAGGAAGCTCTCCTCGGCCCGCCTCGACACCTCGCCCTTGTCGTCGAAGAGCGTCTGCGCGCGGAGCTGACCCATCGCGCGGTGCGCGAGGCCGATCGCCTCCTTGGAGCCGTACTCCTCGGCCAGCGCCAGGGCGCGCAGCAGGGTCTTCTCGGCGTCGCCCTGGCCGCCGCGCAGGAGCGCGAGGCCCAGGTTGCGCTCGACCTCGGCCATCGCGCGGCGGTTCTGGAGCTGGTGGGCCAGCTCGCGCGCCTTGCGCAGCCGCGCCTCCGCCTCCTCGGTGCGCCCGGTGCTGGTGAGCGCCTCGCCGAGGTTGTTGAGGAGGAAGCTCTGGGTGTGGCGGTCGGCCATCGCCTCCGCCTCCTGGAGCGCGGCGTTCCAGCACTGCTCCGCGCGCCCGACGTCGCCGCGCTCGTAGGCGATGGCCCCGAGCGCGTTGTAGGCCTGCATGACCCCGGCGCGGTCGCCGATCGACTCGCGGATCTCGCGCGCCTGCTCGAACAGCTCGTCCGCGCGCTCGATCTGGCCGCGCGAGAACTCGATGCCGCCGACCGTCATCAGCGAGACCGCCTCTCCGCGCACGTCCGCGTTGCGCCGCCGGATCTCGAGCGCCTCCTGCGCGGCCGCGCTCGCGCGTTCGAGGTCGCCGCGCAGGCGCGCGACCTGGGCGAGATCGTCGAGGCTGGACGCGACGCCGCGCAGATCCCCCGCCGCGCGGAAGAGGCCGAGGGCGCGCTCGAGCAGCGTCTCGGCCGCCGCGTCCTCGCCGCGCTGCCGGTGCAGCCGGGCCAGGCGGTTCAGCGCCGCGCCGCCCTTGTGCCGCGCGCCGATCCGCCACGCGATCGAGAGCATCTCGAGGAACGCGGCCCGCGCGTCGTCGTAGCGGCCGACCGTCGTCTGGAGCGAGCCGGTGAGGTGCAGCGCGTCGATGCGGCGCCCGACGTCGCCGGGGTCGATGAGCGCGAGGGCCTTCTCCGCGTAGCGCAGCGCCGCCTCGGTGTGCATCCGCCCGCGCTCCGCGTGGGCGGCCTCGAGGTAGGCGCGCCCCGCCCGCGCGGTCATGCCGGCCTTCTCGAGGTGCGGCGCGGCGAGCTCGGCCATGCCCTGGCGGTGCCGCTCGATGGCCACGCTCATCCAGTGCGCGACGGTGCGGTGGCGCTCGACCTTCTCCGCCTCGTCCTGCTCGGCGTAGACGAGCTCGCGGGCGTACGGCTGGAGGAACCGGAACTCGGCCGTGCCGGGCACGTCGGTCTGCTCGACTGGCTCCAGGAAGCCCTTCTCGACGAGGCGGCCGAGGGCGGCCTGGAGCGCGCTCTCGTCGTCGTCGTCCGGCCACATCGACGCCGGGTGCTCCGCGTCGCCCGGCGCGGGCCGCTCGGCCCGCATCATCGCCAGCAGGCAGGCGTCCATGAACGCCTCGCCCGCGACCGCGGCGCGATCGACCGTCGCGCGCTCGATCGCGTCGAGACGCGCGAGGCGGGCGCGGACCGCGTGCTCCATCGTCACCGGCAGCTCGCCCGTCTCGAGCTTGGCGAGGTCGGGGGTGAGCGAGCCGGCGGCGCGCATGAAGAGGCCCGCCTCGACGAGGGCGAAGACCAGCTCGCGGAGGGCGCTCGGGTTGCCCTCGGAGCGGTGGGTGAGGGCGGCGACGAGCGGCTCCGGGGTGGCCACCAGCGTCGGCAGGAGGATCTTCAGCATCGCGGCGACGTCCGGCTCGGCCAGCGGCGCGATGGGGCCGATCGCGACGCCGCCCGGCGCGGTGAGCCCGCCCGCCCGCTCGGCGAGCGGCGCGGCCCCCGCGACCACCACCGCGAGGGGACCCTCGACCTGCAAGGCGGCCGCGACGAGCTCCCAGCCGTCGTCCTCGGCCGCGTGCATGTTGTCGAGGAGCAGCAGGATCGGCCGCTGCTTGGCGTCGCCCTCGAGGAAGCGCTTGAAGGCCGCGAGCGCGCGCTCGCGCAGCGCCTTGGGGCCCTGCTCCTTGCGGAGGAATGGGCTGTCCGGGAACGGGATGCCCGCGATGTGGCCGAGGAGGTGCGTGGTCTCGCTGTTCGCGATCGCGTCGGAGCGCTGGAGCGCGCCCTTGACCACGGTGGCCATCTGGCCGCGAACCATCTTGGGCGAGGAGGACGGGGTGACGCCGAAGCGCTCGAGCAGCAGCCGCCCGAACGGCGCAAAGGAGCCGTCGGCGCCCTGCGGGCGGCACGCGGCGTAGAGCACGCGGACCTCCTCGTGCTGCCGGGCGGCGAGCTCGGCCGCGTGGAAGAGGAGCCGCGTCTTGCCCGACCCGCGCCCGCCCTCGAGCGCGACGAGGGTCGGCTTGCCGTGCTCGAACGCGGTGGCGAGTCCGAGCATCAGCGCCTCGGTCGCCGCGCTCTGCCCGACCATCGGCGGCTCGATGTCCTCGACCGGCGCGTGCTCACCCGTGTCGACCTCGGTCTCCTGGCTGTCGTCGGAGACGAGGTCCTGCTCCGGGTCGAACTCGGGCGGCGCGGTCGGGACCGGGGCCTGGTCGACCACCGTGCGGTCGCCCCCGCTCTCGAGGTAGGTCCGGCCGGTCATGGCGCGGACCTCGCCGAGGGGCCGCCCGCACCGCGCGCACGCTTTGAACGCACGTGGGTTGCCGAACCCGCACGCTGGGCAGGTCTGCGCCGCTCCCTCCATCACGGGCTCATGCCCGAGCCCGCGGCCCTGCGCAAGCCCCCGGGCGCTACGGGGCGTGCGCGGATCCGACCGGGTCGTCGATCCTACAGGGCGCGGATCCTACGGGTGCGGAACCTACAGGGCGCGAATCCTACTGCGGCGCGCCGAGCCCGGTGGCGCTCGTCGGGGCCGGCGCCGCCGCGGGGGCCGGCGTGTACGCCGGAGGCGGCGTGTAGCCCGGCGCCATCGCGGGGGCGAGCCGCTGCACCGCGGCGTGGAGCTGGGGGAGCAGCCAGTCGTGTTCTCGGGCCACGCGGCGTGGGTTGTCCGCGAAGGGGCGCACCTCCCAGCTCGCGTCGGCGTAGACCTGGATGTCGAAGCGGCTGCCCCCGCGATACGCGCGGCCCTGTCGCAGGTAGGCGTGCGTCGGGTCCTGGAGGGACGGCATGGAGAAGAAGAGCGTTCGGTCGTCCTGATCGATCAGGTAGCCGAGCGCGCGCGCCTGACCGAGGAGGGCGACGTAGACCTGGTCGGGCCGGACCCCCGGCTGAGCCGCGATGCGGTTCGGGGTCATGCTGCGGTAGCGGCCGCGACCGCGGCAGGCGCTCGCGCCGAGGCCCAAAGACACCGCGAGGAGAACCGCCGCCACCCGAGCCGCACCGCGCATGGCCGCAAGGTTAGCAGTCGGGCTCAGAGCGAGGCCAGGCGCTCGCAGCGCTGGCGGGTCTCCTGGCGGATCCGGCGCTGGCGCTCCGCGAGGACGTCGGCGGGGAGCGTGGCCGGAGGGGCCTCGGCGCTCGCGTCGTCTCCGCGCGTGACGTGGAAGTAGCTCGGGTCGTCGACCACGTCGTAGAGCTCCTCGCCCTGCTCGATGAGCTCGCAGTTCCGCTCGCGCAGATACGCCATGATCATCGGGAAGGCGTCGACGCTCCACTCGTGGGTGTCGTGGAGCAGGACGATGCCGCCGCGCTCGCCGTTCTCGCGTTCGCGTCGGGCGAGCACGCGACGGAAGATCCGCACGACCTCCTCCGGCTCGCGGACCTGGAAGTCGCCCGTCCCGAGGTTCCAGAGCACCTGGGTGTAGCCGCGGTCCGCCAGGAGACGGTCGACGCGGGGCGAGCGCGCGCCGCCCGGCGGACGCATCAGCCATGTCCGGGCGCCGAGCACCTCGGTGAACACCGCCTCGGCCCCCTCCACCTGCGCGACGACGTCCTCGGTCGGCAGGAGCGGGAGCTGCGGGTGGTCGACGGTGTGGTTCGCCACGACGTGGCCGCGCCGCACGATCTCCTGCGCGATCTCGCGGTTGGTCTGCTCCCACGGCGTGTCGTGCCGCATGCGGTGCGCGGTGAGGAAGAACACCGCCTTGGCGCGGTGCGCGTCCAGCATGTCGAGCAAGCGAGGGGTGTTGCGGGGATCCGGGCCGTCGTCGAACGTGAACAAGATGAGCCGGTGCGGGGTGCCGCCCGTGATCACCTGCCCGCCCGCGAGGCTCTCGGCGAAGGGCGCGACGGTCGGCGGGGGCAGAGCGTCGAGCGCCTCGGCGACGAGGTGCGGCGAGGACGGCTCGGCCGGTGTCGGGCGGGTCGCCACGAGGTGGGGCTCCGGCATCGGCGGCGGGAACGCGGCCGCGGGGGGCGGCTCGGGTGCGCTCATCGCGTGGGCTACGAGGGCGCCGCCCCCGATGGCGGTGGCGCAGAACGCGGCCTGGATGACGCGGCGGATCGTGGGCGGCAGCTCGATCACGCCCGGAGTGTAGGAGAGGGTAGGCTCTCCTCCTACTTTTCGGCAGACGAGGGCTACTGGATGGGCGCGAACTGGAGCGGCTGATCGAAGGTCAGCGGGCCGCCGGGCGGCGGGAACGTCCAGCGGCCGGCGTAGTTCGTGATGCACCGCTGGAGCGCCGCCGCCCCCTCGCCGCTCATCCCGAGGACGCGGGCGCGGCTGACCGACCCGTCGGGCGCGATCTGGATACGGAGGCGCGAGCGCCCGGTGACGCTCGAGCCCACCCGGAGCGCGTGCTCGTAGCACTGCTCGATCTGACGCGAGCCGCGCTGGAGCACTGGCTGGATCTGGCTCGCGTCGAGGTGCCCGGGCCGCAGGCGCGGGGTCTCGGGCTCGAGCGCGTCGGGGGTGATCTCGACCGGGTCCGTCCCGACCGGCAGCGTGACCCGCAGGAGGTGGCCGTGGGCGTCCCACCCCGACAGCTCGTGGTCGCCCGGCTCCGCCCGGAGCGCGACCGGCCCCCGCGCGCTGAGCGCGGTCTCGTCGAACCGCCAGCGGATCACGTCGGGGTGGTCGAAGCGGACCGGGGTCAGCGCAACCTCGGCCGCCTGGCGCTCCCGGACCGCCACCGCCCTCGGGTCGCCCTCGGGGTGCGAGCCGTCCGAGCGCCAGCGCGCCGGCGCGGTGAGCTCCTCCTCGCCGTCCGGCCCGCGCACGACCACCCGGCCCTCGGTCAGGTCGACCCCGACGACCGCGTCGCGCCGCGAGACCACGAAGCGGGTGCCTCGGACCTCGACCTCGTAGTCGCCGGCCACGACGACGTAGCGCGCGCCCTCCGCGAGGGGCGCGACCTCCTGACCGACCGCGCCGTGGTGGAGGGAGACCCGGACGTGGTCGGCTCGCGCCCGGGCCAGGCCGAGCTCCGTCTGCGCGAAGGCGATGAGGCCCGTCGCCTCGGAGAGCCGGACGTGCACCTCGCCGTCACCGACGCGGATCGCCTCGCCCTCGCTCAGCGTGTCTCCGAGCGCGAGCGGCTCGACGACCTCGTCTCGCAGGCGCGTCGGCGCGCCGGCCGCGAGCGTGACCACCGGAGAGAGCAGCGCGGGCTCCGGAGCCGGGGCCGGCGGGTCGGGGGCGACGGGCGGCTCGGGGCGCGCGATGGGCGCGGCGGGCTCGCTCGGCCAAGCCCAGACGGCGATCGCCGCCGCGGCCGCGAGGGCCAGCCCTACGTACGGCAGGGCGCCCCGGAACGACCGGCGCGTCTTCTGTGCGCGAAGCTCCCGGCTCACCGAGAGCGCCTCCTGGCGGAGCGAGATCGCCATCGAGTCGAAGTCGACGGCCGGCATCGGCGCGGAGTGCACCGAGTCGATCAGCGTGTCGTAGAGCTCCATCGCCGCCAGCTCGCGCTGGCAGACCTCGCAGCCGACGAGGTGCCGCTCGAGGCGCGCGCGCCCCTCGTCCGAGAGGAGGTCCTCGGCGTAGGCGATCAGCGCGGCGGTCTTGGGCTTGTGCTCGGACACACGTGGCTCGGGGAGGAGAGGTTACTTGGCCGGGGGTGCCGAGGCGCGCTCGCTCGACGTGGGTTCGTCGCTCGCGCGGGACTTGGTCTTGGGGCGGCCGGGGAGCGAGTCCATGAGCTGCTCCATGACGCCCGAGAGGCTCGGCTCGGCCGCGAGGGCCGCGTAGAGCTCCTTGCGCGCGTAGAACAGCCGGGTCCGAACCGTCAGGACGGGGATGTCGAGGGTGTCCGCGATCTCCTTGGCCGGCACGCCCTCGAGGTCGTGGAGGACGAGGACCTCGCGCTTCTTCTCGGTGAGCTTGTCGAGCAGCCGGTAGAGCGCGCGGACCCGCTCGGCCCGCTCCACCGTGACGTCCGGGGTCTCGGCCGGGGCGCCGTCGCGCGGGGTCTCGGGGACCTCCACGTCGGCGAACCGGGGGCGCGAGCGGCCGCGGCGGAGGTGCATCCGGGTGACGTTGGTGGCCAGCCGGTAGAGCCAGGTCGAGAACTTCGCGTCGCCGCGGAACGACGGGAGAGAGCGGTAGACGTTGAGGAACACGTCCTGGACCACGTCCTCGACGTCCGGGCTCGGCCCGATCATGCGGAAGACGATCCGGGCCACCTTGGCCTGATGCCGCGTGAACAGGGCGTGGAAGGCCTCGGTGTCGCCGTCTTTGGCGCGGGCGATGAGCTCTACGTCCGGGTCCATGGCGGGGGTGGGGCGCCGCGCGGGCGCCTGGACGTGCGGCAGGGACAGCGCGTCCAGCGCGTTGAAGGTCGACGATACCATGTGGATTTCAGCCTCTAGGTACCTGGTTGCCGCGGCCGAGGGGCGCATTCACGGGCCTCTTGCCGGCCGTCGGGCGGCGGACTATCAGTAGCTCGCTTCCGGGAGGGGGCGACCGTGATCGAGGTCCGTAACCTTTCGAAGAACTACGGGAATCACCGCGCTGTCCGGGGGCTGACCTTCGAGGTGGCGCAGGGCGAGATCTGCGGCTTCCTCGGCCCCAACGGCGCGGGGAAGAGCACCACGCTCCGCATGATCACCGGCTTCCTGGAGCCGACCGAGGGGGCGATCACGATCGGCGGGGTCGACGCCCTGGCCGAGCCGATCGAGGCCCGCCGGAAGATCGGCTACATGCCCGAGGCCTGCCCGCTGTACCCCGAGATGCGGGTCGCGGAGTACCTGCGCTACCGGGCCGAGCTGAAGGGGCTCCGGTCGGCGAAGATCAAGGAGCGGGTCGACAAGGCGCTCCACGACGCGAAGGTCGACGACGTGGCCGACCGCATCATCGGGCAGCTGTCCAAGGGCTACCGCCAGCGGGTGGGCCTGGCCGACGCGCTCGTCGCCGACCCGCCGCTGCTCATCCTCGACGAGCCGACCGCGGGCCTCGACCCGAACCAGATCCGCCAGGTCCGCGAGCTCATCAAGCGGCTCGCGGCCGACAAGACCGTCTTCCTGAGCACCCACATCCTCCCGGAGGTCGAGGCGATCTGCGACCGGGTGCTCATCCTCAACAAGGGCCAGCTCGTCTCCGAGGGCGACCCCGCGCGCCTGCGCGACGGGGCGACCGGCCAGGAGGAGGTCGTGCTGAGCGGCCGGGGCGACGAGGCCGCGTTCCGCGCCGCGCTCGAGGTGGTCGAGGGCGTGCGCATCAAGTCGATCTCCGGCCGCGCGGACGGCGAGCGGACGCTCGTCAGCGCGACCCTCGAGGCCTCCGATCCCGACGCGGCCGAGCACGTGTTCCGCGCGATCGCCGACGCCGGGCTGACCCTGCGGGAGCTGCGCCGCAAGCAGGCCTCGCTCGAGGACGTGTTCAGCCGCCTGACGACCAAGGAGCGTGCGGCCAAGGAGGAAGAGGAGTGAGGGCCGCCTGGACGATCCTCAAGCGCGAGGTCTACGCCTTCTTCGTCTCGTCGATGGCGTACGTCCTGTTGACGGCGTGGCTCCTCTACAGCGGCGTCGTCTTCTACATGCTCGCGAGCTACTACGCCTCGCAGCCGTTGGGCGCGGGCGCGCAGGACAACCCGCTGACGATGTTCTTCGGGCAGACGACGCTGTTCTACCTGCCGATGCTCGTCTTCGTCCCGCTCGTGACGATGCGCCTCCTCGCCGAGGAGCGCAGCCGCGGCACGATCGAGGTCCTGATGACCGCGCCGGTGAGCGCGACGAGCGTGGTGCTCGGCAAGTACCTCGCGTCGGTCGTCGTCTGGATCGCGATGTGGCTCCCGACGCTGCTCTACGTGTGGCTCACGAGCCGCTACGGCGACGTCGACCTCGGCACGGTGGCGTCGAGCTACGTCGGCATCCTCGGGATGGGTGCCTACTACCTCGCGATCGGCACGCTGATGAGCGCGCTCGCGAAGAACCAGATCGTGAGCGGCATCCTCACGTTCATGGCGCTGGCCGGCCTGTTCATCATGGGCCTCGGCCAGTTCGTGTTCGGCGAGGAGTACCGCGAGGTCTTCGCCTACCTGTCGATCTGGGGCCACATGGAGGCCTTCTCGCGCGGGGTGATCGACAGCCGCTACCTGGTGTTCGACCTCTCGATCGCGGCCGGCACGCTCGCGCTCGCGGTCGGGGCGGTGCGGGCCCGCGGGCGGGAGCTGTCGCTCGCGTCGCCCGAGACGCGCTGGCCGCTCTACAACATCGCGCTCCTCCTCGCGCTGCTCGTGCAGGCGAACTACCTCTCCTACCGCCACTACGACCGCTGGGACTGGACCGAGCACTCGATCTACACGCTGTCCGATCGCACCAAGGCGGTGCTCGGGGAGCTCGATCGCGACGTCGAGATCTGGATCCTCCTCTCCGAGGCGGAGGAGGGCTTCGCCGAGCTGCGGAACCTACTGGCGCGCTACACCGCGGAGACGGAGCGGCTCGACGTCCACTACGTCGACCCGGATCGCGACCCCGGGGCCTACCGCGAGGTCGCCCAGCGCTTCGAGCTCGGCGCGATGCTCGTGGGCGAGTCGCAGCTCTCGGACGTGGCCGCGGTCGTCGCGTCGGGCGACCGGCACTGGGAGGTGACCCGCGACGACCTCATCTCGCGGTCGTTCGACCCGTTCGAGAGCGAGGACAGCGTCGAGCTCAACGTCGAGGGCGAGCGCGCGATCACCGGCGCCCTCGTCGAGCTGATGCAGGGCGAGGCGACCCACGTCTGCGTCACCACCGGCCACGGCGAGCTGTCGGTCACCGGCTCCCAGCGCTCGCTGGCGGGCTTCGCCCAGGAGATGCGGCGCGAGAACCTCGAGCTCTCCGACGTGACGCTGCGCGGTCGCGACGAGCTCACCGTCGAGGAGTGCGACGCGCTCGCGGTGGTCGGGCCGGAGGTCGCCTTCGCGCCGGAGGAGATCGACCTCGTCCGGGCCTACGTGCGCGGCGGGGGCAACCTGCTCCTCGCGATCGATCCGGTCGTCAACGCGAGCCAGACGGAGTTCGTCGACCTCGGCTTCGAGCGCATGCTCGCCGACTTCGGCGTTCGCCTCGACCGCTCGGTGATCATCGAGCCCAACCCGGCGCTCCTCCCCGCGGGCGGGGGACACCCCCTCGGGCCCTACGCGGTGGTCGGGTGGGGCGATCACCCGATCACCCAGCCGTTCACCGGGCTCGGCCTGCCGATCATCGCCTCCGAGGCGCGCAGCGTGCGGCCCGCCTCTCCCGACCAGGCGGCGGTGCTCCTGCGGACGAGCGAGCAGTCCTACGCGGAGACCGACCTGCGCTCGCTCGCGCAGGGCGCGGGCGAGCTCGGCGCGGACGAGCGCGACATCGCCGGGCCCGTGCCGATCGCGGTGGCGGCCCAGGCCGAGGTCACCGGCCGTGAGGCGATCGACGAGGACGAGGACGGCGAGCCCGACGCGCAGCCCGGCGGCCGCGTCGTCGTGATCGGCGACGCCTCGATGCTCGCGAGCGAGTACCTGCAGGAGGCCACGGTGGTGAACCGCAACTTCGCCTCCGCGGTGGTGGGCTGGCTCACCGAGCGTGACGCGCTCATCGCGATCGAGGCGCGCACCATCGAGTCGCACCCGGTGTCGATGAGCCAGGAGGACGTCGAGAACCTGTTCCTGCGGGTGGTCGTGCTCATCCCGCTCGCGTTCGTCTTCCTGGGCTTCGCCGTCTGGTGGAACCGGAGGCAGTAGCGATGACCAAGAACACGACCATCGCGCTGACCGTGATCAACGCCGCGCTCTTCGCGTTCATCATGATCTACGAGCGCGGGACGCTCTCCACGACCGAGACGAGCGAGCGCAGCGGCCAGGTGCTGAGCGCGTTCGTCCGCGACCAGGTCGAGCGGGTCGAGCTCGCGGCGGGCGAGGAGCCGCCGATCGTCTTCGTCCGCGAGCGGAACGAGGACGAGGAGGACGGCGTGCTCGACCTCGGGACGTGGCGGATCGCCGAGCCGATGGCGACCGAGGCGGACGACGACGCGGTCGACTCGCTCCTCGGCGCGCTCGAGTGGCTCACCCCGACGCGGACGCTGAACGACATCACGGCCGAGGACCGCGCCCAGTTCGGGCTCGACGCGCCGCGCTACACCGTGCGCTTCACGGTCCGCGAGCAGCAGGTCGAGGTGGTCTTCGGCGGCGAGGCGCCGGCGGGCGGAGGCCTCTACGCCGCGGTGGCGGGCGAGGACCGCGCCTACGTCGTGTCGGACGACATCCTCGAGGAGCTCGGGCACGACCTCGCGCACTTCCGCAGCAAGGAGCTGTTCGCCGGCTTCCACGCGACCGGCTCACGCCGGCTCGAGCTGCGCGGCGGCGGCGAGCCGGTCGTGCTCCAGCGCGAGGCCGAGGGCCGCTGGCAGCTGGGCGGGCCCGAGGTCGGCTGGGCGCGGATGGGGATGGTCGACGGCCTGCTCCGCG